>JBKPRU010000139.1:0-11935 GCA_046734675.1 Acidobacteriota bacterium
GTCAGGTCCGAGAGCCACTCCGATCGACGCGTCGGGGTGCAGGCGATGCGGCCGCGCAACCGCGCGGCCGCGGTGGTGATGTCGTCGACCGTGATACCGCGCGTCATCCGCGGCTGAGGATCTCCGCCAGCTTCGCCGCGAACGCGGAGCGCGGCATCACTTCGTCCGCGCCGGCATTCCTCGCCGCCGCAATCAGCTGCGCGTGGACGTGCGAGACAAACCCGATCGTCGGGACGTCTTTCGTCGCGGGGTCCGCTTTGAGCGCGGCAATCGTCGCGATTGGATCCGCTTTCGTGCTGTTCAAATCGAAGATCGCGAGCCCCGGCTTCTTCTCGCGGGCGTGCGTCAGGATGTCGTGCGGGGATTGCGCGAAGGTGATCTCGGCGCCGACGTGCTTCGCGACCGCGCGGATTTTGGAGCGAAAGAGGAAGTCGTCGACTGCGGCGAGGACCGTCACCCCGCGATCATACTCTCTTCGCCACGGCCTTCACTGTCACGGCCAACGGCCAACCACAAAGACCACGAAGACATGAAGACCACGAAGAATACTTCTCTTTGTATTTTTGAGTATTGACCTTCGTGAGCTTCGTCGCTTCGTGAGCTTCGTGATGAGCCGTAGGCCGTGACAAGTGTGAGGTGCTGGCTCAGTGACTCAGGAGCCACCACACGAACGCCGCGGCGCCCGCCGCGGCGCCGAGCGCGGCGAGAAGCAGACGCGAGGCTTTCTTGTCCGGCTGCTCGTCGAGCGGCAGCAGCGCGGAGGACTCGACGGCGTCGCCGGTGCGGACGTCGAGCATCGCGGCGAGGCTGCGCAGTTCGGCGGCGAGCGAGGCGGCGCTCTGCTGCCGATCGGCGAGGTCGCGCGCCAGCGCGCGCACGAGCACCTCGTCGACCTCCCGGGGCACGCCGCTCGTCACCTGCGAGGCCGGCGGCACCTTGCCCTGGATCACGTTGACGATCGTCTCGCCGGCGGAGAGCGCGCCGAACGGATTCCGTCCGGTGATCATCTCGTAGGCGATCGTGCCGATCGAAAAAACGTCGGTGCGCGCATCGACCTTGCCGCCGAGCGCCTGTTCCGGCGAGAGATACGAGACGATGGCCACCGTGTCGGGCGGCAGCGAATCGGGATCGCGGGCCGCGCTGCCGCGGACCAGCCCACCCCGCGTCCAGCGCGTCATCCCGAAGTCGAGAATCTTCGCGCTCCCCTTGCTCGTGATGATGATCGTGTCGGGCCTGAGGTCGCCGTGAATGATGCCGTGCGCGTGGGCATCGGAGACCGCGTCGGCCAGCTGGATCGCGATGTCGAGCGCGCGCCGCGGCGGCATCGCGCCCCCGGCGAGCTCCTCGCGCAGGCTGCGCCCGGACGCGAACTCGTAAACGAGATAGTGGCTGCCCTCCTCTTCGCCGAAGTCGAAGAGCGTCGCGATGTTGGGATGCGAGAGCGCCGACGCGAGCCGCGCTTCCTCGAGCAGCTCGGCGAGGTTCGCCGGATCCTCGGTCAGCTTCGGCAGCAGGATCGTCACGGCAACGGTGCGGCCGACGCGCGTGTCGCGGGCGCGGAACACCTCGCCGAGGCCGCCGCGTCCGATCGGCTCGAGCAGGTTGTAGTGCGCAATCGTCGACGTCATGTCAGCCCTTGCGCGGCGGGCGCGATGGGCGCAGCTCGACGCGGCTGGCGAGGCTGCGCGCGTCGAGCGTGACGAGATCCACCACCACCTCCGCCACGTCCTCCGGCGCGATCTTCCAGTCCGCTTCTCCGCCCAGGCCGCGATCCCCGAAGCCGGTCGACACCGATCCCGGCATGATGTAGCTCACGCGGATGTTGTCGTGGCGGACCTCCTGCATCAGCGCTTCACTGAACGCGTTCAGCCCCGCCTTCGATGCGCAGTAAGCCGCGCCGCCGGCAAACGGATTCTTCCCGGCCAGGCTGCTGATGTTGATGATGTAACCGCCGCCGCGCCGCCTGAGCTCCGGCAGCGCCGCGCGGCAACCGTAGAACACGGCCGACAGGTTGGTTTCGATCACCTGCTGCCACTCGTCGAGCGGCAGATCCGAGACGTTCGCGAAGCGGCCGATACCCGCGTTGTTCACGAGCACGTCCAGGCCGCCGAAGCGCTTCACGGTCTCGGCGACGAGGCGATCCGCGTCCGCCGCCTGGCGGACGTCCGCGCGGACGACGTGCACGTTGGCATCCCCGCCGAGCGCCGCCGCCGCCTTCTGCAGCTCATCGTCTTTGCGCGCGGTCAGCACGACCTGCAGGCCGCGCCCGACAAATGCCTTCGCAATCGCGAACCCAATCCCCTTCGAGCTGCCGGTGACGATCGCAATCATGGGGCTATAGAATATTCCACTCGCATGTCGTTGATTGCCGTCATCGGCGCGGGACCGCTCGGCGGCGCGCTCGCGCAGACGCTCGCCGTGCGCAGCCGCGTGTCGGAGGTGCGCCTCGTCGATCCTGAGGGCCGGATCGCCGAGGGCAAGGCGCTCGACATCCTGCAGTCCTCGCCGATCGATCGGTTCAGCACGCGCGTGACCGCCGCGGCAAGCATCCCCGCGGCTGCCGGCGCGGATGCGATCGTGCTGGCCGATCTCGTCGCAAGCGGAGAGATCGCGGGAGAGTCGGGCCTCACGCTGCTGCGGCAGCTCGCGAAGCTCGACACCACCGCGCCGATCCTGTTCCCGGGCGGCGCGCAGCGCGAGTTGATGACGCGCGGCATCGGCGAGCTGCACCTCCCCGCGCGACGGCTCGTCGGATCCGCGCCGCTCGCGCTCGAATCGGCAGTGCGCGCGATTGCCGCGGCGCTCCTCGACGCGAGCCCCGTCGATATTTCCATTGGCATTGCCGGCGTCCCGCCGCGTGAGGCGGTGATCGGCTGGGAGGCGGCGACGGCGTTCAATCAGCCGATCGCCGCGCTGTTGGCCGCGCACCACATGGCGGCGCTCTCCGCGCGGCTGGCGGCCTTGTGGCCGCCGGCGCCGTACACGCTGGCGAGCGCGGCCGCGCGCGTCGCCGAAGCGCTCGCACGCGGATCGCGCCGCCGCTATTCATGCTTCGCGGCGATCGACGCGCCCGGAACGGGTCGCAATCTGGTCGCCGCGGTGCCGGTGGAAATCGTGAAAGGCGGGATTGGAAGGACGCTCGAACCGGCCCTGAGCCGCCATGAACGGACCGCGTTCGAGAACGGCTTAGGACTTAGGGCTTAGGGCTTACGGAGGTTGCTGGTCGTAAGGTCGGGGGCTTGGTTGCCACGCCTTTCACCCGCGTCCGTGCTAATTAACTGCCCGTGAGCCTTGAGCCGTGAACTGACACGAATGGCGAAGCCGTTTGTGTCAGTTCACCGCATCGCGCGCGTGCAACTCGAGCCCGCCCGCGAAGTCGCCGAGGTGCTTGCGCAGGATCAGACGGCCGCGATGGAGACGCGACTTCAACGTCTGCGGCTTCACCCGCAGCACCGCGCTCGCTTCTTCCGTCGACAGCCCCTGGATGTCACGCAGCAGGACCGGAATCCTGTAGACGTTCGGCAGGTGCGTCAGCGCTTCGATCAGCTTCGTCCGCATCTCGCTGCGGAGCACCTGATCGTCGGCGAGCGACGCCCAGTCGGCCGGCTCCGGCCGCATGTGCTCCGAAGACGACTCGCTCTCGATCTCCAGCGCCTGCACTTCCGCCGGACGGCTGTAACGCGCGGTCCGCAGCCGCGACATCGCCGTGTTGAACGTAATCCGATAGATCCAAGAAGAAAGCGCCGCGTCACCGCGGAAGGCTTCAATCTTTCGATAGACCTTCATCAGGACGTCTTGCGCAACTTCTTCGGCATCTTCCCAGTTCTTCAAATACCGAAACGCAAGTTGCTGAATCCGAGGACCGTAGAGGGACGCCAGGTCGTCGACTGCCGAGCCGTCTCTGGCGCGCATGCGGCCGATCAGATCGCGTTCTGCTAACTGCTGACGCATCTGTGGCCTCCGTGTTCATCAAAACACCACAGGATGCAGGCTTATTCCGGCGGGGCTGAACAGCGTTCAAAACGCTGCAGCGGCGAGAGTTGTGCTGTCGAAGAGGGCCCGGAATTCGTCCGTGACGACCGCCTCCACCTCGGCCATCGGCACCTCACGGCCGAGCAGCCGGTGCATCGAGGTGACGCCCCTGTCAGGGATTCCGCACGGCACGATGAGCCGGAAATGCTCCAGGTTCGTGTTCACGTTCAACGCGAAGCCGTGGCTCGTGATCCAGCGTGAGATGCGGACGCCGATCGCGGCCAGCTTCTCGTCGCCGACCCAGATTCCCGTCAGTCCCGCCACTCGTCCCGCGTCGATGCCGAACCTCGCCGCGCTGCGAATCAGCACCTCTTCCAGGTCGCGCACGTAGCGGTGCACGTCGCAACGATCGGGCTTGAGATCGAGGATGGGATATCCGACCAGCTGTCCCGGACCGTGATACGTCACGTCGCCGCCACGTCCCGCCTCGAAGAGGCCGACGCCAAGCGACGCGAGCGCCTCCGGCGTCTCGAGCACGTGCGAGCGATCGTTCCGCGTCTTCACGCCCAGCGTGATCACCGGCGGGTGCTCGAGCAGCAGCAGCTGATCGCCGATGCGCCCTGCCTTGCGATCCTCGACGAGCTGCCGCTGCAGCGCGAGGCCCTCTTCGTAGCCGATGACGCCGAGGCGTCTTACATCCATGCTTCGTCGAAGTGCTCGAGCCGTTCCTTGATGAACGAGAGGAATCGTCCGCCATCGGCGCCGTCGATCAGCCGATGATCGTAGCCGAGCGACAGGTGACACGTCGGCCTGATCGCAATCGCATCGTCGATGACGATGGCCCGCTTCTCGATGCCACCGACGCCCATGATCGCGACCTGCGGCTGGTTGATCAACGGGAGACCGTAGACGGCGCCGAACACGCCGGGATTGGTGATCGTGAACGTCCCGCCCTGCACTTCTTCGGGATGGAGCTTCTTCGATCGCGCGCGCGTCGCCAGATCTTCGATCGCTCGACTCAGCCCGAGGAGGTTCTTCTCGTCCGCGTTCTTGATCACCGGGACGATCAGTCCCTGGTCGAGCGCGACGGCAATCCCCAGGTTGATGTCTTTCTTGTAGACGATGTTGTCGCCGTCGATCGAGGCGTTGACGACGGGAAACGCGCGCAGCGCGTCGACGACGACCTTCGCGATGAGCGCGGTGAAGGTCAGCTTGCCGCCGAGGCGCTCGTACTCCCCCTTCTTCTTCTCGCGGAGCTGCGAGAGACGCCCGAAGTTGACCTCGTAGACGGAGTAGACATGCGGCGACGTGCGGGCGCTGAGCACCATGTGCTCGGCGATCTTCTTGCGCATGATCGTCATCGGGACGATCTCGACGCGCTCGCCGGGCTTGAACACGGGAGCCTGCGGGCCGGGAGCCGAACGCGCCGTTTGCGCCTCGGCCGCCGGGGCGGCAATCCGCCCCTTGCCCGATTCGATGAACCCGAGGATGTCGCGCTTGGTGACGCGGCCGCTGATCCCCGTGCCCTGGATTTCGCGAATGTCGACGTTGTGCTCGCTTGCGATCCTCCGCACCAACGGAGACGACTTCTGCCGGCGCAGTTCTTCCTTGCTCAGCCCCTCCCCGTAGCTTCCGCCTTCCGCCGTCGCTGCAGCTTCGGCGGACTCGCCGGAGCGTTGGCGGAGGCGGTCAGGCGGAAGGTCCTGTTTCGGCGGAAGCTCCTCGCCGCCGCTGGGCGCAACCGCCTCCACCGCCGGTCCGGCCTCGGGCTGCCCGACCGCTGCCTCCGGCACCTCCGACGGTTTGCTGGCCACGGCCGCGCCCGCATCCGCGGCCTCGGCGCTCCCTTCGGCCGCTGGCACGGCGTCGCCGGCGGAGGCACCGCCGATCACAGCAACGACCGAGTTGACCGGAACGGTCTCCCCTTCCTTGACCTTGATCTCGGTCAGCACGCCGGCACCCGGAGAGGGGATCTCGGCGTCGACCTTGTCGGTGGAGATCTCGAACAGCGGCTCGTCGCGATCGACGGCATCGCCCACCTTCTTGATCCACCGGACGATGGTGCCTTCCGCGATCGACTCGCCCATCTGGGGCATCACGACGTTTGTCGGCATAGTCAATATTTGACCAACTTCTTTGCTGCTCCAACCACCTTGTCGACGCTCGGCAGGAAGGCCGATTCGAGCGGCGGGGCATACGGCACGGGCGCATCCTCCGAGGCGACGCGCACGATCGGCGCGTCGAGGTACTCGAACGCCTCTTCCGCGATGATCGCGGCCAGCTCGCCACCGATGCCGCCGGTGCGGCGCGCCTCGTAGAGCAGCAGCGCCCGATTGGTCTTCGCGACCGACGCGAGGATCGTGTCGCGATCGAGCGGCGCGAGCGAGCGGAGGTCGATCACTTCCGCCTGCACGCCGTCGCCGGCGAGCGCCGCCGCCGCCTCGAAGGCGATGTGCACCATCGCGCCGAACGTGATGATCGTCAGATCCGATCCTTCGCGCCGCACCGCCGCCTTGCCGATCGGGACGATGTAGTCGTCGGCCGGCACTTCGTCCTTGATGCGCCGATAAAGAAACTTGTGCTCGAAGTAGAGCACCGGATCGTCGTCGCGGATGGCGGCCTTGAGCAGCCCCTTCGCGTCGTACGCGGTGGCTGGTTCGACCATCTTCAAACCCGGGGTGTTGAGGAAGTACGCCTCGGGGTTGAGCGAGTGAAATGGGCCGCCGCCGACCCCGCCGCCGCACGGACCGCGCACGACGATCGGCACACCGGCGCCGTTGCGATACCGGCTGGTCGCCGCGAAGTTGGTCAGCATGTCGAAGCAGCAGGCGATGAAGTCGATGAACTGGATCTCGCAGACCGGACGCAGGCCCATGTAGGACGCGCCAATCGCAGACCCGACGATCGCGGTCTCGGAGATCGGCGTGTCGATGACGCGCGCGTCGCCGAACTTCTCGTGCAACCCTTCGGTGACCTTGAACGCGCCGCCGTACGGACCGATGTCCTCGCCCATGACGAACACGCGTTCGTCCGCTTCCATCTCTTCGAAGAGCGCCTGGCGGATTGCGTCTAGATAGGTGATGACGGCCATTGGTTCTGCCGGGTCTGAAGGCGACTGTGCGCGGTCGGGCGCACCTGTAGGTGCGCTTTCACGACAGCGCCTCTCTAAAGAGGCGCCCTACCGTCATTGCTCTCGCGTTTTTCCCCACGTGCTGAAGATCCGCCCTACGTGTCGCCCTCAGCGATCGTTTCCGTTGCAGGCCGGGTCTTTAGACCCGGCGATTGCGTGAACGGGGATTTCACGAACTCGATCTTCGGCACCGCATACGGATCGTTCGCGTAGACGCCGCGTGCGACCGACGCCGGGTCGGGCATCGGCTCGTTCGCGGCCGCATCCGCTTCGCGCGCCGCGTAGTCCTTGGCCATCTTGTCGATGTCGTCCAGCTCGCGATCGTGCGCGACGTCACGATCGCCAAGCACGCGGCGGAAATGCCGCAGCGGATCCTTTGCCGACCAGCTGTCGAGCAGCGCCTTGGGCACATAGCGCGCGTCATCGTGCTGCGCGTGCCCCTGCATGCGCATCGTATCGACGCCCAGCAGCTGTGCCCCCTCGCCGGCGCGCGCGCGATCGACCATTTTCTTCGCCGCGTCGTAGACGGCCAGCATGTCGTTGCCGTCGACGAGCTCGTGCGCGATGCCGTAGGACGCGGCGCGCTCGTCGATGCGCGTGATGGCCATCTGCTTCGAGATCGGCGTCGAGTACGCGTACTTGTTGTCCTCGGCGACGACGACCAACGGGATCTTCTGGACCGCGGCGAAGTTCATCCCTTCGTGGAAGGCGCCCGTGCTCGTCGCGCCGTCGCCGATCCAGGCCATCGCGACGCGCGGCTTGCCTCTCATGCGCGCGCCCATCGCGATGCCCGCGGCAACCGGGATCGAATCTCCGAGCATGCTGATCGGACCGACGATCACCGGCTCGTCGGCGTCGGGCTCCGGCAAATGGACGATGTGGATGTTGAGATCGCGGCCGCGTGAGTTCGACGTGCCCTTCGCCATGTACTGACGAAAGATCTCGATCGGCCGCACCCCCATCGTCATCAGCGCGCCCATGTTGCGGATGAGCGGCAGGACGGCGTCGCGCCGTTCGAGCGCGTAGGCGGTCGCGACCGATTCCCCTTCCTGTCCAAGGCTGCGATACAGGCCGCCAATGACCTTGCTCTGGCGGAAGAGGATGACGAGGCGCTCCTCGACCTCGCGCGCGAGCCGCGCGAAGTAATACATCTCGAGCAGCTGCTCGCGTGAGAGGTGCTCGGACGGCCGATCCGGATCGGCAACCCTCCACTCGTCAGCGTTCAGGATCTGCTTATCAGGCATTATTCAATGCGCGTGGCGCCCCACCCCCACGCGCTCGACGCGCTCCGCGCGACGCCCTTCGGGCTTGCCGCCGCTGCGCGGCGGCCTCCTGAGGGTACTGAGCCGTCAAGCGTGTATTGCGGCGCCGTGCGCGGCGTGCGCGGCTTCGCCTACAGCCTCCGACATCGTGGGATGGGCGTGAATCGTCCGCACCAGCTCTTCGACCGTGCACTCGAGCCGCAGCGCGAGCGTCGCCTCGGCGACCAGTTCCGTCGAGCGCGGGCCGATCATGTGGACGCCGAGCACTTCATCGTACTTTTTCTCGGCGACGATCTTCACGAACCCCTCCGTCTCGCCGGCGATGCGCGCGCGGCCGAGCACGCTGAACTTGAACGTGCCGACGCGCACGTCGAACCCACGCTGCTTCGCTTCCGCCTCGGTCAGGCCGACGCTCCCGATCTCGGGATCGCAGTAGGTGCAGCCGGGCACGTGATCGTAGTTGATCGGACGGAATTCTTTGCCGGCAATTCGCTCGGCCAGCGCGATGCCCTCCGCCGACGAGAGATGCGCAAGCTGCGGATGGCCAGGCGTGTCGAAGGTGATGACGTCGCCGATCGCGGAGATGCCGGGGACGTTCGTGCGGTACTCGCGATCGACCCGGACGTAGCCGCGCTCCATCTGGAGCCCCGCGTCGTCCGCGCCAAGACCATTCGTCACCGGGCCGCGGCCGGTCGCGACCAGCAGGTACTCGGCGCTGATCTTCGTCGTTTTCCCGTCGGGCGTCTGCGCTTCGAGATCGACGCCGTTCGTACCGACCTTCGCGCTCGTCACCTTCGTGCCGGTGAGAATCTTCATGCCCTGCTTCTTGAACGACTTCTCGAGCTCCGCCGAGACCGCTTCGTCCTCGACCGGGACGAGCCGCGGCAGCAGCTCGATGATCGTGACGTCGCTTCCGAAGCGGCGGAAGATCGAGCCGAATTCGACGCCGACGGCGCCGCTCCCGAGAATCGCGATCGATTTCGGGATCTCGCGCAGGCCGATCGCTTCGTCGCTGGTGATGATGCGCTTGCGATCGATCTCGACGCCGGGCACGCTGCGCGGCTGCGAGCCCGTCGCCACGACGATCTCTTTACGCGCGACCAGCGTCTGCGTGTCGCCCTCGGTGATCTCGACGCTCCCCTTGCCGGCAAGGCGGCCCGATCCCTTGATCCAGTCGATCTTGTTTTTCTTGAACAGGAACTCGACGCCGCCGGTCAGGCCCTTGACGATCTTGTCCTTGCGGGCCTGGACCTGGTTCATGTCGATGCCGATCGCGGCCTGTCCGAGCGTCAGGCCCCACTCTTTCCAGTCCTGCGCCACCTTCAGCGCGTGGGCGTGCTCGAGGAGCGCCTTCGTCGGGATGCAGCCCCAGTTGAGGCACGTCCCGCCAAGCACGGGCGCCCGTTCGACGACGGCCGTCTTGAGACCGAGTTGCGCGGCCCGGATCGCGGCCACGTAACCGCCGGTCCCCGAGCCGATGATGACGACGTCGTATTCGCTGGGCACGCCTAGCCTTTCTTTTTCATCGACGCGAGCGGGACGAACGCGACGGTCGTCGTCGCCGGCGCGGGCGCGGGCTCCTCCTCGTCCGGAACGCCCGGGTCGAGCCGCGCCACCTGCGATCTAAGACGCGTGAAGTCGTAGCGCAATTCCCAGTACGACTGGTTGAGCGCCTCGAGCTTGCGTTTGACCCGTCCGGCCCGTACCCAGCCGGCCCAGGCAAGGATCAGCGCGACGATGGCGATCACCCACGGGAGCATAACGTCCCAAACTATCACAACGGCTTAGGGCGCATGGCTCACGGCTCATGCCCGGCGGGTCTAAAGACCCGCCCTCCAGCAGACAGTTGTAGGCCGGGTCTTTAGACCCGCCAACCACCGGCGCCATGCTCTACGGCGACAATCCCCTGCTACAATTCCGGCGGCTGCACGCATGACACGCCCTACGAAGACCGTCCTGATCTGCGACGACGATCAGGGGATGCGCGACACGCTCACGGCGATCCTGAAGCGCGACTACCGCGTCGTGACCGTGGCGAGCGGAGAAGCGGCGCTGGCGCTGCTCAAGAACGAGGACGTCGACCTCGTGCTGCTCGACGTGCGGCTGCCCGGGATCAGCGGCTTCGACGTCCTGCGCATCGTCAAGGAAAACTACAGCCTGATCGAGTGCATCATGATCTCGGCCATCAATGAGGTCGAGACCGCCGTGCAGGCGATGAAGCACGGCGCCTACCACTACATCACCAAGAACTTCGACTACGACGAACTGCGGTCGCTGGTGCGGAACGCGTGCGAGCGGCAGGACCTGAACCGTCAGGTGATCACGCTGAGCGCGCAAGTCGCCGAGCAGAGCGAGCGTGAGTTCATCCCGGGACCGAGCAAGCAGATTCGCGACATCGTCGACCTGGCGCAGCGGGTGGCGAAGCTGCCGGCGACGGTGCTGATCCTCGGCGAGAGCGGGACAGGCAAGGAGCTGCTCGCGCGGATGCTGCACCGCGAATCCGGGCGCGGCGACGCACCGTTCATCGCCGTCAACATGTCGGCGATCCCGCACGAGCTCGTCGAGAGCACGCTCTTCGGGCACGAACGCGGCGCGTTCACCGGCGCGCACAAGCAGCAGCTGGGAAAGTTCGAGCTCGCCGCGGGCGGCACGCTGTTCCTCGACGAAATCGGCGACCTGCGCCTCGAGCTTCAGGCGAAGCTGCTCCGCGCCATCCAGGAAGGGGAGATCGAGCGCGTCGGCGGCACGAAGCCGATCCGGACGGACTTCCGCCTGATTGCGGCGACGAACGTCGACCTCGAGAAGGCGGTCAAAGAGGGACGGTTCCGCGAGGATCTCTACTACCGCATCAACGTCGTGCCGATCCGCATGCCGCCGCTGCGTGACCGTATCGAAGACCTGCCAGTGCTAGCGCGGCTCTTCCTCGAGCGCTACAAGGTGAAGTTCCGGAAGCCGGTGAAGGGAATTGCGGATTCCGCGTTGCGGATCCTGGCGTCCTACTGGTGGCCCGGGAACATCCGCGAGCTCGAGAACCTGATCGAGCGGCTGGTGGCGGTCAGCGACAAGGAGTGGATCACCGACGAGGACCTGCCGCTCGAGTACCACTTCGCCAAGCTCGATGCGACCGCCACGACGAACGAGACGCGCTTTCAGGAAGCGTGCGACACCTTCGAACGCAATTTCATCCTGCGCGCCCTCGAGAAGTCCGACTGGAACGTCACCGCCACCGCTCGCTATCTTGGCATCCCTCTCAGCACGTTGAAGCACAAGATGGCGCGGCTCGATCTGCGGGATCTCGCGAAGAAGCTGCGCGGCGCCTAGCGAGCGAACGCCGTGAGCGAGCCACGCGAGCGGAGCGGGGCCGGGGACCCCGCGAGCAAGCGTGTAGGGGGGGCCGGCGGGGCGAAGCCCCCCGGCTAAGCCGGATCTCACCAAGAAGCTGCGCGGCGCGTAGCGAGCGAACGCCGTGAGCGAGCCACGCGAGCGGAGCGGGGCCCGGGTCCCCGCCTGTCTCTTATACACATCTCCGAGCCCACGAGACCTATGAAGGAATCTCGTATTCCGTCATCTG
>JBKPRU010000140.1:0-10210 GCA_046734675.1 Acidobacteriota bacterium
GGTATGCCCATCGCGAAATTCTGTGGATTCGCATCATGCCGCCTCTGCGATGAAGTGCTCGGGACCAAAGATCTGACGGACGGGGAGTGGGTGTGGCCTGAACGACTTGAACACTACATTACAGACCACGATGTCATCTTGCCAGACGCGTTCATCGCCACCATGGAGAGGAATGACTGGAGGGCGCCGGCGCGCCCGGACGTCACCGCGGCAAGCTCCTCCAATCGCCCTTCTCACCTCCCGTACAGATACGAGAGCTTCGATGACTGGCGACAATGGGCCGCGAAACAGTCACTCTTACCTGCGGAACCCGCTGAGATCGTGGATCAGGCTGCGAAGGGTCGCGAAGATGAATCAACTATGAATGCCAGCTGGTCACTTATGAATGTCAGCTGGTCGCTTCTGAATGTCGGCTGGTCGCTGCTCCGACGATTGATCATCGGGTGGTAAAAACCAGAGGGCAAAACGAGCGGGCTGACACCTATCTTCATCGAGCGCACGAAGCGCTCGGCGTATGCATTCGCGTTCGCTGCGGGATGCTGTGTTTGCACCACACGAATTTCCACCCCCGGAGCGCGAGAGAAAATCGTAGGGCACCTCCTCCCGGCAGGACGCCAGCCCCGGCGGTACGATCCTGATCAGGCGCCACCCCCCGTCTTACTGAGGCTCCATCACAGAGCCGTAGAGACTTGTGTCACGTCGCGGAGTTGGCCGCTCCCAGCGCCTTCGATCAATCACGGATTGCGCAGCGCGTCGACGGGATTGGCGCGCGCCGCGCGCAGGGCTGGCAGCCAGCCGGCGAGCGTCCCAACCGTGAGCAGCACAATGGCCGCGGCCACGAACGTGGCGATGTCGCGCGGCTCGAGCCGGAAGAGCAGCGACGCGACGAACTGCGCGCTCCAGGCCGCGAGCATCGCGCCAAGCGCCACGCCGCAGAGCAGCAATGCCGCGACTCGCCGCATGACCAGGCGCGTGACACTGGTGCGCGTCGCGCCGAGCGCAATCCGAATGCCGATTTCTGCACGACGGCGCGTCACCGAGTACGCCGTCACGCCGTACAGCCCGAGCGCGGCAAGGGCCAAGGCGAGCGCCCCGAACGATGCGGAGAGCAGCGCGAGCAGCCGCTCCTGCGCGACCGACACCCTGACCAGCTCGTTCATGCGCAGGAACGAGAATGCCGCGCCGGGCGCAGCGCGCGACAGCGACTCCCCGAGGTCACGGGTCACGCGTCCCGTTGCCGCATCCGATCGGACGGTGAAGGCCAGACCCGCCGGTGCCGTCGTCTGCTGGCGTAAGGGCACGTACATCGTCGGCGTGATGCCCGCACGTGCGGACTGATAGATCGCGTTCGAGACGACGCCGATGACGCGGAATCGAGAGGCGCTTGGCACCGTGACGTACTCTGCCGCGATTTCCTGGCCGATCGGGTTCTCGTCGTGAAAGAACTGGCGAACGAATGCCTCGTTGACGACGGTGACGTCTGGCGAACCGATCCCATCGGCCGCCGAGAATCCCCGACCGGCCCGCAGCGTCATGCCGTAGGTGGCGAACCACTCCGGGGACACCGCATTCACCCACGAGATGGCCGATCGTCCTGCAGACGCTGGAATGTCGCGACCGGCGAACGAGATTCGCGTGTTCCAGCCAGCCCCGCTCACCGGCGTGATGACCGAGGCGCCAACGGCGTTGACGCCCGGCGTCGCAGCCGCGGCTTCGTGGATCATCTCGAACATCTGCGGACGCGAGTGCGGCGCGCTGGAGACCCGGCTCAGGTCGACGTCGACGACCAGCAGGTGTGACGCATCGAACCCGAGCGGCGTGCGTGCGAGCGCCGCGAAGGTGCGGAGGAAGAGCCCGGCGCCGACAATGACCGCGAGCGACAGCGCGAGCTGCGTGACGACCAGCACCTCGCGCAGACGGACGCCACGGTCGCCCGCGAGCGTGCGGGCCTGCTCCTTCAATGCGTCCTCCGGTGCAATCGTCGACACGCCCAGCGCTGGCGCGAGGCCAAACAGCAGGGCAGCGATCACCATCAGCGCGATCATCAAAGCCAACAGGCGCCAATCCGCTGCAAGGTCGAGAAAGGGCGCCTGACGGGGTGTAGACAGCTGATTGACGATCAGTCGGCTGCACCATCTCGCCACGAAGAAACCGGCCAGCGTGCCGAGTCCCGCGAGCAGGAATGTCTCGGCGAGCAGCTGACGGGCGAGACGTGCGCGCGACGCGCCCAAGGCGAGCCGCACGCTCAAATCGCGGCGGCGCGCCGACGCGCGCGCAAGGAGCAGATTGGCGATGTTCGCGCAGGCGATCAGCAGGACGGCAGCGACGATCGCCATGATGATGCCGAGTGGCCGCGTGTAACGGCCGCGCAGCGCGGAACGGCCGCTGGCGCCCGGCGTCAGTTCGAAAGGATCGCTCAGGTACGACACACCTAGCGGATAGTCGGTTGGCTGGGTTGCACGCCGGATCTCGGGTTGCGCGGCCCGCAGCGCCGCGGTTGCCGCCTCGATCGTCTGGCCGTCTTTCAGCCGGGCCATCACGTTCAGCCACCAGACGGACCGACCATCGAGGACCGAGTCCGAACCCCTTATCAGCGGTTCCGTCCCGAGCGGAATCATCACGTGCCACGCGCGACCGACCTCCGCGCCGTAGAAGTCAGACGGCATGACGCCGACAATCGTGAAGGGCACGCGCTCGACGAGCAGGCGACGGCCGAGGATGTCGGGCGCGCGGTTGAATCGGTCGCGCCACAGCGCTGCGCTGATGACGGCCACCGGGCCGTCGGCGCCGCCGCGGCGCTGATCGTCGCGCGCGGTGAACGTCCGCCCGATCTGCGCGCGGACGCCGAGGACGTCGAAGAGATCGCCGCTCGCGTACGCCCCCTCGACCGGGTCCTTCACCCCGCCGGTCGAGAGGTCGAACACCTCGTTCGACCATGCGAACGCGCCGTCGAACAGGTCGCTCTGACGCGCACGGATCTGCTCCCAGATTGGATTCGTCCATGACACCGACTCGCCTATCAGGACGAGCCGTTCCGGCTCGCGAACCGGGAGCTGCTTGAGCAGCAGGCTGTTTGCGACCGTCGCCAGCGAAAGATTCGCGCCGATCCCGAGCGCGAGCGACGCTGCGGCAATCAGAGTGACGCCCGGCGAGGCGATCAACGCCCGCCACGCATCGCGCCAGTCGACGCGGATCGATGCGCTGATGCCCGCGGGAAACATCCGGGTCCGCCGCTCCCCGAGGCCAAACCAGAACGCCTGCACGATGGTGAGCAGCCAGAACCGCGCCGCCGCCCACCATCCCCGCCGCCGAACGGCCGCCAGTTCCGCGGCGAATGCCTCGCGCATCCCTGGCCCGAACCTCTCGCGGAAAGCCCGCGGGTAGGCCAGCAGCAGCACGCCGTAGACGACATCGGCGCTCATGCGTTCCCCTTTCGCGACGCCGGCTGCAAGCCCTTCGCAAGCGAGAGCAGATCGGCGAGCCGCTGCTGTTCCGCGGCGAGCACCCGTCGTCCGCGCGGCGACAGCCGATAGTAGGTGCTCCGTCGCGGATCGGCGGATTTCGGCGCCGCCGTTTCCTGCACGAGGCCGTCGTCAATCAGCTTGCCAAGATGGCGGTAGAACGATCCGGTCTGCAGCGGAACGCGTCCTCCCGACTGCTCCCGAACCGTTTGCATGATGGCGTAGCCGTAGCTGTCGCCGCCCGAGAGAGCGAGCAGGATGTGAAACGCCGCGGGCTTCAGCAATGTGTTCATGTCGGATATGTCCGAATCGGTCACATCCTATCACACCCCGGCGCCGTCGATGACCGACGCGGGTTCAGAATGCGAATCGCGCCGCGACTTGCCGATATTCGAGCGGTGGAATCGCCTGCGGCTCGATCAGCGGGTACCCGATGACGACGCACTCGTGCCAGGGGGCAATCGATCGGTCTCGTAGTAGCGCTCCGTCGCAGTGCCATCCGCACGTTCGTGAGCCGCGGCATCGGCGAGCACACGGCGAGTGGCGCTCAGCGGCCACAAGACCACGTCGATATTCCGCCGCTACGACATCGTGAGCGCCGCCGATCTCGAGGACGCAGCGGCGAGACTCGATGCGGCCGCAGCGTCGCGGAACCCCGCGGAAAAATCGCGAGGACGCGTGCGCCGATTCGCGCGCGGTTAAAGAGCTGGCTAAAACCCGCGGCTGGGCGGCGGACCGAGCGATGCAGACCGAGCGATTTACTGAAGTGTCCCCCAACCTTCTGACTCTCGCGGCGACGGACAGACTCTGCGCAGGCGCGCCGGTGGGACCCGCGTGCCGTTAATCATTGCGTAGTGTGATGGCGGGGTCGACGCGTGCCGCACGGCAGGCCGGAACGGCCGCCGCCACCAACGCCACAAACAGCAACGTGCCGAGTAGCAGCCCCACGCTGAGACCTCGAGCGGCGCAACCTCGAACAGCATCGTCTCCACGAACCGCGACGCGTACAGCCCGATCGCGAGGCCGCTGGCAGCGCCGATCAGCGTCGGCCTCGCGGTGTCGGTCAGGAGCGAGCGCACCGCGGCGCCCCGCCTGCGCCCCGAGCGCGACGCGGATACGGATCCGTGCGCAGTATGACCGCATAGCTCAACACGCCATACAACTCGAGGCCGGTCAGCACGACGCGACGAGCGCAAAGAACGCGGAGAGCAGCGCGAGCAGTCGCTCGCGAGCGAGACCTGGGCGCCGCGCTACACCTCATCCTGCTGGCACTCCACTGGCACCCGTACTACTCCCGCGTGTCATAAGGCCTTAACAATCGATGTTTCGCTCGGGCCGTGACCACGATTTCGTCGGCGGCCGGACGGAATCGTCATCGAGGAGCAGCCGCGATGTCCTATGTGAGCCGGCAATCGATCCCACCTCTCATTACCGCATTCGTTCTGGTTGGTGCGTTACCAGCCGCCGCGAAGCCGGCCCGAGTGCCGAATAAACAACCGTATCGTGTGACGGCGACGGCGACCGCCACCGGTCGCACCGGGAGCGCCACCATGAGCGCCCGGGCCCTGATCGATCGGAATCATCACGCGTCACTCGAGATCGTTGCGGGCGAGTTCGCGACGCCAACGGTGGGGACGCTGACGAAGTTGCAGCTCAAGACGTTCGATGGGAACGGTGATCTGCTCAACACGATCAACTACGGCGGGCTCAGCGCGCCATCCATCGCCATTCCGATCGATCGCATCGACCGTGGTCAGGCCCTCGACGTTCAGGGCAACATCCGCGACCTCGACAACACCCGAACCGACGTTGTCAGTGTCACGACCGTCGGGCGGTTGCGTCCCGACCTGGCGGTCCTGCGCGTCAACGCCCCGGCAACCGCGCGTGCCGGGTTTCCCGTGCACATTAGCGCCGCGATTGCCGAGCTCAATCATGACACCGGCGCACGAGCGAACTGCGTGCTGTTCGTGGACGACGAGCAGGTGGATCAGGCCGAGGCCATCTGGGTAGACGCGGGCGACACGGTCTCGTGCGCCTTCATTCATGAGTTCTCGACCGGCGGCACGCATCAAGTCCGCGTCGACGTGACGCAGGTGGACCCGGGTGACTGGGACACCGCGAACAACACCGGCAGCGGCTCCGTTGCGATTGCCACGGATGAGCAGTCGTTCGATTCTGTCTCCGCCTGGGCCAGCGAGTCGCACGAACACTACCGGATTCACAACACCGGCTATTCCCGCCGTAACGAGGGTGGCGCGGACTACGTCCGAACGTTTGATTTCCTCACCGACCAGTCACGCAACACGCAAGGCGCTCTGTACGCCGCCTACGTCAATGCGCCGATATCGTTTCCACTGACGCAGGTGGCGGTCGCACAGTGGAGTGATGACACCTTGATACATCAGGCGATCTATAACGGCGTCGCAGCGACCTCGGTCACGCCGTATATCACCTGCGCACACATCGTCGATGACATGGACGTCACGACTTACGTCGACGTCTGCGTGCGTCCGGGACCGTCCGGTATGCTGACATTGATCGTGTATCAGCGTTATGTCGGCACAGTCACGTACTTCTCGAATCAGTACGATGCGGCATGGTACGAAACACCCATGGGCGTCGACCCAATCTACACGTATTCGTTCAACCAGCAGGAAAGCTCGTCGGCCGGATCGCTCAGTGTTCTCGGTAACTCCTACCGATTCGACGTCACCCTGATGAACGGCGCGATCGCCTATGCCAAACCCGTCTCGTTCGCGATTGGTGCGGAGCAGACGGGCCGCGACATCAACTACCCGTGGGCCTGTCAGGAGTTCAGCGATCCACTCTACGGATACAAGAAGATCTGCGACGAGTACATCAACTACTCTGCCGGCAGGTTCGCGTCCATCAACTGGCCATAGGCACGCGACAAATCACCGCGGTTCCGTAGCCGATCGCTCAAAGTTACCGAGGAGCGATCTCGCGATGAACTCGCGGAAGCGGACGAGGAAGTGCCGGCTTGGGCGTGTCCGATCGGACCTCGCGATGATGCGGACGCTGACGGCAAAGGCGGCATGAGCTGGCGAAGTTCCAAGCGTTCCGAAGCCATGTCCCCCCTGATGCCCAGCGTCGTCAACGGGCGTGGGCCCGGTAGAGGACATGGTATCCGAACGGGATTAGAAGACATCACGCTGCTGCCTGACGGGAAGCCGGCACGGGACAACGCCGATCTGGTCGCGGCTGCGGCGCGTCTGATCCGCGCGCATGGCCGGCCTTCACACTCATGAGACGGTTTCGAGGAGCGGCGCCTGCTTCTCAAGGCGTTTCGTCACAGGCCGCTGGCCGCGGCTCCGTTCGTGAGGCCGGCATAGTTCAGGTCCATGACATTGCATGCAGACGAGCTCGGATCCTGCTGATCCTCCAAATCGGAAACGGCTGCGCAGTTTGCGGAAGGAGCGGTCCACAAATGCTCACGCAACTACTCTGGAGCGCGGTCATCGCGAGCCTGTTAGCCGCATCGCCGGCGAGTGCGGACACTATCCTCTACAGCACACTCGCCGAAGCAGATGCGTTCCGACCGTCACGGTTCTGGCAAGCTCACGACTTCGATGCGACGCAGGGGGGTGAGCTCCAGATCAGCCTTGCGATGCCATTTACGATATCGAACCCTTCCGGCGCGATCCTGCGATCGATCGAACTGGGATTGGAGTTCGATCCGACCGGCGAAGATTTCGTGGAAGCAGACGTCTACAACGTCGTGAACGGCTCGCCGGGTTCGCCCATTACAATCGCGGGCTTTCACGATCTCCCGTTCTTTTCCACGCCCGATCAACTGCTGCCGATACGAACGCATCTCGAACTGGCGCCAGGAGATTACTTCCTTTCGATATTCAGCACCGGAGACATCCGGACGGTGTGGTGGCAGACGACCGCTCCGGTATTCGGAGGCTGGAAGAGCGTGAACGGCGGGCCGTGGATCGCGCACCCGGACGTCCCCACAGGAGCGTTCCGGTTGATTGGTGACGCGGTGCCTGCGGGCCCCGTGCCCGAACCCGGCTCGTTGCTGCTGCTCGCCGGCGGTCTCGCCGGCGCACTCGCAGCACGTTCGCAGTGGCTGTAGGCGGGCCGAGATCGACCACGACCGGACAAACGTGTAGCGGAACCACCTCTTCGTCCGCCTCTCGATCCCAAGACCCGGGATGAATCTCGGGGAACTCGAATCGCGCCCTCCGGCAAGTGCGGCTCTCCGTCATGGCGGCGGTCATCGACACCCGGCTGCGGCAGGCGCAGACCGAGACGATGGCGTCCCGATCTCGTCTCGGCCTCATCGCCGACGAACTCCGGCGGCGGCGAGACCGTCTGCTCGAGCACCGTCACAAGCTCGCGCGCCTTCGCCACTCGGAGCGCTCGCTCGACACTTTGACTGTGATTTCACAGGACGGTGAATCGCGCGCTTGTCTAGCGCTCCTGATCATCGACGACCTGGGTATCCGCAAGCTCCCGCACACGGCGACCGAAGATCTGCTGGAGCTGTTCATGCGGCGTTACGAGCGCGCCTCCACGCTCCTGACGTCGAATCGTCCGGTGGATGATTGTGGAAAGCTACTCGGCGACACTGCTGCGGTAGCGGCATTGCTCAATCGGCTGCTGCATCACGCGCACGTGCTCAAATGTGGCCCCGCAGTTGGCGCACAACAGCGCAGACCGACGTGCGCGCCGACCAAATGGGGACGTAAAACTCTCTCACTGCCGAAGCGACCGGGAGAATCCGATGCGAGCGTCCACGTCTACCGCGGCGAACGCCGAAAGACAACTGGCCGCGTTCATTCGCAAATTCAGTCTCATCGATCAGCGGCTCATTCGTGCGGTCCGCAGTGCACTCCGGAAACGGTTTCCGACCGCGAACGAACTGGTGTACGACAACTACAATTTCCTCGTAATCGGGTACTCGCCGACGGAACGGCCGTCGGACGCGATCGTCTCAATGGCTGCCCGCGCAGATGGTGTCGGTTTATGCTTTATCCAGGGCGCGCGGCTGCCTGATCCGAACAAGGTGCTTCTCGGCTCAGGTTCAGCCAGTTCTGAATGACGTTCTACCTTGCCGTTCTCGATCACCCCTGTAGACTGAGGGCGTGCGCGTCCAGTGCGCCATCGCGGGCGGCGGCCCCGCCGGCATGATGCTCGGCTGGCTGCTGGCGCGTGCCGGCGTCACGGTCCTCGTCCTCGAGAAGCACAAGGACTTCCTTCGCGATTTCCGTGGGGACACGATCCATCCCTCCACTCTCGAAGTTCTGCATGAGCTGGGCGTCCTCGACGAGTTCCTCAGACGGCCGCACCGCGAGATTCGCGACATCACAGGCCGCGTCGGGCGCGAGACGCTGACGCTGGGCGACTTCTCGCACCTGCCGACGCGCTGCAAGTTCATCGCGCTGATGCCGCAGTGGGATTTCCTGAACTTCGTGGCATCCGAGGCACGCGCGCACTCGACATTCCGCGTGTTGATGCAGGCCGAAGTCACCGGCCTCCGTGAGTCGGACGGCCGCGTACGCGGCTTCGTCGTAGCGACGTCCGAGGGAACGATCGAAATCGATGCCGACCTCGTCGTCGGCGCTGACGGGCGCGATTCAGACGTCCGCGCAAAGGCAGGCCTGGTCGTCGAGGACCTCGGCGCACCAATTGACGTCCTGTGGATGCGGATTTCGAGAAAGCTGACGGATCCTGAAGGATTGATCGGCAACCTCGACGCGGGCATCGTCTTCGTGATGATCGACCGCGACGACTACTGGCAGTGCGCGTTCGTGATCCGAAAAGGCGGACTCAACGACATCCACGCGCGCGGCCTACCGGCGTTCCGCGATCGAATCCGCTCGCTCGTGCCGTTTCTCGGTGATCGTGTCGAGGAGCTGAACGACTGGAACGAGATCAAGCTGCTGACCGTGGTCGTCGATCGGCTGCGAACGTGGCACAAGCCCGGACTGTTGTGCATCGGCGACGCCGCGCATGCAATGTCGCCCGTCGGCGGCGTCGGAATCAACCTGGCGATTCAGGATGCGGTCGCCGCGGCCAACCTCCTCGCGGCGCCGCTCGCGGCGGGCTGCCTGTCGGACGACGATCTGGGGCGCGTTCAGCGCCGGCGTGAGCTGCCGACGCGGCTGATTCAGCGAGGCCAGCTGGCGGTTCAGGATCAGTTTCTGAGAAAGGCGCTCGAGGGTCGCGGGGAAGTGACGGTCCCGCTCGCGATGCGCCTGCTGCAGCGATTTCCGGTGTTGCGGCGGATCCCGGCACGCCTGGTCGGCGTGGGGATCCGCCCTGAACATGTCAGCGTGCCGAGTGCAGCAGGTTGAACGCGTTACTTGGCAGCGATGGTCGGGTTCACCCAGCCGTTTTTCATCACGCCATGCGACGGACGGAAGCTGAGATAGTCCACATGATCCGGAATATCGGACCAGCCATGGATGACGCCAGGCGGAACGATCAGGACGTCCCCGACCTTCAATTCGACTTTGCGCGAACCAACGGCCAAGCCGCCGCAGCCAGGACCGTTCGGTCCGCCGTCCGGATTGGCCGTGCTGTGCCGGCCATTGACAACGTGGCCGTCAATGAACGCCGTGCCGCCGCCCGAGACGATGTAATAGCCTTCGGTCTGATTGTCGTGCGTGATGGCGCCATTGAGCGCATCGCCAGGAGGGTTGGCCATCTGTTCTCCACACGGCGTGGTTGGGGCCGCACCCGCGGCATTGCCGCGACCGGCGGCGGGAGGCGCGGCC
>JBKPRU010000141.1:0-19316 GCA_046734675.1 Acidobacteriota bacterium
GCGCAGCAAGGAGCTCGCACAGTTCCAGGCGGTCAATGATCCGAAGCAGCCGCTCAACAGCCTGCCGGAGCCGGAGCAGGAGGCGGTGTTCGCGAAAGTGGCCGAGACCGTCGAGCAGGTGATCGGCCAGCAGGAGCTCCGGGCGCGGTATACCGTGATCCGCGATCAGCTCGACCAACAGCGGCGCCAGCTGGAAGCGCAGCAGGCGGTCGTCAACGATCTGGTGAAGTACCTGCTGTCGGCGCCAATCTTTCGTCACCTCTCCGGGATCGGGCTGCTCCGTGAATACACATTTCGGGACGGCCCGATGTCGCGTGAGCTGTATTTTCTGCGCGACATCGGCTTCATCAAACCGCGCAACGGTGATTTCACGCCGTTCGACAACCGGCTCGATGGCGCCAACCTGTCACAGTTGCTCGAGCCGACGCCGATTGGGTGGTCGTGTCTGCGCCTGCGCAGCCAGGACGTTCCGCGGGAGTGGCTGCAGGTCGCGCTGCGACCGAACCTTCGGGAAGACACCGCGCGAGAACTGGGTTTGCAGCTCGGGTTTTGATCACCCCGCCCTAGCGATTCCGATCAAGCCGTCCCTGCGGGTTCCGTCCCGATGAACTTGAGAGGCGAGTCGGCGAGCAGCGTGCGAACTTTTTCAATTTGTTCTGCCGTGCTGTCTCTCATCCACGACGCCGAGGCGGCTGCAAATGCGTGCTGCACCAGTTGTTCTGCGCGTGGGTCGTCGCCAATTCCGAAGGACGCTTCCGCCATCGTTGCAAGCACCCAATACTTGTCGGCGACGGCGAGCTTCTCCGTCTGGAGCACTCGTTGGCAGATCTCGAAGACTTCCGCGCGAACCTTGCGGGCATCCAGAACGCCGCCACTGCATCGGCACGCAGCTCGGTGGCCTCGCGAGGGGATCCTGCTTTCTGCGCCCGCTTCGATGACACCGACGCGCGGACGTTGAGCAGATAGGCGAAACTGATGCCGTTGTAGGTAGACGACGGCGCGTTTACACTCGAGTCCGGCCGCGATTGCCGCCGGCTTGATGATGTTCTTGTACGTCTTGTCGAGATCGAGCGTTCGCCCGGTCTCGAAATCGGTCTTCTTGCCGAACCCCATCACGACGAAGCACGTGCCGCGCTGTCCCTGCTCTTTTGGTGGCATCGCGGACCTCCTCTCGTAGCCGCCACGCAGCAAGCGGCCGTGAACGGTGCGCTCTGGACTCGCATCGACCAGGAGCGGGACGGCGATTATCGTCTGTTTGGGCTCGCGCGATGAAAACGACAGGACCGCTGAGGGCGCCGCCGCTGGATCGCGCGATCGCGGTGCAACGCTCCCGCCTTCGGCGAACTCCAGCGCGGTGCTGCACGCGCTTCGCTCGACGAAGTGCTGTCTGTATAGGTCGCCGCTTCATCGCGGCGCGTCCCTTTTGCGACAGGTGGCGAACACACAACGTCGTCAATCCGATTGGTGAGAGCGGCTATCTTTCGGGATAGGCGTCGCCAAGCCGCGCGTCGCCACCGACGTCGCCGTAGGCATTCGGTTCCGCCATTTTCAACGAGTCTCCGGGCTTCAGCATCGAGGGCATCGTGATTGCTCGATACGGCGACGCCCTCGTTCAGGTCAGGGAGGCACGCGAGCGCAGCGGTAGTCGAGTGTCGGACAAATCGTCGGGACGCAATCGTTCCGTCAAAGGGTGCACGTGATCCCCGAACGCCAACAAGATGATTCGCGCGCTCGACGCATCCGTCGAGGTGCTCGCCACAATCAGATCGAAGGCGGTCACGAGGCGCACCTCAGTGCACCTCCATCGATGTCGACATACCGTACAGCTTGACGCTTCGAATCCTTGGGAGAAAGCTACGCACCCTCGCAAATGCCGAACGCTCCTGCGCCGCGCTCGTGCCCAGAAGGGTTCATCGAATCGGAAGTGCGATCGAACAAGGCGATCGGCACCGCGGTGCACTTCTGGCTTGGCTACCGGTATGTGATGCAGTTCCGGCCGAAGCCGTATTGCGTGACCGACCTCCTGGTTTGGTGGCACTCGTCATCGAATCCCGACGACGCCCCGTTCTTCTGGGCGCTGCGACACGCCGATCCGCTCGTGGCCGCGGCATTCGAGAAGCACGAGTTCTGGCGGTACTTCACGCGCCGGCCGGACATCCTTGACGCCGAGCGTAACCTCATCTTCGAGATCAAACCCGCCGACGATCCATCAGAGGGTCCGCGGCAGCTCGCCGAGTACATCTGGTCGTTGAACAAGATCGCGGGACGGACAAGTCCGGAAGGCACCAGCTCGCCGCTGTTCGGGCCGTCGAGGGAACGCAAGTGGGACGCGGGCGATTGGCCGCCGCAGCCGATCGATTCGCCACGGCTTTGGTTCGGAGGAACGTTCTGTCGTATCCGGGCGTGGGCGGATCCGGATGTGCGCGGGCTGATTCTCTACAAAATTATCTGCTGCGGCCGCGAGTCAGAAGACCCGGCGTCCGCTACCGTGGGTCTGGCCGCAACGAGAGTGACCGCGGTCAGTCGCGAGCTCTCGCGGATGCAGCCACAGCTGGCGCAGCTGGTGGCGCGCGCCGTACCGGCCGCTCCCGCGGGAATGCAGTTCGCAATCCTCGCCACCCCTCGGTTCTTCCACACGTTCGTTCTCGGTCCGCGCGACCGCCAGATGATGCGACGGCTCGGCGGCGGTCGGCCGCTCGACCCTCTGCACGTGCAGCGCGTGCTCGCGCTCTGGATGGCCGCGCACTTTACTCCGCTCGGCCCCCTCGCCGACGTCGCCATGGTGGACACGGGATTGATGGATTGGGACGAGATGAAGCGGATTTGGGGTATCCAGCTGCTGGTCGGCCTCGCCGTGTCTGTGGTGGCCGCCCTGGTGATTGCGGCGCCGGAAGTGGCCCTGCCCGCGCTCGAAGCTGCCGCCGAAGAAGGTGCGGTCGAGGAAGCGACGGCGGTAGTCGCGCGTGAAGTGGCGAAGAAAGCGGCCGCCGAGACGCTGCTGGCCGAAGAAGCGGCAGTCGCGGCGGAAGAAGCGGCGGCGGCGGCCGAGCGTGCACGCGAGGCGGCGCAGGCGCTCGAGCAGGCGCGGGAGCGCTGGCTGATGATGGAGCAGGCGGCTCGCGACGCGGCCGAACGCACGCTCGCGGAGGCGGCCGAAGCGAATTCGCTGGTCGAGCCGTGGATGACCGCGGCGTCGCGTGCGTCGAGCGCCGAATCCGGGCTGACGCACGGCGTGGCTCTGCTTGGCGCGAGCGTGACCTGGGGCGTACCCGCAGGCGCCGATCCCAATGCGCCGCCGGACCCGCAGCACGGCGCGGTGATACTCGGCGTCGATCCCTTCGTGTTGCAGACGACGGAGATCCTCGGCGGCGACGTGCGCCTCGACGGCCGCGTGTTCTACGCCGGTCAGCGCTATTTCATGATCGGGCTCGTCACGGCCGGGACTCAGGGCTGACATGTCCGACACGCCGGATGTCGTGACCCGTGTCGCCGGTGAGTTAAGCCGGGTCGTCGAGCCGCTGCGCGCCGCCGCAAGCGACGAGGACGCCCGGCGCGATCTGTTCCTGGCGACCGGGCGCGATGTCGACGCGCTCGCCGCGTTTCCGCTGGCGGCCTTCACCCGCGAGGTGCTGGCCCTCGTCGACCGCGCTGAAGCGATCGCGCGCGCGGCCGCGGCCACTGACGCGGCGCGCGGCGGATTCGATGACCTGAGCGCGCGGCTGCGCGACGTGGACGCCATCTTCGCCGCGATTCGTAAGCTGTCGCAACTGGCATCCGAACCTGCGCTAACGATTCCACCGGCGACGCAGGCCGCCCTCGCCACCCTCGGCGAAGACCTCGCCCACGTACTCATCGTCGACTACCTGCGGCGCTATCAGCCGATGGCACTGAAGCTCGCGCATTTGCTCACCGTCGTGCGACTCCCCGGCGATCGGGTATCGATGGGCGGAGCAATCATTCAGACACCGCGAGTGGAGTTCAGCCGCCTACGCGACCTGCTCACCGATCCTGTCGAAGCGCTGCGCGACGAGTATGTCGGTGGCCGGCCACTGGCCACGCCGGACGACGCGCGCGACGCAGCCGCGGTGTTGTTTCGGCGCCTGGCTCCGCTTCTGACAATGTGGGGCGCGCAGGTCACGCCTGCGGGCAGGACTACGGGCGCCGCGGGCGAAGCCGCGCGCGCGCTCGCATTCGCTTTCCTGATTCCCGCCGACGCGGCGATGCTGGCCCTTGGCGCGATCCTCAAGTTCGTGTCGGATGCGGAAGGGGGCGCCGGTCTTGTCGTCACCCCGATCGGCCAGGCGCAGGGGACCTGGGTCGCCAGGCAGTGGCAGCTGATCGTGTCCGCGACGGCGCAGCCTGGCGCTGTCCTAATCAGGCGTACCGGTCCGGTCTTGCCAAAGGCGATACCCGCCATATCGGTAACGGTGTCTGCTGAGAGCCGCGCCGAAGGTGACACTCCGACGGTCGTCATCGGCCCGCCGGGCGCGACGCGGCTCGAACTCGGGCACATCGGCGCGACGGCCCGCGCGGCGCTTGCTCCACCGCGGCAGGAATTCGACATGACGGTGGCGTTCGACCGCTGCGCGATCGTCATCGCCGCGGGGGACAGCGACGGCTTCCTGCAACACATCCTCCCAAAAGACGGGTTGAACATCGGATTTGATTTCGGCATCGGCTGGTCGAACACGAAAGGACTGTACTTCCGCGGCAGCGCGGGCCTGGAAGCGACGCTGCCAATCAACGTGTCGTTGTTGGGCATCCTGTCGCTCGACTCCGTCTATCTCGCGCTCAAGGCCGACGCGTCGAACGGTGTACGCGGCGTGGTCGCCGCGACGACGACGATCGAGCTCGGGCCGGTGACGGCGAACGTCGAGCGCTTCGGGCTCGAGGCGCTGCTGACGTTCCCGCCGGACGGCGGCAACCTCGGCGTGGCGGAGTTCGTGTTGCGCTTCAAACCGCCGAGCGGCGCCGCACTCGTGATCGAGGCGCCGGGCGTCAAAGGCGGCGGCTACCTGTTCTTCGATGTCGACCAGCAGCAGTACGCCGGCGTGCTGCAACTCGAAATCGCGGAAAAGATCGCGGTCAAGGCGGTCGGCCTGCTGACGACCCGGATGCCGGATGGATCGCCGGGATTCTCGCTGCTGCTGATCATCACGGCCGAAGGGTTCTCGATCCAGCTCGGATTCGGCTTCACGCTCACCGGGATCGGCGGACTGCTCGGCGTCAATCGGACGGCCGCCGCCGACGCGTTGCGCAGCGCCATCCGCAGCGGCGCCGTCGGCTCGATCATGTTTCCCGTCGACCCCGTCCGCAACGCGCAGCGCATCGTCAGCGACGTCAGCACCGTGTTTCCGGTCGCGCCGGACCGCTACGTGTTCGGGCCGATGGTGCAGCTCGCGTGGGGCACGCCGCCGATCATCACACTCGAACTCGGCCTCGTCCTCGAAGTGCCGGATCCGATCCGCCTGATCATCCTGGGGCGGGGGCTCATGCTGCTGCCCGACGCCAAGGCGCCGGTCGCGCAGATCCGCTTCGATGCGGTCGGGATCGTCGACTTCGCCAAAGGGGACGTCTCGTTCGACGCGATCCTGTACGATTCGCGCCTGCTGGCGTTCGTGCTGACCGGCGAGATGGCGCTGCGCGCGCATGTCGGCGACCAGCCGTCGTTCCTGTTCGCGGTCGGCGGCTGGCACCCGCGCTTCCCCGCGCCGGCCGGATTTCCCGCGCTCTCGCGCGTGGCGCTCACGCTGTCGACGACCGAGAACGCGCGGTTGCGGCTCGAGGCCTATCTCGCGGTCACGTCGAACACGGTGCAGTTCGGGGCGCGGGCGGACTTCTTCTTCGGGCTCGGCGACTTCGGCGTCGAAGGGTATCTCGGCTTCGACACGCTGTTCCACTTCGCGCCGACGTTCTCGTTCATCGCAGACCTGGGAGCGAGCGTCGCGCTGCGCTCCGGCACCGCCGTGATCATGACCGTGACGCTGACGATGACGCTCAGCGGCCCGCAGCCGTGGCACGTGTGGGGCCTCGCGACGTTCACGATTCTCGGCGTGAAGCAGGCGGTGGCGTTCGAGGCACGCTACGGCGCGGAGCCGCCGCAGCCGGCGCTGCCGGCGCCGGTCGACGTGCAGCCGCTGCTGACGGCCGCGCTCGTCGATCCGCGCAACTGGAGCGGCGAGCTCCCGGCCGGCGAGGGCGCGCGGGTGGCGTTTCGGTCCGCGCCGACCAGCAACACGCTGCGGGTGCATCCGCTCGCGACCGTGGCGGTGCGTGAACGGGTCGTGCCGCTCGACATGAAGCTGGAGGCGTTCGGCACGGCGCCGATTACGGGGGCGACCGAGTTTTCCGTCACGGCGGTTCGGCGTGGCACGTCGACCGCGATCCCGTCGCAGCCGATCGTGGACGCCTTCGCGCTCGCGCAGTTCGTCCACATGAGCGACGACCAGAAGCTCGCCGCGCCGGCGTTCGTGGACAAACCGGCGGGCCTCCGATTCAGTGCGAGCGGCGTGGCCTTCGCGGCGGAACCGGCGCTCGATGCCGCCGTGACCTACGAGACCGTCGTGATCGTGCCCGGTCCCTCGGCTGCGCAGCCCGGGCCCGCCTACACGATGTCGGCCGCCTCGCTCGACAAAACCGCACGGTTGCGGGTGGTCCCGCAATAAAGGCGCGCGTATGCCCGATTCGTCTGTGGCGACGGTTGGCTTCTTGTCCTGGGTTCGTCAGGGGCTGGCTGCATCCATCGGCGGCGGCGCCCTCGAGATCGCTGATGGTCACGTGTCGCTGCCGATCACGCTTCGCGTGAACGGAACGGCACTATCGACCGTGCCAGTCCAACTGTTCGGGCCCGGCGACGTCATCGGGATTGACGCCCGCGAGATCGTCCGCACCGATCCGCAGCATCTGTCCGCCACCTTCGAGCCGAACTACTTGCCCTGCGTCGAATTCGACCATCCGGACTTTCCCTGGATGCTGACACCCGCGGCCGCGAATGCCAACGGTCAGCTGCAACCGTGGGTCTGCTTGATCGTCGTGTCCAAGGACACGTCGAGCTTCACCAGCGATCCCGCGAAGCCGTTGCCGGTGCTCGAGTGCGCGCAGCAGGAGCTCCCGAATCTCGCGGACGCGTGGGCGTGGGCGCACGCACAAGTCGTCACTGGCGGCTCAGTGGCGACTACCAGCGACGCGCTCGCCGCGCCCGATCGCAGCATGTCCCGCCTGCTGTGCGCGAGGCGCCTGGACGCGGGGACGTCTTACTACGCGTGCGTGGTGCCGACCTTCGAGGTCGGACGCAAGGCAGGACTCGGCGAGTCGTTCACGGCCGATGACGAGAAGGCATTGCGGCCCGCATGGACGCCCCCTGCGTCCGGCGCGCCGCCGGCGCGCATTCAGCTGCCGGTGTACTACCACTGGGAGTTCAGCACCGGCGCCGAGGGGGACTTCGAAGCGCTGGCGCGACGACTGCAGAGACGCGATCTGCCGGGCAGCGTCGGCATCTACGAGGCGGACGTGTCGACACCGGGGTGGGGCGTCGGTCCCTTTGCCGCGACGGCCGCGGGATCCATGATTCAGGTCGAAGGCGCTCTTCGCATCGCCGGCACGAAAGCCAAGCCGTGGTCCGACGACGTGCGCGTGCCGTTTCAGACGGCGCTGCGCAACGTGCTCGATGCCGGCGCGAAGGTGGCGGCGCCGGGTGGTGCGCCATCGCTGGTCGGGCCTCCGCTCTATGGTCAGTGGTATCCGCGCCTCGAACGGCTGCCGGCTGCAGGTAGTCCGCCGATGTGGTTCAGCGAGCTGAACCTCGACGTGCAGTTCCGAATCGCGGCGGGTCTCGGCGGCGAGATCGTTCGTTACAACCAGGAAGCCTTGATGGCGTCGGCGTGGGACCAACTGGCAGAGCACGATATCGATACGACCGAGACGAAGCGCGCGCAGTTCGCCGAAGCGGTTGGTCAGACACTCTCGGCAAAGATCGCTGGAACGAGCGCGACGGCGACCCCGGCGCCATCGCAGGCTGTCGCCGACATCCCACGCTTCGCGCCCAGCTTTCAGCAGCCAGCCTACGAGCTGTTGCGCGACTTTTTTCCGGACATGCTGCTGCCCGGTCTCGATCGATTGCCCGCCAACAGCATCACGCTGCTCGAAACGAATCCGCGCTTCGTCGAGGCGTTTCTGGTCGGGCTGAACCATGAAATGAGCCGTGAGCTGCTCTGGCGCGATTACCCCGCCGACCGCCGCGGCACCTACTTCCGTCAGTTCTGGGACGTGTCGGCCGACATCACGCCGATTGACTCGTGGGCCCCGAGCTCCCATCTGGGCGATCACGCGCCAGTACAGGCGGCCACGTCGATGATCGTGCTGGCGCTGCGCGGCGATCTGCTGAATCGGTATCCGCGCGCGATCGTGTATGCGGTCGAAGCGGGGTGGTCGTCGACGGCGGTGAATGCGAACCGCACGCTGGGCACCAAAGAGCTCTACCCGATGTTCCGGATCACGCGGGCGCCGGACATCACCATGCTCGCCTTCGGCATCACGGCGCAACAGGCGCGCGGCGCCGACCGGCCGTCAGCGGCGGGTACGGCGCCGAGTGCCGACGCCGGTTGGTTCTTCGTGCTGCAGGAGCAGCCGACCGAGCCCCGGTTCGGTCTGGACGAAGCGAGCGATGGCGCGTTTGGCACCAAGCCCGCGACGTGGAGCGATCTGTCCTGGGCGCACGTCGCGGCCAGCGCGGCGGCGCTGAAACAACTCGTGTACCTGCCGATCGGCGGCGCGTTGACCGGCACGACGATCGGCAACGCGACGTGGGGGAAGAACGCGGCGCACGTCGCATCGATCGTGCGTCAGCGCCCGTTTCGACTGGCCGTGCACGCACGGATGTGGCTGGACTCATGACGCATCTCACGCACGAACTGGCGGTGTGGCAGGCGGAACTGCAGCGGCTCGACGCGGCCGCGGCGCAGTTGAACGCGAACGCGGCACAGCAGGATCAACTCGCGGCCGCGGCCGCCGCGCGTGCCGCCGCGGCGAGCGCGGATGCGACGCGTCTACGAAACGAAGCCGCCGCGTTCCAACAACAGGTCGCCAGTCTCGACGCGCAGATCCAGGCGGCGCAGGCCGAGTTGGCGCAGACCGAACCGACCTTTGAGGGCTTGCCCGGCAAGCCGCCGCGTCCGAATCCGGCTTACACAAGCCTGAAGACGAAAATCACCTCGCTCACGAGCCAGCGCGATCAGGCGCGTGCGAGCGCAAGCGCGCGCAGCGCCGCCGCCGACCAGGCCGCCGCCACGGCCGCGGCCGAAGACCAGAACGCGAAGCGGATCGCGCGCGACGCCGAGGCGCTGCGCCAGCAAGCCAATGCCGTGCTCGCGCAGAAGACGCCCGCGAACCAGCAAGTCACGGCCATCACCCGCTGGCAGCAGGAGATTGCGCGCGAGCCGATCGACTTTGCCGCCGCCGACGTCGCCAGCCGTGAGCTCGCCGCGGCAATCGCGACGCTGGAGACGCGCTACGCGGGCGCCCTCGACAGCGCGTCCTCATCCGACAAGCGGCAGCGCTACGTGCAGGCGCTCGCCGCCGAGTTGACGCGCAAGGTGACCGATCTCAATTCGCAGCTGGCGGCCCTGGCCAGCCAGGTGGCGACAGAGACGAAGCTGGTCTCCGATCTCAATACCCACATTCGGAACGTGCTGCTAAGGAAATCCTTGTGAGAGCCGTCACATCCCCGGAACCGGTGGACATCGATCCCGAGTACGAGGCGACCCGCAATCAAGTGCTGCGGGATCTGCGGAAGCAGTACGACGAGGCTCTGGGGCGGCTCCAGGCCGCGCGACGGTCGCAAGCTGACGTAACGGCAGCGCGCGATCTGCTGCAGGCGGAGTTGAACCAGGTGCAGCCGCAGGTGGCGCCCGCGCAGCAGGACGCCTCGGCCCAGCGCACGAATGCGGACGGTCTGAAGCCCCGCCTGGACGAACTGCGGGTCGCGTTCGAGGCACTCACAGCGCGAATGCTCGGCAAGGTGGAGACGACCGCGCCACTGCTGCTGCTGCCGGTACGGCTCGAAACGCGGTTCATGCAGCCCGCGCCCGGCGCGGCAATGGAGCTCCTCGTCCGCGTGTATCCCGACGACATCCACGTCGACACGCACGAGCCGCTGCTCACCGCCGAGGAGCGCGATCTCGGCGCGATCTTCCAGCAACAGTCGGCGGGTACCGGTGCGGGGGGCGAAGACGCGCGCAAGGCCGCATGGCGGATGCTCGTCAACCGGTTCGGGGTGCCGCGCGCCGCCTGGATTGCCCGCGTCGCCAAGCCCGCGGCCGCGACGACCGATCCAACGCGCGCGCGCCCGTGGACGCGTGCGCCGTATACGAAGGTGCTGCCGGATCGATGGATTGCGACCGCGTATCGCGGCGACCGCGCCACCGTCACGGTGTGGAGCAAACCCGTCGCTCAGGGCAAGCCCACGCTGCCGACCGGCCCGTCGCCGAGCGCGTCGACCGCGACGCCGCCAAGCGAGCCGGCGCTGCCCGCGGTCGACGATGGCATGCGTTGGATGATTGATTTCAAGGCGGCAGAAGACGCAGGCATGGCGCTGCGGATTCCGTTGACCGACGAGCAGGCTGCGCTCGGCTTCGAACGCCTCATCGTGACCGGCGTGAAATCGGCGGACGCGACGGTTGCGGCACAGCTCGTCGTCGAATTGCTCGACGCGCAGCACTACACGAACGGGTGGTCGCTGCTGCCGCAGAACACGCCGACAAACAATAGCGAAGCCGGTTCGTCGGCGTTCCGCTCCGGTTCGCGTGATGCCGACGGGTCGTACGGCATCGAGCTCGGCCCCGCGTTGATCGGTGCGCTCCCCGCACAGCCGGAGCAGCGCCTCGACGGGCACTGGCTCGCGTGGGCGCTCGGCATTCCGGTGACGACGTTCGCCCACGTGCGCTTCGCCGGCGCGACCGAGCAACAGGACGCGCGCAAGATCAACGCGCAGGTGTGGCCGCAGGACACGCCGTGGTTGCGGCGGCTCCTGATCAGCGGCGACGTTGCCGGCGCCGCCGCGTGGATCGGCGATCACTTCACGCGCTTCGTCGTCGGACGTGGCCCGCTGCCGGCGCTGCGGATTGGCAATCAGCCGTACGGGCTGCTGCCCGTCACCGCGTTCGACGCGGTGTCGCGGCGCGCGCGCGGCGATGCCGAGACGGCGTTTCTGCAGCGATTGCGCAGCCAGCGCGGCGTCTGGCAACGAGCGGCGGCCGCCGCGCGATCGGTCACGCGAGGCACCGATGCCGACGGTGTGATCGCCGGGAGCGGCGTATCGTGCCGCTTCATCGTCCGCGATTTTTTGAACGGCGCCCCGCAGAGCGCGGTCGAGATCACACCTGCGGCGGTGGCGCAGAAGGTCCTGGCGGCGGCGAATCCGACGCTGCTCACCGAAGCGCTCGACGCATGCTCACATCGATTCGATGCCTGGCTCACGTCGCTGGCCGCGCGGCGCCTCGACGAACTGCGCGCCCGCACGCCAACCGGCATCCGCCTTGGCGGGTATGGCTGGGTGGAAGACGTGCGTCCGGCGGCGGCGTGGCAACCGACCACCACGCCCGACGGCGTCACGGGATCCGTGTTCACCTCGCCGGCCAACATGGGATTCCTGATCGCGCCGTCGATCCCGCATGCCGCGACCGCCGCGGTGTTGCGAAGCGGCTATCGCGCGCATATCGACGAGGGGCAGCGCAACCCGTATGCGGTGAACCTCTCGTCGGATCGGGTGCGGCGCGCCGATTGGCTGCTGCAAGGCGTCCGCGAAGGCCAGTCGCTGCCGGCGCTGCTCGGGTACCGGCTGGAGCGCCGGCTGCACGAAGCGGCGCTCGATCAATACATCGTCCGATTCCGCACGCTCGCAGGGATCAAGCATCACGATGCGCTGGCGGCGGCCTACGCCGACGTTGCCGCGAAAGAGCAGACGGCCACGAAGGTCAAAGCGCTGCGCGATCAGGCGGCAAGCGCACGCGCGGACGCCGCGGCGGCGCATGCGCTCAAAGACGAACGGCAACGGACACGGGAGCAGTACCAGGCGACGATCGCGTCGTACACGCGGCAACAGGCCATCGTTGCCGCAGCGCCGGCCAGCATCGCGGCTGCTGTCAACGCCGCGAACGCGCATCGCGCCACACTGCCCCAAACCAGAATGCGCACCAAGGTCTTGGCTGGCAACGTCGAGATCGTCGAAGGGGCAGACCTGATCGAAGAAAGCGAAATCACCGAGTGGCGAGACAAGCAGCGAGACCTCGACAAGGCTGTGCAGGACGCGCGCCTGGCTGAAGCGACAGCGCGGAAGCTGGTGAACGAGCTGCAGCGGGACTACGAGGTCGCCGTCAGGGAGGTGGCACGGCTGGACAACGTCAGCGATCCGCAATCGATTCCCGCGATTACCGCGGTCGAGAACCAGGCGCTTGCGGCCGCGAGCGCGTTCGACGCGCAGGCCACCGCGCTCGAAGGCGGCGTGCCGGGCACCGCGGCAAAGGCGCTCGGGACCGCGCGTCAGAATCTGGCCGTCGCGATCAAAGCGCAGTGGCAACAGGCGCTCGAATCGGTCGCGGCGAACAACGTCGTGGACGGCCTGGAGCTGCGGCGGCGCTGGGCGGCCGCCAACATCACGACGCCGGCGCGATGGGACGCGACGACGATCCCCTTCGGGGACGCGACGCTTGGATTCCCGGCGACCGGCACGCCGGAGTTCACGCGCATCGTGACGCAGCTGCAATGGCTCGACGAGATGGTCGACGCCGTCGGGGACCTCGTGCTTGCAGAGAGCACGCATCATCTCGTGCAGGGCAATGCGCTGCGATCCGGGGCGACGCTCGCCGCGATTGGCAACGGCGACGCGCCGCCGCAGGACATGGACGTGGTGCGCACGCCGCGCACCGGCGCCGGCGTCACGCACCGGGTTGCCGTGCTCTTCCCGCTTGCGACGTCGTTCCCGGTGTCGTGGCCGACCAACCGCGCACAAACGCGCGCGGCCGCGGAACCGGTGCTGAACGCATGGGCGGCGCAACTGCTGCCGAATCCCGCGAAGGTTCAATGTCGCGCCAGCTACGTCAGCCGGACGACCGGACAGGTAGCGGCAACGACCGATGTCGCCCTGACGTCCCTGCAGCTGTCGCCGCTCGATGTCGTGTTCATGACGCACATCGAGAAGGGACCGCAGCGTGCGGAGCTCGAAGAGCGCCTGCTGTATCAAGTCAGCACGACGCTCGCGGCGCCGCCGAATACGGATCTGCGGCTGGATTACGACTTCAAGCCCGCGGCCGACAGCGTGAGCATTCGCGAACTGACCGAGGCCGCTCGCGCCGTGCGGGCGTTGTTTGCGGCGGCGCGGGCTCTCGACGCGCGGGATCTCGCGGCGCCAGGGGAGTCGCCGGCCGATGGTGCGAACGCAGGTCAGCTCTCGACGCGGGTGAGCGCGGCACAGAGCTCGTTCGCGGCGGCGCTTGCGGCGCTGCAGACCGCCATCACCACCGTTCGCGGTTCCGCGACAGCCAATCTCGACGTGCTGGCGAACGCCCTGCTCGGCGCGGCAGCGTTCGGTGTTCGCGGATCGGTTCCGGTGGCTGACAGCGTCGACGCCGCCGAGCGCCGGCGTGACTGGCTCGCGCAAGCGGCCTCGGTCGCGAGAGAAATGGACGACCGTCTCAAACGGATCGCGAAACTGCAAGCCGTCGATGCCATCGCACGCGAGTTGTTCGGCGGCGACTTCCGCATGCTCCCGTGGGTGACGCCGCCAAATGCTGCGGCGCTGCAGCAGACGTTCTCGCAGATCGTCAGCACGACCACCGACGATCCGCTGGCCCCGGTGACGTGGTTCGAACGTGCCGCTGCCGTTCGCGCCGGCGCCAGCCGGCTGCGCGACGCGGTCGAGTACGGCGAGGCGCTGGGCGCAGGCGCAGCCCTTACTCTGCACGTCGGTCAGCTTCCGTACCGCGGCGGTGATACGTGGGCCGCACTCACGGAGAAGATTCCCGCGGGTGCGTTGTCGCTCGTGACCCACACGCCGCTCGCGCCCGTGACCTTCGATCAGCCGGTCGCCGGCCTGGTCATCGACGAGTGGAACGAGATGATCCCCAGGAAGAGCGAAGTGGCGGGGCTGACGTTTCACTACGACCAGCCGAACGCTGCCGCACCCCAGGCGATGTTGCTTGCCGTCGCGCCCGACGATCGACGGCTGTGGGATCTCGAGACGCTGCGCGCCACCCTCGTCGATACCATGCAGTTGTTCCGGGTGCGTGCGGCGAGCGCCGACGGGCGCGCGGAGATCGCCTGGATCGACGGACGGCTGCCGCACGGCGCGCAGCCATCCGGGCAAGACGAGGGCTGGCAATGGGTCTCCAGCAATCCGCAGCCGCTCTCTGGAAACGTCGTTCACCAGTCGCCGGCGTTCGCCGGCGTGCATCAGCATTACTTTCTCGGTGCCAGCGACACGCTCAAGATCCTGCCCGGCGACACTCTGTTCGCATACGTCTACCTCGACCCCGCCAATCCGCCGCAGCAGGTGATGCTGCAGTGGAACGATGGCTCGTGGGAACACCGCGCGTACTGGGGCGCCAACCAGATCGCATTCGGCACGGACAACGCCGTGTCACGCCGCCGCATTGGACCGTTGCCACCCCTGGGTGAGTGGGTGCGGATCGACGTGCCCGCGTCGGCCGTCGGTCTCGAAGGACGCGAGTTGAATGGCATGGCGTTCACGCTGTTCGGCGGGCGCGCCGCGTGGGATCGTGCCGGTCGCATCGCCGCCTTCGGCGCCGCTGTCGATGCGCCGGATCCCTACAACGACACTCCGTGGCTCGACGAGAGCGTCCCCGATGCCGCGGTGGTCAGCGCCACTGCCGACGCGTGGCAGTGGGTCAGTCGAGATCCGCCACCCCGCGATGGATCGTTTGCGCACCAGGCGTTGGCGGCGCCGGGCATGCACCAGCACTCGTTCATCATGCCGCGCGACACGATCTGGATTGACGACACGTGGCCAACCGGCGCCGTCGTCGATGCCGGCAGCGAAGCGTGGCAGTGGGTCAACCAGGGTCCCGCGCCGCTGTTCGGCAACCTGGTTCACAGGTCCGCGAACGTGGCGGGTGTACATCAGCATTTCTTCACGGGCGGCACCGCGATGTACATCGGCCCGGCGTCGACGCTCTTCGCGTATGTCTACCTCGATCCCGCGAATCCGCCGCGCGAGGTGATGCTGCAGTGGAACGATGGGAGCTGGGAGCACCGCGCCTACTGGGGAGAGAACGTGATCCCGTGGGGCGTCGACGGGACTTCGAGCCGCTATTTTGCCGGACCGCTGCCGCCGCTCGGCCAGTGGGTTCGCCTGGAAGTGCCGTCGCGGCTCGTTGGTCTCGAGAATCGCGGCGTGACCGGCATGGCGTTCGCGCTCTTCGACGGCCAGGCATCGTGGGATCGCACCGGCGTCGCGCCGCTGCAGTCGACGATGCTGGTGGCGAAAGGCGACGTGCTCTACGCCGACGTGTTTCTCGATCCGCTCAATCCACCCAACGAGGTGATGCTTCAGTGGAACGACGGCTCGCCGGAGCACCGCGCGTATTGGGGACAGAACCTGATCGCGGTGGGCGTCGACGGTCCGGGTCGTCGTGCAATGGGTGCGCTACCCGCGGCAGGCCAATGGGCACGATTGTCGGTACCGGCGAGTCAGGTCGGTCTCGAAGGACGTGAAGTACGCGGGATGACGTTCTCGCTCTCGAATGGCCGCGCCGCATGGGATCGCGCGGGCGTGACGTCCACGGGTGTGATCCCCGCGCTCGTCTACGCAGCTGGATTGTTCTGATCATGAAGCAGCTCGAACCACGCAATCACTGTCCCGACATGCCGGACGATGGCCTGCAGGCGCGCGTGCACGATCCGCTGTGGCTGCTGGCGCGCCAGTGGCAAACGGGCGAGTTCAAGGCCGACGATGCCGGATCGCCGGTCGGCGCGTTCGTCAGGACGGAAACATCGGCGGTGTCACGCTATCGATTGGGTCCGGCGGCGCCAACCGCGCCGGCCGCCGCCTACGATGCGGATCAGGCGCCGCTCGAGGCAATCGTCGAACGCGAGCGCGTCGCGCCCGCCGCGGGCAGGAACGTGCGGCTTGCGGCGCAGGCCGGCCTGCACTTCGCCCGGTTGCTGACCGCGAAGGGGATGGGCAAGTACGTCGGCGTCGTACGAGCGGGGGTTCCGGTGCAGCCGCCGACGGCGCTCGAACGCGCAACGTTCGATCCCGCATCGTTGAACTATGCCGCCGTGATGGCGCAGCGCACGGTGGACGGCACCGCGCTCTACGCCAAACTTTCCAAAGCGCGGCCCGCCGGCGGCGCGCTGACCTTGCCGAATGAAGCGCCGTTCACGGCAATTGCGGCCGCCGATCGCGCGGCGTTCACCGATGCCGCGACCCAGTGGTTGAACTGGTACGAACGTCAATTCAGCCAGCCGGCGGCGAGCGAGGGCGCCTGGGTCAAGGAGCGCATGGAATACACGTTCGCCGTCTCCGGCAAGACGTCGAACGGCGAGATGGCGCTCGCGGCGTCAGAGTACCGCGGCGGACGTCTCGATTGGCACGCGTTCGACATCGATGGATCGCAATCGCTGGGTGCGACGACTGCGCCAACGACGAAGACATCTGCGTTCCTGCCGGCGCCGGTGACGTTTCGCGGCATGCCGTCGAGCCGCTTCTGGGAAATGGAAGACGGCGCCGTGAACCTGACGGCGGTCGCGCCGAATGCCGATGCGGCGTCCGACAACGCCGCGCGAGCGCTCGTGGTGTCGTTTGCGCTCGAGTACAGCAACGACTGGTTCCTCGTCCCGCTCCAGATCGACGTGGGATCGCTGGTCTTCGTCCGCGCGCTCGTGGTGACGAACTCGTTCGGGGAAAAGCTGCTCGTGCGCCATACGACGAGCGTCGACGGCCCCTCGTCCGCGTGGGCCATGTTCGGCCTGTCCATCACGCAGAACAGCGGATCCGCTGCGGCAGGGAAGTTCGTCGACGGCTTCTTCCTGCCGCCGGCGCTCGGCCCCATGCTCGAGGCCGAGCCGATTGAAGACGTGCTGCTGCTGCGCGACGAGATGGCGAATCTCGCGTGGGCGGTGGAACGAACGGTGGAAAGCGCCGCGGCTCGCCGTCTCGATCGGCACGAGCAGACGGCCGTGACGCGCGCCGCGCCGCCGCAACGATCGGTGGGCGACGGCTCGGCGTCCTCGCCGAAGCGGTCGGTGTATCGGCTCGGCACGAGCGTCCCGGAATTCTGGATCCCGTTCCTGCCCGTGCAGATCGGTCAGGTCCTGCAGCTGAGGCGCGGAGCGTTGCCAGGCGCGCAGGGCACGGCAATCCAGCCGCTCGGCCGCGTGCTCGATCCCGGCCGCGAGCTGTTGCTGCGCGATGAGGAGGTGCCGCGCGAGGGCGCACGCATCACGCGCAGCTTTCAGTACGCGCGATGGGGGAACGGGTCCACGCACGTGTGGGTCGGGCGCCGGAAGCGGCCGGGACGCGGCGAAGGATCAAGTGGTTTGCGGTTCGACGTGTTGGACTAGACTGCGCAATCAGGTGCACCCCCCGAGGTACAGGGACATGCCACGACGCACGCTTTCAGACACCGCCGCCGCGCTGATCAAGAGCTTCGAATCGTGCGGCAAGCGTGAGGGCGAGATTTTCAGACCGTATCTCTGTCCGGGAGGCGTGCTGACCATCGGCTGGGGCCACACGAATCATAACGGGCGTCAATTCGAGAAGGCCGCTTGCTGGAGCCAGGCGGATTGCGACGCGGCTTTTGACGAGGACATGGGTTTCTTCGAAGAGCAGGTCGCGCGCCTCGCGAAAGTGCCTTTGAAGCAATGCCAGTTCGACGCCCTGGTCTCGTTCGCCTACAACGTCGGCGTCGGCAATCTGAAATCTTCGACGCTGCTGCGCAAGGTGAATGCGCGCGATTTCGACGGCGCGGCCCTGGAGTTCCACCGCTGGAATCGAAGTAGAGGCAAAGTGCTCCCCGGCCTGGTCAGGCGGCGCGCTGCGGAGGCGCTGTTGTTCCAGGGCATTGCCGATATCGATTTCGACGGCCATCCCGACCCGATGCCGCAGTCAGTGGGTCTGCGCTGAGCGCGAGGAGTCCCATGACGCAGCCCACTCCGATCCTCGAGCGCAGATTCACCGGCCTCGTGACGAAGATCCATCGAGGCGAGTGCGTCCTGGTCCTCGGGCCCAGAATCGCAACGCCCGTGGACATCTCGGGGTCGCCGCGAGTGCCCATCGATCAGTACCTCTCGGACAGGCTGCTCGAGGATCTCGGTCAGACGACGCCGCAGTGCGGGATGCGCGAGGCGGTCACGCGCTACGAACGGGAGAAGAGCGCGTCCGCGGCGCGCAGCTTCATTCAGGAGCTGGTGTCGGACTTCGACCAGCACACGACGGAGCTGCACACGGATCTGGCGGCGCTGCCTTTTCGGTTGGCGCTGGTCGCGACCGCGGACCGGATGTTGTTCAACGCGCTGCGCGCGGCGGGGAAAGCGCCCCAGGAAGCCTGCTACAACTACTGCCGCGGGCTGTCCTCGGAAGTGCCCTTGACGCTGCCGTCGAGCGACAGGCCGATCGTCTACAGCCTGTTCGGCCGCCACGATCAGCCCGAATCGATGGTGCTCAACGACAAGAACCTGCTCGACTATCTCGTGCGCGTCATCAAGGAGAGTCCGCCGCTGCCCGACGCGGTGCGTGCGACCGTTCGCGCCCCCTCGACCGTGTTCCTGTTCGTGGGATTCGGGTTCAAGAACTGGTGGTTGAGGCTCCTCCTCAAGGTGCTCGAGGTGACGGGCGTCGAGAACCGCGCGATCTCGCTCGCCCTCGAGGACGATTCCTTCGATGCCGCGGTCGCCGACGAGAATCGCGCGTTCTTCGAGTCCGTCGGCATCTACATTCAGGCGAGGGACGACTGGAATCCGCTGGCGAAGTATCTCGCCTCGACTTTCCGTCCTGAGAACAACACCGGCGCGGCGCCGGGTGGGGCCGTTCAATCAACGGCCTCGCCTGCGGAACGTCGACCGCTCGTCTTTCTCAGTTATGCCTCCGAGGACGCCGCGCGTGTCGACGCGGTGCGGGCCGCGCTCGAACGGCGCGGCATCGCGGTCTGGGAAGACAAGCAGAACCTGCGGATTGGCCAGAACTGGACGTATCAGATCGAGCGCATCATCGGCAGCGTCGACTATTTCATCTTCGTGCAGTCCGAGAGCATGGATGCGCGTGACCGGGCAGGCAAGGACGGCGTTTACAACTGGGAGTTGAAAGA
>JBKPRU010000142.1:0-4569 GCA_046734675.1 Acidobacteriota bacterium
GCAGCGCGTCGACCAGGTCGCGGACCGCGCCGTTGCCGCCGGGCCGCGTGGCGACAAAGGCCGCGTGCTCGAGCGCGGCGGCGGCCGCGCCGGGCGGGGCGGCGGCGAGCCCGGCAATCTTCATCGCCGCCACGTCATTCACATCGTCGCCCATGAAGATGATGTCGCTCAAGGCGAGTCCGCGGCTCTCCGCGAACGCGCGCAGCGCGGACGCCTTGTCCTTGCAGCCCTTCGCGACGTCGGTAATACCCATCTTCACCGCGAACCGGTCGACGAGCGGGCTGTCTTCGCCCGAGATGAGGGCGACAATGAGGCCGGCCTTCCTCGCGAGCGATACGCCCATGATGTCGGCGAACGAGAAACGCTTCCACTCTTCACCGTTCGGGCCCCACCACACCCCGCCGTCGGTCAGGACGCCATCGACGTCGAGAGCGATGGCCTTCAGGTGCTTCATTTCTGTGCGGCGTCGATGCGGCGCAGCTTCTTGATGATCGGGTGCTCGCGCTCGTAGACGCGCTTCACGCCGTCGCCCATCGACTGCTCGACCAGGCGGATGTCGCGCACCACGCGCGAGATGCCGTTCGGCTCGAGCGAGGCCGCATGATCCGAGCCCCACATCGAGCGATCGAGCGTGATGTGGCGTTCGATGCAGCACGCGCCCAGAACCGCCGCTGCGACCGTCGAAGCGACGCCGGTCTCGTGGCCCGAGTAGCCGACCGGCACGCCGTAGCGCTCGCGCATCAGCGGAATCGCGCGCAGGTTCAGCTCCTCGTAGTACGCCGGATAGGTGCTGCACGCGTGCAGCAGAATCAGGTTGTCTCTGCCGAGCACGTCGACGGCGTGATCGATCTGATCGAGCGTGCTCATGCCGGTCGACAGGATGATCGGCCGGCCGGTCGCGCGCGTGTGCCGCAGCAGATTGTCATCGGTCAGCGAGGCCGATGCAATCTTGAAGCAGGGCGGATTGAACCGGTTGACGAAGTCCACGGACTGCTCGTCCCACGCGGAGGCGAACCACGCGATCTTGCTGGCGCGGCAGAACGCGTCGATCTCCTGATAGTCGTAGTAGTCGAGCTCGAGGCCGCGCTTCAAATCGCCGTTGGTCGCGCCGAACGGACTCTCGCGCGGCTTGGCGAGCTCTTCCGCCGAATACACGACGTCGACGGTGCGCTTCTGGAACTTCACCGCGTCGCAGCCGGCCGCGACCGCGACGCTGATCAACCGCTTGGCGAGATCGATGTCACCGTTGTGGTTGATCCCGATTTCCGCGATCACGTAGCAGGGCTGCCCATCGCCGACCGGGCGCTCGGCGATCCGGACGACCTTCTGCTCCAACACCGCTTGAGTCATGGCTACATCCTTGAGAAGACGGAACGGTCGACGTTAGGACTTACGCACCCGCGCACTGCTCTTCCACCAACTCGCAAATCGCATGCAGCACCGTGCGGTGCGCTTCCTGGATTCGCGCGGTCGTCTCGGCGGCCACCGGGATGACGATGTCGGCGATCGCGTCGTCGTGCGGGCCGATCAGCGCGACGGTCGTCATCTTCAGTTCCTTCGCGCGCGCCAGCGCGGTCAGCACGTTCGGCGAGCGGCCGCTGGTGCTGATCCCGAACGCCACGTCGCCGGGCCGGCCAATCGCCTCGAGCTGTCGCACGAACACCTGCTCGTAGGCAAAGTCGTTGGCGATGCTCGTGATGATGCTCGTATCGGTCGTCAGCGCCATCGCCGCCAGCGCCCGCCGGTTGCGCTGAAAACGCCCGACCAGTTCGGCGGCAAAATGCTGCGAGTCGGCGGCGCTCCCACCGTTGCCACAGGCGAGAACCTTGTTGCCACGCGCGAGCGCGGCAATCATCGCGTCGGCGGCCGCGGTCATGGCGCTCGTCGAGCGCTCCGCGGTCGCGAGATGCACGCTGGAGGCGTGCGCGAAGATGGCGCGGACGCGCGCGTCCGCGGCGGCGCGGCGGTCACGGTCCGGAGCGATAAACGGTTGTGCATCCAACACACGGATCTCCTGGAACGACTTACACGACCGCCTGGAGCCGCTGCTGGCGTCCCGAATGCGCGGGGACTGAGTTGACTGGGGTCCAGACAGTATACGGCATGTCGCCTTCCGCCCTACCTAGTTCGTCCACGTTCGACGGCGCTGACGCTCGGCCCGGCTGCGGTGTCACCGATCCGCTCGCGGTGCCATCGGATCGTGCGGTCTAGCGCGTCGCTGAGACTGACCGTTTCCGAGAGGCCAAGCTCGCGCCGCGCGCGGGCGGTGCTCGGCACATAGCGCTCCGCCGCATTCCAGGCTACCGGCGTCTTTGCGACGTGGACGTCAGGTGAGGGGGAAAAGCGGCCTGCGACCGTGCGGGCCAGGTCCGCAATCGAGATCGCCTCTTCCGACCCGACGTTGTACGCGCGCAGCGGCTCTCCCTTGATCAGAATCGTCCACAGCCACGCGGCCAGATCCGCGGCAAAAAGATACGAGCGGAACGGCGTGCCATCGCCGGCCACGCGAATCGGGCCACCCGTCAGGCCGTCGCGAATGAAATTGCCAACCGCGAAGTGCGCGTCGAGCGGCAGGTGAGGTCCGACGAACGCAAAACATCGGGCGATCGTTGGCGTCAGCTCCCCATCCGCCGACACCGCGCACAGGGTCTCCGCCGCGCGCTTGCCTTCCGCGTACGCGCTCGATGGCTGCGTTGCGTCGGGTGCGCCACCGTATTCTTCCGCCACGTGCGATATCTCGGACGGCTGCCGCCCATAGACCGCACCGCTGCTCGTCAACAGGAATCGGCGCGCGCCCGCACGGCGCGTGAACGCCAGCGCCTGCCGCGTGCCCGTGACGATCGTGTCGAACATCTCCGCCGGCTGTACCCGCGCCCCCGAGGTCGTCGCGGCGTGCACCACGTGAGTGAACCGGCCGTCGGCGTCGAAGCGCCGCACGTCTCCCTTATGGAGCGTCACGGCGCGGTCTCGCGCGAGATGCGGCGCCGCGTCCGCGAAGGCCACGTCGTCCCGAGTGAGCACCCCCACCGACACGCCGAGCTGCCGCTGATCGTTGGCCCAGAGCAGTGTCTCGAGCAGCCAGCGTCCGAAAAATCCCGTGCCGCCCGTGATGAAGACGCGCGCGCCGCGCAGCTCCTCGAACACCGCTCCCGACTGCTGCAGCACGCGATCGAGATCGCCGGCGAGCGGATTCCGCGCCGCCACGGTCACCACGACTTCCACGGCGCGCACCCCGCGTCCCACAGGGACTCGAGGTAGCGCAGGTCACGCAGGGTGTCCATGCACTGCCAGAACTCTTCGTGCCGGAACGCGAACAGCTCACCGCGCTCGGCGAGCGCTTCCATCGGCGCGTGCTCCCACATCACGTCGTCGGTGATGTAGTCGAGCGCGGCCGGCTCGACGACGAAGAAGCCGCCGTTGATCCAGCCCTCGTGCAGCGTCGACTTCTCCTTGAAGTGGCGGATCCGATCGCCGTCGAACTCGAGCGCGCCGAAGCGCGCCGGCGGACGGACCGCCGTCAGCGTGACCATCCCGCGGCGCGAGCGGTGAAATTCGAGCAGCCGATCGAGCGGCACGTTGCCGACGCCGTCGCCGTAGGTCAGCATGAACGTGCCGCGTGAGAGCAGCGGGCGAAGCTGCCGCAGCCGTCCGCCCGTCATCGTCGATTCGCCGGTGTCGACGAGATGCACGGTCCAGGGTTCCTTGTGGTTGCTGCCGGTGAGCGGCGCGATCCGGCCGTCGGCGAGCGAGACCGTCATGTCGCGGCCGATCGCGTGGTACTCGAGGAAGTAGCGCTTGATCTGATCGCCCTTGTAGCCGAGCGCGAGCACGAACTCGTTGAACCCGTAGCGCGAGTAGTGCTTCATGATGTGCCAGAGGATCGGCCGTCCGCCGATCTCGACGAGCGGCTTCGGGCGCACCTCCGTCTGCTCGGCGAGGCGCGTGCCGGATCCCCCGCACAAGATGACGACCGGAATCGACGCGTCAGCCATGCACCGCTTCCGACCGAGGGCGCCCGCTCGTGGCAGCAAAGTACCGGGTGTACCACGCGACGGTCTCGTGCAGGCTGCTGTCGAGCGTGAACGCCGGCCGCCAGCCGAGGACCTCCTTCGCGCGCGTCGAGTCGAGATACTGATCGCGGATCTCGTGCGACGCTTGGTTACGGACGTCCGGCTGCAGGTCGGAGCCCATGACCTCGAGAATCTTCGCGACCATCTCGAGCACGCTGAGCGGACGCTCGTACGAGAAGTTGAACACGTCGCCGGCGAGCGACGGGTTCGCCGCCAGCTGCTCGGCGAGGACCATGTAGGCGCGCGCGCCGTCCTCGACGTAGATGTAGTCGCGCGTGTAATGGCCATCCGAGCGGATGACCGGCCGCTCGCCGCGCAGCACCGACCGAATCGTCCCCGGCACGAGACGGTTCCAGTTCAGATCGCCGCCGCCGTAGAAGTTCCCGCAGCGCGTGATCACGACCGGGAGGTCGTACGTCGTGGCGTAGCTGTGCGCGATGAGGTCCGCGCACGACTTGCTCGCGTCGTACGGGTGGCGCCCCTGGAGCGGCGTGTCCTC
>JBKPRU010000143.1:0-13629 GCA_046734675.1 Acidobacteriota bacterium
GGTCTGCCGTCCGCCCCGGCCGCCGCCCGGCGTCGACAGCGTGCTCGCGCGCGTGATCGTCGTCAGCGCGCCCGAGCACTCGCTCGAGCCGTTCTGCGACGCGATACCGCTGTCGAGGCGCCGCTGCCAGAAGACCTTGGCGAGATCGTAGTCGAGCGCATACACCGCGTCGCCACTGCCGCCGACGAACGCGAGCGCTTTGAAGCCCTTGTAGGAAATGATGTTCGGCAGCAGCAGCGGCTGCGTCAGTGCATCGAGCTGCCGCGCCTGGTTCTCGAGCGGCCGCTTCCACAGGAACGTGAATTCCTTCTGGACGCTCTCCTTATTGATCTTGGGGTCGGTGCGCACGGCCGCCGTGCGCTGTGCGTCGAATCCGGTCGTCGTCCACGGCGGTGGACCGCCGCGCCCCTGCGCGCGAGCGGCGCTGCTGACGCCGATGATGACGATCGAAAGCCCGAGCAGGCGCATGCACGTCGTCCACATGGCGCGTCATTGTAGTGATCGAGCGTCAGGCTGGCGAGCGTTTGGCATCGCAAAACAATCTCGGCGGACTGATAAGCGATGCCGGGTCTAAAGACCCGGCCTACGTGGAATCCAGTTAGCGGATTTCTTGACGGATGTGTATGGCGCGTATCGCGCAGACACGTGACAGGTGTAGGCCGGATCTTTGGACCCGCCGATCACCGAAACAACGTTCGCACGCCGACGCCGATGCGGCGTCTTGGACCGAAATGCGTGCCGCTGAACGCATTGCCGAAGTTGTAGGCGAACAACTGGTTCGTGACGTTCTCCATCCACGCCGTCCACGCGAGCGCGACGCGATCGCGGCGAACGAACGTCCACGCCGCGTTGACGCCGGCGACGGCGTACGCGCGCACGCGGCCGCTGTCGACGTCGACGACCTCCGCGCCGCGGCGCCCCCGCAAATCGTCGGCGGACTCCTCGTCGAGGCCGACCGGCGTCCCCGTCTGATAGCGGAACGCACCGGCGACGTGCCACCGGCCGCCTTCCTCGCCGAAGGCGATGGACGCCCCAAGCCCGTGGCGTTGCTCGTGGTCGGGCGTGAAGCGGGTGCCGTCCTGGATCTGCGCGACCTCCTCTTCGAGAAAGAGGCCGCCGGTGAACGGCCCGAACTGATCGACGTGCGTGTGCGTGTAGGAGAGCGCGGCCGACCAGCCGTGACGCGGCTCGATCTCCACGCGCGTCTCGAATCCCCACGCATGCTGCCGCGCCACGCTGTTGGGCACGAACAGCGTGGTCCCGAAGAAAACGTTGGGGTCGCCGACGTCGCGCGCGCGGCGTCGCCAGAGCGAAGCCTGTATGCGCGCACGCGATCCGACGTCCTGCGAGACCGAGACATCGAGCGCCGTCTGCCGCTCCGGCGGCACGTCGGATCCGCCGCCGCCGTCGCCGTCGGCAAACGGCGAGAGCGCGCGCGCCGCTTCCGACGACCCGAGCAGCAGGTATTCCGATTGCGGCGGCTGAAACAAGCGCAGCACGGAGCCGCGCAGCACGGTGCCCGGACGAACGCTGTACGCGACGCCGAGACGTGGGCTCCACTGGAGGGCCGGAATCAGAAGACGCGTCCGATCGAAGCGAACACCGGCGTTGAGGGTGATGCGCTCGGACGCGCGATAGACGTCCTGCGCGAAGAGCGACCACACCATCGGGTGGCCGCGGTCCGCGAACGCAAACGGGTTCGACAGATCGTGCGCAATCGCCGCCTCCGTCACATCGAGCTCGCGAGCGCGCTCCGGATCCGTGACGGCGAACGAGAATTGCTCGTCGAGTGTGAGCGCGGACACTTCGAAGCCCGCTTTCGCGGTATGGCGGCCGCGCTGATAGGTCGCGCTGCCCAGACCGCCCCATCGATTGACCAGGCGCCGCGACGCGCTGGTCACGGGCGTGTCGAACGGCGACGGCAGGAGCGTCGCGAGCCCATGCCTCCGGTAGAGCGACGTCTGCCACACCACTCGATCCGACATGACGCGCTGCCACGTGCCGGACGCGAGCGCCTGCGTGAACCGCTGCCGCTGATCCTGCCCGGCTTCCTCCTGTTCGAAATCGGTCGGCACGTCGTAATGGGTCTGGCCCGCCTGCACGGTAGCGGTGAGAAGGTCCGCCGTGGTCTGCCACGTGAACTGCGCGGTGCCGGCCGCCGACCAGCCGTCGTTGTGCAGGTTGTCTGGATCGGCGGGATCCAGAAAGCGGTCCGATCGTTCGTGAGCGCCGGTCACCATCACGCCAACGCGCCGCCCGATCGATCCGGACGCCGCGCCTTCGACGGTGCGGGTGTGAAGATCCGCAACGCCCACGTCGAGGCTGGCCGACCACGGACCGCCGATGCCCGTCTGCGATCGCACTTCGACGACGCCGCCGCTCTTGAACCCGAATTCCGGCGGGATGTAGCCGTCGAGCACGTGCATCGACGCGAGCGCGGTCGCGCCAGGCGGAATGCCGAACAGGCGGTCGACGCGCTCGTACACCGGAATCCCGTCCTGCACGTACAACAACCCGTCGTCCACGCCGCGCACGTGCAGCAGGCCGTTGTCCTCGGCGCTGAAACCCGCGAGCGTCGAGAGCGCCCGCTGCACGCGGTGCCCCGGCATCGCGCCGCCGGCCTCGCGTACCGATTCCGCGCCGAGCGACGCGGGCTGCTCGGCGGTGACCGGCCCCGCGTCGCCGCGCACTACGACCTCCTCTCGAACCGACGGACCAACCTGGAGGACGAGTTCGACTGGCAGCGCCCCTCGAACCACCAGCGGCTTGACGGTGATCGCACGGCCTTGGAGTTCAACGCGCACCGTGTACGAGCCGGGCGCGACGTCGGCGAAAGCGAACGCGCCATCCGCGCCGGTCACTCGCGACGCGATGGTGCTGCCGTGCGAATCCGCAAGCACGACCTGCGCACCGGCGACAATCTGCTGCTGCGCGTCGACGACGATCCCGCGCAGCACCGCGACCTGAAGCTGCGCCGTTGCAATCGATGAGAAGGAGGTGAATGCCACCGCGAGTGCGAGGCATCGGACGAGCTGCGCCGCCCGGACCAACGTGTGCGAACTGTAATACACTTTTTCTATAGGACTACGTCGCACCATGGTACAGGATCGCCACCACATCACCAGATCGTTCAGCGCGTGGGCGCTCGCGTCGGCGATCGCTCTTCTCTCAATCACGGCAGTCCACGCGGCGATGCAGGAGCCGACCGACGATGCCGGCGCGGAGGCCTTTCAGGCCGTGTGCTCGAAGTGTCACCCGGCGGATCGGATCGTCGCCGCCCGGCGCACCAAGACGCAGTGGGAAGAGACGCTCGACAAGATGACGAAGCTCGGCGCGCCGGTCACCGACGAGAACTACGATGTGCTGCTGGGTTATCTCGTGCACCACTACGGCAAGGTGAACGTGAACCGCAGCACCGCGAGCGACATCGCGGAAGCGGTCGGCGTGACCGCCGAGGACGCGAAGAAGATCGTGACCTACCGCGAGGAGCATGGCCCCTTCGCCGATTTCGACGCGCTCGCGAAGGTGCCGGGCGTCGACGCGACGAAGCTCGAACAGAACAAGGACGCAATCACCTTCTGAAATTGCCCTGCGAGCCGCTCGCGGGTATGTTGTGATGATGCTGTCGGCCGCGGTCTCCCGCACGTTCGTCGTGTCTGCATTGTTGGGCGTCGCCGCGCTCGGCGCGTGCAATCGGTCCTCGCAGCCCGCCTCATCTTCCGCGTCCACCCCGTCGCCCGCGAACGCCGAAACGGACACGGGACGTGGACCGCGCGTGTATGTCTCGGACGAGACCGGTAGCGCCGTCGTCGTCGTCGATCCCGAGGCGGGACGCGTGGTACAGCGGTTCAACGTCGGCAAGCGGCCGCGCGGCATCAAGCTGGCCCCCGACGGCAAGCACCTGCTGGTCGCGTTGTCCGGCTCCCCCATCGGCGGGCCCGGCGTCGACGAATCGAAGCTGCCGCCGGCGGACCGCGCGGCCGACGGGATCGGCCTCGTCGAGCTCCCGAGCGGCGCGCTCGTCCGCAAGTACCCGAGCGGTCAGGACCCCGAGTCGTTCGACATCTCACCGGACGGCAAGACGCTGTATGTGTCGAACGAGGATGCGTCTGAAATGTCCGTGCTCGATCTCGAAGGCGGCAGTGTCCGCGCCCGCGTGAAGGTGGGCGAGGAACCGGAAGGCGTGACGGTGCGTCCCGACGGCCGCGTCGTCTACATCACCTGCGAAGGAGAGAATGAAGTCGTCGCGATCGACACTGCCAGCCAGAAGGTGCTCGCGAACATCAAGACGGGGCCGCGGCCGCGGTCGATCGCGTTCACGCGTGACGGCGCAACCGGTTTCGTGACGAGTGAGAACGGCGGCGTCCTGACCGTGTTCGACACCGCGAAGCATACGGTCGTCGACACCATCCAGATCCCCAGAAATCCCGAAGCCACCACCCCTCCTCGTCCGATGGGCACCGTGCTCTCGACTGACGGGGCGAAGTTGTTCGTGTCGCTCGGACGCGCGAAGTCGGTCGCCGAGATCGATGTCGCGTCGCGCAAGGTCACGCGCGTGTTCGAAGAGATCGGCGGACGGCCGTGGGGCATCGGCATCAGCGCCGACGGCACGAAGCTGTATACGGCAAACGGGCCGTCCGGCGACGTGTCCGTGGTCGACATCGCGTCGGGGAAAACCGAGAAGCGCATTGCCGTCGGCGGCAGCCCCTGGGGTGTGGCCGTGAAGAGCGGCTCATGACGACCGTTCTGCTGATCGCCGCGCTGCTCGCCTCTGCGAACACCTCCGAACAAACGGTCGCGGCCGGCACGCACGTGGTCACCGGCATCGTCCGCGACGCGTCCGGCGCGGTGATTTCGGGCGCGTCGGTGGCGATGCGAACGGCGTCCGGCGCGGAACATACCGCGATCAGCGGACACGACGGCACGTTCCAGGTGGCCGTCGACGGCAGCGCGGACGTGCAGGTCATCGTGCGCGCCGCCGGCTTCGCCGAGACGCGGCAGACGGTGCCCGCCGGCAGAGAGGCGGTGCGCATCGACGTCGTGCTCAATCCGGCGACGCTGACGGAAACCCTCACCGTCACGGCCGTCAAAAGCGAAGTGCGGACCGGCGACGTGCCGGCCAGTGTGTCGGTCATCGACCGCGAAACCGTCCGCCAGTCCCCCGCCGTCGTTGCCGACGATGTGCTGCGGCAAGTGCCGACCTTCAGCCTCTTCCGCCGCACGAGCAGCCTGGCGGCGCATCCGACGACGCAGGGTGTGTCACTGCGCGGCATCGGTCCGAGCGGTGTGAGCCGCACGCTGGTCCTGCTCGACGACATCCCGTTCAACGATCCGTTCGGCGGATGGGTCTACTGGACGCGGGTGCCGCTCGAGAACACTGAGCGCATCGAAGTCGTCGACGGTCCCTCGTCGAGCCTGTACGGCAACTACGCGATGGGGGGCGTCATCAACATCGTCAGCAGCGCGGCGTCGCGGCGGCAGGTCGATTTCCAGGCGCAGTACGGCAATCGCGGCACCCCGAAGGCCGACGTTGCGGTCGGCAACGTCTGGGGACGCGTCGGGATCGTCGCGAGCGGAAGCGCGCTCGACACGGACGGCTATCCGATCGTTGCCGAAGCAGAGCGCGGCCGCGTCGACAACAACGCGAGCGTCCGGTACGGCAACGCGAGCGTGAAGATGGATTACGACGCGAACGATCGCATCCGGCTCTTCGTGCGGGGCGGCTACTTCCGCGAGTCGCGCGACAACGGCAAGGCGAGCACGATCGACGGCACGGAAGAAGCCAATCGGACGCGCTGGGGATCGGCCAGCACCGGCGTGCGCGTCCGCACGGGCGACGCGGGAGAGCTCCGCGCGACGTTCTTCGGCGATCGCGAGACGTTCCGCAGCAACTTCCTCGCGGTTCCCGCGGCGAACCCGCCGCGCAGCATCGGACGCATGACGCTCAACCAGCGTGTGCCGGTGAACGCATATGGCACCACCGCGCAGTATTCGCGCCCCTTCGGGCGCCACTTCATCACCGCCGGCGGCGACTGGCGCCGGGTGGATGGCGACAGCGAGGAGGACGCGCTCGATGCCGTGACCGGCTCGCGGGTGACGCTCCATCGCGTTTCGGGCGGCACGCAACAGATTGCCGGCCTGTACGCGCAGGATCTCATCCAGGCGATGTCACGCCTGACCGTCACGCTGAGCACGCGCCTCGACAGCTGGAAGAACTACGACGGCCACAATCTCGAAACCGCGGTCGTGCCAGGCGTGCCGGTCAACAATCTGCCGTCGCTGCCCTCGCGGAACGACACCGTCAACAGCCCGCGCGCTGCGGCTCTCTACCGGATCACCAACGCGCTCAGCGCGTGGGGCGGCGTCGGCTGGGGCTTCCGCGCGCCGACGCTGAACGAGCTGTATCGCCAGTTCCGCGTCGGCACCACGCTGACGCTCGCCAACAACCAGCTCGGTCCCGAGCGCCTCTTCGGATACGAAGGGGGCGCGACGCTGACGCCGGGCGGTCATGTCACGCTTCGCACGACGGCGTTCTTCAATCGCGTCAAGGATCCGGTGTCGAACGTCACGATTGCGCAGACCGGCGCGAACGTCACGCAGCAGCGGCAGAATCTCGGCCGCACGCGCGTGCGCGGGATTCAAACCGACGGTGAGTACCGATTCGCGACCAGCTGGAAAATCAGCGGCGGGTACGTCTTCAACCAGGCGACCGTCACCGAGAACGCCGCCGATCCCACGCTCGTCGGCAACTACCTGCCGCAGGTGCCGAAGCACCGCGGCTCCGCCCGCCTCGCCTATTCGCATCCCACACGCGGCACCGTCGCGCTCGGCGTGCTCGTCGTCGGCGCGCAGTTCGACGACGACCGCAACACGCCTTCACGGCGGCTACCCGGCTTCGCGGTGGTCGACTTCACCGCCGCGCGCAGCCTGCAGCGCAACATCGAGGTGTTCTTCGCCGCGCAGAATCTCTTCGATCGCGAGTACGTCGTCGGCACGCTTCCGACGACGGTCGGGACTCCGCGCCTCGTCAGCGCCGGCGTGCGCCTGCACCTGCCGGGTCGGTGAGTACGGTGGCAAGTCGCTGACCGTGACAGTCGTATGCGGGTCTTTAGATCCGGCAACAAGCCACTCGCAAACGCGCCTCACACCGCGGCGGGTCTAAAGACCCGCCCTACACCTGTGTGAGCGTTCGCCGGGTCTGAAGACCCGGCCTACACCTGTCTGAGTTGTCGGATGTCGGAGGGTCTTTAGACTCGATGTAGGGCGGGTCTTTAGACCCGATGTAGGGCGGGTCTTTAGACCCGCCGGAGTGTAAATTGCCGCTATTTAGAAATCGCCGCGCGCGCAGCATCGAGAACGAGCACCTGCGCGTCACCGTTCTCGAGGAGGGCGGCCACATCGCCGAGATCCTCGACAAGGCAAGCGGCGTCAATCCGCTGTGGATCCCGCCGTGGCCCTCAATCGAGCCGTCCACCTACGACGCGAGCGTCGATCGCGACTACGGACGCACGGTCGAATCGTCGCTCCTCGCCGGCATCATGGGCCACAACCTGTGCCTTGACATCTTCGGCGGACCCTCTGACGCAGAAGCGGAAGCCGGCATGCCGGTGCACGGCGAGACGTCCATCGCGCGCTTCGAGATCGATGGCAACGCCGCCGCGATGACGATGAGGACGGTACTTCCGATGTCGCAGCTCGCCGTCGAACGTCGTCTCAACGTCGACGGCCGCTCGGTTCACATTCAGGAGAGTGTCGAGAACCTCACGGGCATCGATCGGCCGATCGGCTGGACCGAGCATGTCACGCTCGGTCCGCCGTTCCTCGAAAAGGGCGCGACACGGTTCCGCGCATCGGCGACGCGATCGAAGGTGCTGGAAGCGGCGGTCGGCGGCGACGATTATTTGCAGCCCGGCGCCGAGTTCGACTGGCCCTTCGCGCCGCGCCCAGACGGCGGCGTCACCGACCTGCGCATCTGCACGGACGCGCCGCGATCCAGCGCGTATACGGCGCATCTGATGGATCCGTCGCAGGATGCATCGTACTTCCTCGCCTTCTCGCCATCGACGCGGCTGGTCTTCGGCTACACGTGGCGTCGCCGCGATTTTCCGTGGATGGGCATTTGGGAAGAGAACCACAGCCGTCAGGCGCCGCCGTGGAGCGGCCGCACGCTGACGCGGGGCATGGAATTCGGCGCGTCGCCGATGCCGGAGACGCGGCGAAGCATGGTCGAGCGCGGCCGTTTGTTCGGCGCGCCCGGCTATCGCTGGCTGCCCGCGCGACAGCGGCTGAGCGTCGAATACCGCGCGGTGCTACGTCCAGCCGACGCGGTCCCGGACGCGCTCGAGCCCTGATGTACAATCGATTCGCCTGTCTGCATTGAACCTGATACCTACGAGGAAGCATCCATGAAAGCGTTCTCGCTCGTGTGTCTACTCGCTGTCGCTCCGGTTGCGCTGGGCGCCGCGCAGGCGACGCAGGCGCCCGCCGGCAAGGCCAAAGCGCCGGCCGCGTCCGCCAAGTCCGCGAAGGGCGGTCGCACGATCGCGCTCACCGGCAACGACAGCATGAAATATGACGTGACGTCGATTACCGCCAAGCCGGGCGAACGGCTGCACGTCGTCCTCAAATCCGTCGGCAGCGCGCCGAAGGCGGCAATGGCGCACAATTTCGTGCTGCTGCAGGACGGCACCGACGCCCAGGCGTTCGCCACCGCCGCGATGAACGCGCGCGAGACCGACTTCATCCCGGCGGACCAGAAGGACAAGATCATCGCGAGTACCGCCCTTGCCGGCCCCGGTGAAACGGTGGACGTCAGCTTCACGGCGCCGACCAAGCCCGGGACTTACGTTTTTCTCTGCTCGTTCCCCGGCCATTACGCAGTCGGCATGCGCGGCGAGCTGGTCGTGAAATAGCGCTCCAGATTGAACAAATGGCCGCTAGCACCCGTCTAGCGGCCATATGCTCCAGATCGCGCGCGACGTCCGCTTCGGCCTCCGCACCCTCACGCGCACACCCGGATTCACCCTCGTCGCGATCCTCGTCCTTGCCCTCGGCATCGGCGCGAACAGCGCAATGTTCACGCTCGTGAACGCGATGCTGTTCAAGCCGCTTGCGGGACAGGGAGACGAGCTGGTCGGCCTCTTCAGCCACGATCGCACCAACCCGAATTCCTACCGCGCGTTCTCGTACGCCAACTACGTCGACATCCGCGATCGCGGCGAGGTGTTCGAGAGCCTCATGGGCTACACGTTCGCAATGGTCGGCATCACGAAGGACGAGGTGACGCGGCAGGCGTTCATCTCGGTCGTGACCTCCAACTACTTCGACACGATGGGCGTCGGGCTCGCGGCCGGGCGCACCTTCTCGGCTGAGGAGGAACGCCCGGGTGCGCGCGTGCCGGTGGTCATCGTCGGCGCCGACCGCGCCGCCCTGCTCGGACAGACCGTACGGATCAACGCGATCGATTTCACGGTGATTGGCGTCGCGCCGCGCGGCTTCGCGGGAACGATGGCGCTCGTCGCCCCCGAGATGTGGGCGCCGCTCGGCATGTTCGACGTGCTCGTCAACGATTTCCTGAAGAACAAAGGCACGGGCCTGGGCGATCGCAGCAACACCGCGCTCGTGCTCGCGGGCCGGCTCAAGCCCGGGCTCACGCGCGACGCGGCAGCGTCGCGACTCGACACGCTGTCGCATCAGCTCGAACAGGCGTATCCGGCCGAGAACAAGAACCAGCTCCTGACGGTGCATCCGCTCTCGCGCTTGTCCGTGAGCACGTCGCCGCAGACCGACGGCGGCCTCGGCATCGCCGCGGCGATGCTGATGGGTATCGCGGGAGTCGTGCTGCTGATCGCGTGTCTCAACATCGCGAACATGCTGCTGGCGCGCGGCACCTCGCGTCGCAAGGAGATTGCGATTCGACTTGCCGTCGGCGGCGCGCGCGGCCGCATCATCCGGCAGCTGCTGACCGAGAGCCTGCTGCTCGCGCTGGCCGGCGCCGCCGGCGGTCTGCTGCTCGCCGTATGGACCACCAGCGCGCTTGCGCACTCGCTGGCCGGCGTGCTGCCGCTGACGCTCGCATTCGATCCGACGCCTGACATCGCCGTCGTCGCCGTTACCTCCGCGGTCGCGATTGTCGCGACGATGCTCTTTGGCGTCGGACCGGCCCTCAAGCTGTCGCGGACCGACATCGTCTCGGACCTGAAGGAGCTGGCGTCCGAAGGGACGCCGTCGGGGCTCGGACGCTGGTTCTCGGCGCGCAACGTGCTCGTCGTCGGCCAGATCGCGCTCTCGCTGATGCTGCTATCCGCCGGGGGACTGTTCGCACGCGGTGCGCTGAAGGCAGCGGCCGCAAACCCCGGGTTCAGCTACGACCGCCAGCTGCTGGTTGCCTTCGATCCAGCGCTCGTGCAGTACGACGAGGCGCACGGACGCGCGGTGTGGCGCCGCGCACTGGCGCGGGTGCGCGCACTGCCTGGCGTCGAGAGCGCCGCGTTTGCGTCGACGGTGCCGTTCGGGGACGTGCACGAAGGGCATTCGCTCGAGCGCGTCGGCGCGAAGCCATCAGCCGAGACGGCGCCGCAGGTGTCGGCGACCTACCGCATCATCGGCGCGGAGTACTTCCGCACGCTGCAGATGCCGATGGTGCGCGGCCGCGAATTCACGGCCGCGGAAGAGGACTCCGGCTCGGCGCCGCGCGTCGCAATCGTCGACCAGCGGGTCGCGCGCCGGCTGTTCGGGACCGAAGACCCGATCGGGCAGATGATCCGCTTCGTCGAGGAGCCGGGCGTCGCCGATCAAAAGGATCCCACGCCGATGGAGATCGTCGGCATCGCGGCGCCGATGCGCGACGAGCTGTTCGATCGCGAGGCCGGGCCGGCCATCTACGTGCCGTCGGGCCGCGAGTATCGCTCGGCCATGAACCTCCACGTCCGCGCCGCCCAGCCGGGAATCGAGACCGACCTGCTCGCAACGCTCCGCCGCGACCTGCGCACGCTCGACCCGCGCGTCCCGATCCTGCAGGCGACGACGCTGCAGGCGTTTCACGATCGCAGCCTGCAGCTGTGGGCTGTCCGTTCGGGTGGACGGATGTTCATGCTGTTCGGCCTGCTCGCACTGCTGCTCGCTGTCGTGGGCCTCTATGGAGTGAAGTCGTATCTGGTGTCGCAGCGCACGCGCGAGATCGGGATCCGCGTCGCGCTCGGCGCGCGGCCGCGCGATGTGCTCGGCATGGTGCTGCGTGAAGGAGCGGCGCTCGCGGCGGTCGGCGTCGTCATCGGCCTGCCACTGTCGGCGCTCCTCGGGTTCGCCTTCGCGCGCGTCCTCTACGACGTGAAGCCGCTCGATCCCGTCGTCTTCGCGACCGCGCCGGTCGTGCTCGCCGTGGCCGCGATGGTCGCGACGTGGCTGCCCGCTCGCCGCGCCACGCGTGTGACGCCGCTGACGGCGCTGCGCTCCTGACTCTGGCGGGTCTAACCGCCTCCGCCAAGGCTCCGGCGAGTCTCGCCGAAGCGCTTCGCGCGAAGGCGGAAGACCCGCCCTACACCTGTCATGAGCTGGTCCGTCGCTTTCCCTGTTCCACGTAGGCCGGGTCTTCAGACCCGGCAGCTTTTTGTTTATCCGTGTGCATCCGTGTGCATCCGTGGTGGGATCACGCGCAGCGTATGATCCGCTGATGCGCTTCGTGGTTGCGGCTGCGATCATCGTTGGCGTGAGCCTCGCGCAATCGACGTCCACTCGTCCGCGGGCGCGCGATCTCGGGATCGAGCCGGGCGCCTTCCCCACCGGCGCCCTGAATGCGATCACCGATGTCGCGGGCGTGCGCGTCGGCCACACGACGATCATCGAGGGGGACACGGTCCGCACCGGCGTCACGGCCATCCTGCCGCACGGCGGCAACCTGTTTCAGGAAAAGGTCGCGGGCGCGGTCTTCGTCGGCAACGCGTTCGGCAAGCTCGCCGGGTCGACGCAGGTCACCGAGCTCGGCACGATCGAGACGCCGATCGTGCTGACGAACACGCTGGCCGTGGGCATCGCGATGGACGCGGTCGTCCGCTGGACGCTCGCGCAGCCAGGCAACGAATCGGTGCGGTCGGTCAACGCGCTCGTCGGCGAAACCAACGACGGCACGCTGAACGACATCCGCGGCCTGCACGTGACGCGCGAGCACGTGACCAACGCGATCGCGTCCGCACGCGGCGGTGCCGTTGACGAAGGCGCGATTGGAGCAGGTACCGGAACGGTGGCATTCGGCTGGAAAGGGGGCATCGGTACCTCGTCCCGCGTCGTGCGCCAGGGCAACGACTCGTGGACGCTCGGCGTGCTCGTGCAGAGCAATTACGGCGGAAAGCTGACGATCGCGGGGCTGCCGGTGTGGAAGACGCTGACGCCAGAGTCAACGCGCGCCGCAAATCTTCCGCCTGAAGGCGCGGGGCTTCCGCCTAAAGGCGGAAGCTACAACAGCGACCCCACTGATCCCCGTAGCTTCCGCCGTCAGGCGGAAGGCGATGGCTCCTGCATGATCGTGGTCGCGACCGACGCGCCGCTCGACGCGCGCGATCTGGGTCGCCTCGCCGCGCGCTCGGTGTTCGCGCTCGCGCGCACCGGATCGTCCTATTCGAACGGCAGCGGCGACTTCGCGATCGCGTTCTCGACCCACCCGTCGCTGCGCGTCACCGGCGGCACCGCGCCGCAGCCGCGCACGATCCTCCCCACCGACGGTGTGTCGGGCCTGTTCGAGGCGGTGCTCGACGCGACGGAAGAAGCAGTCGACAACTCGCTGCTGAAGGCAACGGATGTCACGGCGAACGGCCGCACCATTCGCGCAATCCCGATTGAACGACTCCGCGCAATCATTCGCGGAAAATGAAGTGCACGACGTCGACCGGCGCCAGACAACTTCGGAGCTCGAAGCCGTGATCAGGCCTTGCGTCTCGTAGTACTGCTGAGGCGCTGGCATACTGGCGTACTGTACCTATATTTCCCGGTCATCGACTGAACCCCTAAAGCGGAGAGGATCATCTGATCTGAGATCGTGGAAGTCACCTGAGAGGCAGACAGCGCGCGTCCTGCCCGCGTTCGCGAGCAAGCAGCACGCGGCGAGCAACACTCACATCGACAAGACGAGGTGCCTCATGCGTGCAGCGTTTCGCGTTTCGCGTTTGGCGTTGGCGGCGATACTCTTTTCGGCTCTGAGTTCCCCGGCCTACGCCCAGCAGGCAACGTTCTCCCGGATCAGCGATGCTGTGCCGAAGAAGTTTTTCAATCCGGCGACAACAGCACCGGACCCGACGAATCCTAACCGCCTGATGATCCGGATGCACACGGGCATGGACTGGTCGATCTTGAAAACAACGGATTTCAAGGCGTCAACAGCCGCCTACAGCTATCTGTTGGCGATGGATACGATCAAATTCCGGGTCAGCGCCCCAACCGGCTACTACATTGCGAAGATCACCTACACCCAACGTGGCGTCGGCAGCGCCGAGCGAACGGGCAGGATACTCGGTGGCGCGCACTGGGTTGTCGGAGACTTCGCATCTCAACTTGGCACGTTCGCCGCGACTCCAGGCCTCACGCAGACCATGGATCTGACCGCCCACAAACTGACCTCGCTGCCGGTCTCGATCACAG
>JBKPRU010000144.1:0-7277 GCA_046734675.1 Acidobacteriota bacterium
GTTGACGCGCGCGCGACAGGACGTCGCCGCGGCGGCGCGCGCGGTGCGCGAGGCGGAGACCGCGGCGCGGCGCGAGCAGTTCGAAGTCGCGCGCACCAAGCGCGAAGAAGAGCGGGCGACCGACGCGGTCGAGAAAGCGCGCGAGGCGGTGCGGCGCGCGAACGCAGAATTGAAGCAGGCCGAGGACGCCGCGGAGGCGGCGGCCAGCGATCGTGAAGCCGCAGACGCGCGGGCGCGCGATGCCGAGAAGGCGCTCGCGAAGGCGCGTGCCGAAGCCGAAGAGGCGGACGCCGCGTTGAAGAAGATTGAGAAAGGTACCCGTTAGGTGGCAGCCACACCGCTCAGCATTCCATTCATCCCAGTTCGCTTGTCGCCTGCGGCCTTCTTGCCATAATGGCGGCGAAGCCGTCTGAATCCTTACAGGAGCTCGCATGAAGAGGCGCGCCGTTGCCGCCGCGATCGTCGCCACTGTCTTTGCCGCCGCCGGCAATCCGCCCGCGTCCGGAACGCTGTTCGCCGGGACGCAAGCACCGCCGCCCGCGGCGGGTCCGAAGCTGCAGGTCGCGGTCGACTATTACAAGCTGGCGAATGGACTGAAGGTCGTGCTCTCGCGTGATACGACGAGCCCGACCGCGGTGGTCGCCGTCTACTACAACATCGGATTCCGCAACGAGCCGAAGGATCGCACCGGCTTCGCGCATCTCTTCGAGCACATGATGTTCCAGGGATCCGCCAATCTCGGCAAGATGGCGTTCATCCGCCTCGTCGAGTCGAACGGCGGCCTGCTCAATGGGTCCACGCGCTTCGACTTCACCAACTATTTCCAGGTGGTGCCGTCCCACGTCCTCGAACCGGTGCTCTGGGCCGAGGCCGACCGGATGCGATCGCTCGACATCGACATCGAGAACCTGAAGAACCAGCAGGAAGTCGTCAAGAACGAAGTGAAGGTGAACGTCCTCAATCAGCCGTACGGCAGCTTCCCCTGGATCGATCTGCCGATGACCGCAAACGAGAACTGGTACAACGCGCACAACTTCTACGGCGACCTCGCGCACCTCGACGCCGCCACGCTCGAGGACGTGCGGACGTTCTTCAAGACGTTCTACGCGCCGAACAATGCCGTCGTCGTGGTTGCCGGTGATTTCGAACCCGAGCAGACCAAGGCATGGATCGCGAAGTACTTCGCGGACGTGCCGGCGGCGAAGTTGCCGGCGGCGCCGGATCTTCGCGAGCCGCGGCAGGAGAAGGAGAAGCGCGCGAGTCGGACCGATGCGCTCGCCAACCGGCCGGCGCTCGGCATCGCGTATCACGTGCCCGAGAGGTTCACGCCCGACTGGTTTGCGTTCGGCCTGCTCGATCAGGTGCTCGCGCAGGGATCCGACTCGCTCCTCTACGACGAGCTGGTGCGCAAGAAGGGACTCACGGGAGGCGTGAACGCGGGCATCAACTGGGGTCTCGGCAACATGTTCGACTACAGCGGCCCGATGCTGTGGATCGCGCAGTTCTTCCACGACACGACGGTCCCGTCCGAGAAGCTGCTCGCCGCGGTCGACGAGGTCGTCGAGCGGGTACGCTCGAGCGGCGTCGACCAGACCGCGCTCGATCGCGCGCGCGTGAAGATGCGGTCGGATCTCTATGCGAACCTCGAACAGTTCGCCGGCTTCGGGCGCGCGAACCTGCTCGCGTCGTTCGCGCTGTTCGACGACGACCCGTCGAAGATCAATCAGCTCGAAGACGGGTTTGCGAAGGTCACGCCGGCGCTGGTGCAGAAAACCGCCGCCGACTATCTGCGGCCCGGCAATCGCACGGTTTACGTGGTGAATCCCGGCAAGTCCGGCGCACCGGACCAGAAGGAGGCGCGCTGATGATGCGCAGAATGTTCGTCGCCTGCCTGCTCGCATGCGCCGCGGTCGCGCCGCAGAGCGCGCAGCAGAAGCCGCCGGCGCCGGGCTCGCCAAAAGATTTCGTGCTGCCCGCGGCGCGCCGGTTCACGCTCGGCAACGGCCTGCCGGTCACGATGGTGCCGTTCGGCCAGGTGCCGAAGGTCGCGATTCGCCTCGTCGTCGCCGCCGGCAACGTGTTCGAAGGCAAAAATGAAGTGTGGCTCGCCGACACGACCGGCAGCCTGATGCGCGAGGGCACGACGACGCGCGCCGCCGATGCGGTGGCACGCGAGTTCGCGGGCATGGGCGGCGAGCTCGGGATTGCGGTCGGAGCCGACAGCACGTCGGTCTCGACCGAGGTGCTCTCGGAGCGCGGCGCCGACGCGGTGAAGCTGCTCGCGGACGTCGCGCAGCATCCGCGGCTGCCGGAATCGGAGCTCGAACGGGTCAAGGGCAATCTGCTGCGCAACCTCGCCATCCAGCGCAGCACGCCGCAGGCCATCGCGCAGGAGAAGTTCGCGCAGCTGCTCTACGGCGAACACCCCTACGGGCGGCTATTCCCGTCGGAAGCGGCGCTGAAGGGCTACACGATCGATCAGGTGCGCGCGTATCACAAGAACCACTTCGGCGCGTCGCGGGCGCGGCTCTACGTCGCCGGCGTGTTCGACGCGGCATCGATGGAAGCGGCGATTCGCAGCGCGTTCGAATCGTGGGAGAAGGGCAGCGCGACGAGCGCGCCGACGGTGCCCGCCGCCTCGACCGAGCGCTTCGCGCTCATCGATCGCGCGGAGGCGCCGCAGTCCACGGTGCTGCTCGGCCTCCGCGTCCCGAGCCCGTCGCACAAGGACTGGATCGCGCTCCAAGTCACCGATTCGCTCCTCGGCGGCGCGTTCGCGTCGCGCATCACCTCGAACATCCGCGAGCAGAAGGGCTACACCTACTCGCCGCAGAGCACCATCGACGCGCATCCCGGCCAGGCCAACTGGGTCGAGCTCGCGGATGTTACGACGAACGTGACTGGAGAGTCGCTGAAGGAAATCCTCTATGAGATCAATCGGCTGCGGAAGGAGCCGCCGCCCGCCGACGAACTACGCGGCATCGAGAACAATCTCGCCGGCATCTTCGTCGTGCAGAACGCGTCGCGCACCGGCGTGATCAGCCGCCTCTCGTTCGTCGATACGCACGGCCTTGGTCCCGACTACCTGTCGACCTATGTGAAGCGCGTCATGGCCGTCACACCCGAGGATGTCCGCCGCATCGCAAACGAATACCTCACCCCAGACAGGATGACGACGGTCGTCGTCGGCGACGAGAAGACGGTGAAGCCGCAGATGCACGTGGCCGGCCTTTCGCTCAATTGAGTCCCCGCAGCGCTTCGCTCGGCGCCACCCGCGTCGCGCGAAGCGCAGGAATCCCGCACGCCGCCGCGGCGACGACGAGCAGGGCGATGACGACCAGCGCCAGCGTCGAGGGATCGCGCGGCGCAACGCCGAACAGGAGTCCTTCGAGCGACCTGGTCATCACCAGTGCGCCGCCGATCCCGATCGCGGCGCCAACCGCCGCCATCGAGAGTCCGCCGGCGACCACGAGCCGCACCACCTGACGCGCCGTCGCGCCAAGCGCGATGCGCACGCCAATCTCGTGGCGCCGCTCGATCACTCCTTGCGCGACCAGCCCGTAGAGCCCGACTGCCGCCAGCGTCAGCGCGACGATGGCGAACACCGTCAACACGAGGCCCGCGATCCGCTCGCGCGCCATCGACGATCCGATGATGTCGCTCATCGGCCGGACGGCGTAGATCGGAACGTCCGCGTCAACGGCGTGAATGGTTTTCTGCACCGAGGTCGCCAGGCCCGCCATGTCGCCAGAACCGCGCACGACGATTGGAAAATCACGCGGCGCATCCTGGCCGAACGGCATGTAGACCTGCATTGGCGTCGGCTCGGTCAGGCCGAACACCTTGATGTCGCGCACGATGCCGACGATCTCGCGCCACGGCGAGGGCGTCTCCGGCCAACCCTGCTTGAACCGCTTGCCGACCGGGTTTTGCCCCGGCCACAGCCGCCGCGCCATCGTTTCGTTGATGACCACCACGGGCGCCGCCTTGGCGGTGTTGTCCGCCTCGCTGAACGTGCGGCCTCGCACGATCGCAATCCCCATCGTCCTGAAGTAGTCGGGGCTCGCGGGCGTGATCGCTGCTGACGGCAGGTCCTCCCGCCGCGCCGGCAACGGCACCCCGTCGGCGATGAACACGGAATTCCAGTTCGAGCCGTCGACGGGGAGACTGAGGACCGCCGCGGCGCCGTCGACGCCCGGAAGCGCGCGCACGCGCGTCAAGACGTCGTTGACGAACGCGTCGCGCCGCTCGTCGTCCCAGCGATCGCCGCGCAGGCTCAGTTCCATGGTGACGAGGCGCTCGGGCGTGAAGCCGGTATCGACGGCGGTCATCCGCTGCAGCGTGCGCAGCATCAGCGTGGCGCCGGTAAGCAGGATCAGCGCGAGGGCGACTTCGACAACGATCAGGCCGCGCCGGAGGCGATGCGATTGCGCGCTCGCGCCCGCCGGACGGCCGCGCACGACGACGTGCTGCCCCGCGACACTCGACGCATGCAGGGCCGGCAACGATCCGAAGACGATGCCGGCCAGCATGGCCGCACCCGCCGCGAACAACAGCGCGATCGTATCGAGTGTGACTTCGTCGATCCGCGGTGTGTCCTCGGGCGCGGCCGCGACCAGCGCACGCAGCAGCCAGAACGCGAGCAGGACGCCGAGCGCGCCGCCCGCCGCCGACAGGAGCGTGCTTTCAACCAGCATCTGCGTCGCCAGGCGCAGACGTCCGCCGCCGAGGGCCGCGCGAATTGCCAGCTCGTGCTCGCGCGCGGCGCCGCGGGCGACGAGCAGGTTCGCGACGTTCACGCACGCGATGAGCAGCAACAGGCCCACGGCACCCGAGAGCACCAGCAGCGTCTGGCGCAAGTCGCTGACGATCCGATCGCCGAGCCGCTCGGCGACGATGTGCACACCGCTGTTGGTGTCAGGATGTTCGCGCTCCAGGGCGGCGGCAATCTGCTGGAGCTCGCTCGTCGCCGCTTCAATCGGGATCCCGGGTTTCGGCCGCGCCAGCACGTAGTAGCCGCTGTGATCGCCGCGCTGCTTCAGCGGCCGCTCGTCCATGAATGCGCCCATCGCGACGAACAGGTCGCAGTCACGCAGAAACCGGAACGCGGCCGGCATCACGCCGACGATCGTGAACCCGCGTCCGTCGAGCACGATCCGTCGGCCGATGGCCGCCGGGTCCGACTGGAAACGGTTCGCCCAGAAGCCGTGGCTGACGATCACCACCGGCTCCGCGCCCGCCGCGTCGTCAGCCGCGACGAAGGCGCGTCCGAGGGCGGGCGATGCGCCGATGGCCTTGAAGAACCCCCACGTGACGCGCCGACCGATGAGACGTTCGGCGTGCTCGCCTCCCGTCATCGTGAAGCTGTTGTTCCGCGTCGCCGCGAGCGCCTCGAAGCTGTGCGCGCGTGCCTCCCAGTCGCGGTAGTTGGGCCACGACACCGACATCAACCCGCCCTTCGCGTTGGCTTCGTTGATCCAGAGCAGCCGTTCGGGTTCGGGGAAGGGCAGCGGCCTGAGGAGCAGACCGTTGACGATGGAGAAGATGGCGGTCGACGCGCCGATGCCGATCGCCAGCGTCGCGAGCACAATCGCCGTGAAGGATGGCGCCTTTGCGTAAGATCGGATCGCGTACCGCACGTCCTGCTGCAGGTTATCGAGATACATCGATCGTCCTTTCGTGCGCCGCCGCCACCGCATGCGGATGACGATGGAGAGGGCTTCGCGCCAGTACCACCACGCCGCGGCGTGTTCGCGCGAGCGGAACTCTTCGAGCAGGTCGCCTTCGATGGTGTCGCGGCGATCGCCGGCCGGCAGCAGCGTCCGCAGCAGCCAGCGGGGGAGGCGCGGCGGCGTTCGCGGATCGGTCACGACGGGTCCTTCAATCGATCTTCGAGTCCGGACCACAGGCGCTGGAGCACCTGCCGGGACGTCCGCAGCGTCGAGAGGCCGGATGCCGTCACGATGTAGCGGCGTCGCGCGAGTCCGTCCCGCGCGGCCGTCCCCTGGACGGTCGTCCAGCGGACCAGTCCCTTGTCTTCAAGTCGATCGAGCGTCGTGTAGAGCGCCCCGCGCGAGACGCGCCGTCCCGTGTGTTCCTCCAGCTCGCGGCCGATGTCGCCGCCGTAGGCGTCGCGGCCGAGCCGGACGATGACCAGGAGGAGGTGCTGTTCGAAGCCGCCGAGAATGCCCTGGGCCATGTCTACTTTGTAGACTCCATGTGGCGGCTTAGACGGAGCGCCGCTCGCGGTGGTTTACTTGCGTCGCGCGCGGCTCGAGGCTCAAGGCTCAAGACGCACGGCTCAAGGGCGCGTCACGCTGACCGGCGGGTCTGAAGACCCGCCCTACGTGGAATAGGAATTGTGGTGACTGCGCTCTCTGGTGTAGGCCGGGTCTTTAGACCCGGCACAAGTTGACGGCTCCTCCAGTTCTCCGCGCCCGCCGCTATTACCCCCTGCCGGCCTTGAGCCTTGAGCCCTAAGCCTTGGGCCGCGAGCGAAGCGAGCGCAGACGAGCGCTACTCGCGCAGCGCGAGCGCCGGATCGACGCGTCCCGCCCACCGGGCTGGTGCGTAACAGGCGGCCAGCGTGACGCACGCAATCAGGGCCGCATCCGCCGCGAAGACGAGCGGGTCGGTCGGGCTGACGTCGTTCAAGAGCGCGCGCAGCGTGCGCGCGAACAGGAGCGCGCCGGCGCCGCCGAGCGCGATGCCGAGCGCGGCGACGACGGCGCCGCGGGTCAGGATCAAACGCAGGACCGCTTGCGGTGCCGCGCCAAGCGCGAGGCGGATGCCGTACTCGCGGCGCTGGCGGCGAACGTTGTACGCGGTCACGCCGTAGACGCCGACCATGGCGAGGACGGCCGCGAGTACGCCGAACAAGCCGGTCAGCGCCGAGAGCAGTCGGGGCTGACCGACAGATGCGCTGACGACGCTCTCGACGGACTGGACCTTTGTGATCGCGAGAAGCGGATCGATCTGCGCGACGATCTGCCGCGCCGTGGGCACGAGCGACGTCGGGTCTGATCCCGTCGAGCGCATCACCACCGTCATCGCGCCATACGGCACCTGATCGATCGTGCGATAGAACTCGTAGGGGAGCTTTGCGGCCAGCCCGAACGACCGCACGTCGCCAACCACGCCGACAACCTCGTAATACTTCGAAACATCGGAGCCCTGACCGAACCGCTTGCCGATGGGATCCTCCCCCGGCCAGAACTTGTTGGCCATTGCCCTGTCTCTTATACACATCTCCGAGCCCACGAGACCTATGAAGGAAT
>JBKPRU010000145.1:0-14938 GCA_046734675.1 Acidobacteriota bacterium
TTGAAGTCTCGTGGGCTCGGAGATGTGTATAAGAGACAGGCATTGCCCAGCGCCCCGAACACCTTGCCCGCCACCCCTGGCGTGCCGGCCATCGCGTCGCCCACGACGGAGAGGATGCTGCAATCCTGGACGACGTCGACGTTCTGGATCTGCCCGAGCCGCAGCTCGCTCTGGAACGTCGCGCGCACGACCTGCTCGGCGCGCTCGGCTTCCGCCTGCGGCACCGCAAAGCAGATCGAATGCTCGGAGCCCCCCTGCGAAATCAGGATGACGGAGATGCCGTGCTCTCGCAGGGCGCCGAACACCCGCTGCGCCGTGCCGGGCACGCCGATCATGCCGGCGCCTTCGACGTTGACGAGCGCGGTGCCGTCGATCGTGGTGATCCCTTTGATCGGATGCGACGAGGTCGGCCGCGCGCAGATCAGCGTGCCGAACTTTTCCGGCGCGAAGGTATTGCGGATCCGGATCGGAATCCCCTTCGCCACCGCCGGGGCCATCGTCTGCGGGTGGATGACCTTGGCGCCGAAGTAGGCGAGCTCCATCGCCTCCTCGTACGACAGCGAGTCGATGACGGTCGCGTCCGGCACACGTCGCGGGTCCGCGCTCAGGACGCCGTCTACGTCGGTCCAGATGTGAATCTCGTCGGCGTCGAGCAGATCGCCGACGATCGACGCCGAGAAATCGCTGCCGTTCCTCCCGAGCGTCGTCTGCACGCCGCGCTCGTCGCGGGCGATGAAGCCGGTGATGATCAGCGTGGCCGCGGGATCGCGGGGCGCGACACGTTCAGCGTTGGTGCGGGACTCGGTCCACCGCACGGCTGGCCCGAGCGCGCGCCATTCGACTTCAATCATGTCGCGCGCGTCGACCCAGTGCACCGCGCCCGGCCGCCGCGTGACCGCGGAGAAGTAGCGCGCGAAGAGACGGGTCGACCAGATCTCGCCGTAGCCGGCCACGACGTCGCGAATCGGGCCGGACGCGGAGCGCGTCAGCTGGACGGCGTGCAGCAGGCCGAGCGTGTCGCGGCAGTCGGCGTCGAGCTGCTGGATGTAGTCCGCCGCGTCGGATCGCTGCAGCAGCGTGCTGGCAATGGTGACGTGCCGCTGGCGGATGACCTCGAGCTTCCCCTCGACCCCATCGTCTCTGCGTTCCGCGGCGGCGACCAGGCCGAGGAGCGCGTCGGTGACGCCCCGGCACGCCGACAACACGACCGCGAGCCGCGGCGGGGTTTCCGCTTCGAGAATGCCGGCGACGCGCTGCATGCAGCCGGCGTCGGCCACACTTGACCCGCCAAATTTGTGGACACGCCATTGATCCATGAGATGTGTGCGCCGATTCTATCGTCACTCGCCGCATTCCGCGAAGCCGACGGCGAGACGAGAGTGTGGCCTCACCGAGCAGTTGCCGGTGTAAGCTCTCGTCGGCTCGAACGTCACTGAAAGGCGGAGCGATGAAGAAAGCACGGTTCGTCGGTCTGTTGCTGATCTGCTGCCTGGTCGCGCTCGCGCCGGCACCGGCCTCGCCGCAGGCGCCCGCGCAGGGCTCTGCACAGGCGACGCGCTGGTCCGAGACGAAGGCCAACGAGTGGTATCGCCAGCAGCGGTGGCTCGTCGGCAGCAACTACATTCCCGCGACGGCGATCAACGAGCTCGAGATGTGGCAGGCCGAGACCTTCGATCCCAAGACGATCGACAAGGAGCTGGGCTGGGCCGAGAGTCTCGGCATGACGACGATGCGCGTGTTCCTGCACGACCTCCCGTGGCAGCAGGACCCCGCGGGCTATCGCGATCGCATCAACCGCTTCCTCGATATCGCCGCCCGGCACGGCATCAAGCCGCTGCTGGTGCTGTTCGATTCGTGCTGGGATCCCGACCCGAAGCTGGGACCGCAGCGCGCGCCCAGGCCGGGCGTGCACAATTCCGGCTGGCTTCAAAGTCCCGGCGCCAAGGCGCTGCAGGATCCGCAGCAGTATCCGCGCCTCAAAACCTATGTGACCGGCGTGGTGCAGGCCTTCGGCAAGGACCCGCGGGTGCTCGGGTGGGACGTGTGGAACGAGCCGGACAATTTAAATACCAACAGTTATGGAGGCGCCGAGCCGAAGAACAAGGTGGAACTGGTGCTCGCGCTGCTGCCGCAGGTGTTTGCGTGGTCGCGCGAGGCGGGCGCGCAACAGCCGCTGACATCAGGGGTCTGGAAAGGGGACTGGTCGAGTGACCAAAAACTCTCGCCGATGGAGCGCGTGCAGCTCGAGTCGTCGGACGTGATCTCGTTCCACAACTACGACAGTGGAGCGGAGTTCGAGAAGCGGATCACGTGGCTGCAGCGGTTCAACCGGCCGATCCTGTGCACCGAATACATGGCCCGTGGCAACGGCAGCACGTTCCAGGGTTCGCTGCCGATCGCCCGCAAGCACAACGTGGCCGCCATCAACTGGGGCTTCGTCGCCGGCAAGACGCAGACGTATCTGCCGTGGGACTCCTGGCAGAAGCCCTACACGGATCGCGAACCCGCGGTCTGGTTCCACGAGATCTTCAAGCCCGACGGCACGCCGTATCGGCAGGAGGAAGTGGATCTGATTCGCAAGTTGACGCGTGCGCCGGTCCCCGTCGGTGTCGGGCGGTGACCGATCGCGCGTCGCGCGTTTCGCGCAGCCGGTCGAGCGACGAGCCGTGACGCGAACGGCGTGATTTACGGCCGGTAATCACGCCGTTCATCCGTCCATCACGCGCAAAATTTCTTGACAAATGCGCATCACCAGAGCAGCATGCGCGTGATTCTGCCGCACCCGGAGGATTACGGCGAACCGCGCGAGGGTGTGCCCGATGCGCGTGGGTTCACGATTCCCCCTCGCCATCGCCCGCATTCCGCAACCGCACCATCCCAGCACATCGTGCTGAAGCAAGAGCAAGGGGAACCTGACGTCCGTACGTAAAGAAGACTGACGCAACGGCGGCGGACAGTGTCGGTGCTGTCCGGCCGACTCACCAACGGGGGTGACTCGTGAGAAGAGTAAGTCGGGCTCGTCGAACGATCTTCATTCTGTCCTCGCTCCTCGCCATCCTGATCGCGGGCGCCGCGGCGCGACCCGCGGCAGCGCAGGTACTGTACGGCTCGATCGCCGGCACGCTGACCGACGAGACGGGCGCCGTCGTTCCAAAGGCGGCCGTGACCGTGACCAATACGTCCACGGGATTGACCCGCCAGGTCTTCGCCGACGACGCAGGGTACTATTCCATTCCGAACCTGCTGGAGGGGACCTACGATTTGTCGGTCACGTCCAACGGCTTCAGTCCGTACACGCAGACCGGCGTTGCCGTCCGTATCAACAACGTCACGCGCGTCAACGCGGTGATGCACCTGGGTGCCTTGAACGAGCAGGTCACGGTCGAAGCGAGCACCGCGGTACTGCAGACGACGAAAACCGACGTCAGCACCAGCCTCGATACGGCGTCGATGGAGAACCTGCCCCTCTCCGGCTACCGCAACTACCAGTCGCTGATCAATCTGGTCCCGGGCGCGACGCCGGCGCGGTTCCAGAACGCCGTGACCGACACGCCCGGCCGCGCACTGACGACCAACGTCAACGGCCAGGAGCGCGGCGCGAACAACACGCGCGTCGACGGGTCGGCGGACATCCTCGTCACGATGCCGCACCACGCGGTCTACGTGCCGCCGGTGGAGAGCATCCAGGAAGTGAACATCTCCACCAACAACTTCGACGCCGAGCAGGGGATGACCGGCGGCGCGGCCGTGACCGTCATCACGAAGTCCGGCACCAACAACCTGCGGGGGTCCGCGTTCACGATGTTCGACAATAGCGCGCTGCGGACCTTCACGTGGGACGAGAATCGCGCCGGCGTGACCGAGAAACCCGACAGCCGGCGCAGCATCAGCGGCGGCAGCGTCGGCGGTCCGATCAAGAAGAACAAACTGTTCTACTTCGCGAACTGGGAAGGCACGTTCGAACGCAATGCCTTCACGACCCGCTTCTCGGTTCCGACCCCCGACTTCCGCGCCGGCAACTTCAGCCGGATGCTTGGCGCGCCGATTCTCAGTGCGAGCGGCAGCCCGATTCTGGTGCCGACCACCGAAGGAGGCACGACCGCGCTGCGCGAAGGGATGATCTTCGATCCGTTCTCGGGCAACCTCGACGGAACCGGCCGCTCGGTGTTTGCGAGCGGCGGTCAAGTCAACGTCATCCCGCAGGCGCGTCTGAACGGGCCGATGATGCAGATGCTCGCGCTCGTCCCTCTGCCCAATCTGCCGGGCGACTCGGAAAATTACATCAACAGCGCGACCCAGCCGCTCAACCGGAACAACATCGACGCGAAGGTGAACTGGAACCGCAACGAGCGCCATCAGCTCTGGTTCAAGTACAGCATGATGGACGCGCTCGTCAGCGGCGAGTTCGGCCTCGGCGCCGCCGGCGGTCCATGTCTGTGCGGCGGCGGCCTTGGCAACGGCTCCACGCTCGTGCAGATTGCCGGCATCGGCCAGACCTACACCGTCTCGCCGACGTTCCTGATTGACGGCACGTTCGGCTGGACGCGCTTCGGCCAGGACGTGACGCCGCCGGATCTCGGCACGAACTTCGGCCTGGATGTCCTCGGCATTCCCGGCACCAACGGGCCCGACCCGCGCGAGAGCGGCATGCCGCCCATGTACATCTCCGGATATTCCGATCTGGGGAATAACGAGGGCTGGAACCCGCTCTTCCGCAACGATCAGTCCTACACCTTCAACACCAACGCGAGCTGGATGAAGGGCCTGCACGACCTCCGCTTCGGGTTCGACTTCGTGCACCACCTGATGAACCACTGGCAGCCGGAGCTCGGTGAAGGCCCGCGCGGCGCGTTCCACTTCGATCCGGGCGTGACGGCGTTGAATCCCGATGCGCTCGACGCGAGCGTGGGTTTCCAGGGAGACACGCCGTCGTTCGAGAATGATTGGAACGGCCTCGCCGGGTTCATGCTCGGCACGCCGACCGTGTCCGGCAAGAGCAGCCAGTTCATCAAGATGAACAGCTTCGAGAACCAGTACGCGGTCTACGTGCGCGATCGCTGGCGCGCGCGGCCCGGCCTGACGCTGGATCTCGGACTGCGCTGGGAGCTGTATCCCAATCGCTGGCGCTCGGGCGGCCTCGGCATCGAGTCCTACGATCCGACGACCAACGAAGCGTTGATCGGCGGCAAGGGCGGGATTCCGCAGGACAACGGCGTGGGCTACAGCAAGAAGCTCTTCGCGCCGCGCCTCGGCCTCGCATATCAGATCGATGACGCGACGGTCGTTCGCAGCGGCTACGGGATCACCTACCACTCGCATCCGTGGGGCGCGCAGGCGCTGCGCGGCTGGTACCCGCTGACGCTCGTCGCGGCCTTCTCCGGCATCAACGGATTCCAGCCGGTCACGACCGACCGCGCGTACGTCGCGGCCGGCGTGCCGAACGCGCCGCTCGGGCCCACCGTCGGCATCCCCTCGATCTGCTGCCCGGACATCGATGCCGGCCGCGTTCCGCTGCCCAACGTCGCCGAGACCGGCTATCCACGCGCCAACGAGATGCTGCATCGCGGCTACATCCAGTCGTGGAACCTGATCGTCGAGCGCAAGCTGCCGGCGGACCTGGTGGGCTCGATCGGCTACGTCGGGTCGGCGTCGGTGAGGGGCTTCGCGTTCCTCGACATCAACGCGTCGCAAATCCCGGGATCGGGCGACGAGGGGCGGCCGCTCTTCGCCGAGTTCGGGCGCACCGCGACGACGCGCGAATGGGACGGGCGCACGCACAGCATCTATCACGCGCTGCAGACCACCCTCAATCGGCGCTTCAAGGACGGCCTGCTGATCAAGGGCGCCTACACCTGGTCGAAGGCGATCGACGAGGCGGACTATTCGGACTGGACGGAGTTCCGCTGGAACGCGCTCAGCCAGATGTATCGCAACCGCGCGCTCGCGTCCTTCGACATCCCGCACAACTTCCAGCTCGCGGCGGTCTACGAACTGCCGTGGGGCGAAGGGAAGAAGTGGGCCAACACCGGCTTGAGCAACACGATCTTCGGCGGTTGGCAGTTGAACGGCGTCTTCTCCGCCTACTCCGGCCGGCCCTTCACGCTGAGCGCTTCCGGTTCGTCGCTGAACATGCCCGGCAACCAGCAGACGCCGGACCAGGTGAAGGAGAACGTTGAAATCCTCGGCAACGTCGGCGACGACGGGACGTACTTCGACACCAGCGCCTTCGCGCGCGTGACCGAGGTCCGCTTCGGCAACGTCGGCCGCAATACGATGCGCGGACCGGGCCAGATGAATCTCGACCTCGGCCTGTTCCGCAGCTTCAAACTCACCCCGAGCGTCAACGTGCAGTTCCGCGCCGAGGCGTTCAATGCGACGAACACGCCGCATTTCGGTCAGCCGAACGGCAACGTGAACAGCTCGAATTTCGGAAAGGTCCTCTCGACCGACGGCAGCTGGGCGAACGGCCGATCGCGGCAGTTCCGCTTCGGGCTGCGCGTCAGCTTCTAAAATCAGGCAGCACGGCCTCCGGTCACGCGCCGGAGGTCGTGCTGGTTCGACATGACTCGCATCACGCGTGTTCGCTCGTTCGCACTGCTCATCGCCACTTCTCTCGCCGTGACCAGCGTCACGGCTGCACGTCGGCAGGCGAGTCAGCCACCGTCGGCAGCGACGCCGCCGCAGCAGACCGGCCCCACCGGATTCACCCCACATCCGTCAATCAAGTTCCGATCTCAGGAGATCGCCGCTGATTTCGGCGTCGGCTACGCGGTCGTGCCCGGCGACGTGAACGGCGACGGGCAGACGGACGTTCTCGCGATCAGCGGAACCGAACTGGTGTGGTTCGAGGCGCCGACGTGGAAGAAGAACGTGATCCTCGGCGCCGGCGCGACGACCGCGGACAACGTGACGCTCGCGCCGTACGACATCGACGGGGACGGCCGTCTCGACATCGCCCTCGGCGCCGGCTGGACGCGGCAGAACACCGGCACGCTGCAGTGGGTGAGGCAGAACGCTCCCGGCGCCACTCCGGCGTGGGAGGTGTTCCCCATCTTCGCCGAGCCAACGCTGCACCGAATCAAGTGGGCGGACGTCGACGGCGACAAGCGCTCGGAGCTGATCGTCGCGCCGCTGCACGGCGTCGGCGCGAAGGGCCCGGACTGGGACGGGCCGAGCGCGCGGCTGCTCGTGTTTCGCATTCCCGCCAATCCGAAGACCGATCAATGGCCGATGGACGTCGCGGGTGCCGCCAATCACATCCAGCACAACTTTCTCGTCACGGATCTCGACAACGATCGCCGCGACGAGTTGATCACCGCGAGCAAGGAAGGTCTGCGGCTCTGGAAGCGTGGCCAGGATGGTGCGTGGACGAACACCGTCATCGGCGAAGGCGCGCCCGGCGAAGTGAAGCTCGGTCGTCTCGGCGGACGCCGCGTCATCGCGACCGTCGAACCCTGGCATGGCGCAGGCGTGGCCGTCTATACCGAAGCCGCGTCAGGATCGCTGTGGTCGAAGACGACGATCGAGAACGCGCTGACGGAAGGTCACGCACTCGGGTGGGCCGACTTCGACGGCGACGGCGACGACGAGCTCGCCGTCGGATGGCGGCGCGGCAAGGGCGGGGTCGCGCTCTACGTCGTCGGACGCGACGGCCGGCTCGCGTCGAAGATGCTCGTCGACGATGGCGGGATGGATTGCGAAGATCTCATCGTCGGCGATTTCAACGGCGACAAGAAACCCGACATCGTCGCGTCGGGCCGCGCGACCCGCAACATCAAGATCTACTGGAACGAAACGTCGGCGGCGGCGCGGTAGGGGCCGCCGCCCCCCACCAGCCAGCACCCCCCAGCGGACTAAGATCTGCGCGTCGAGCAGCCGAAAGAGATACTGAAGCCTGCTTCAGGCGGAGGTGGCGAATGAAGAGTGAAGTACTGACTCGACGGTGCCGGCTGTCGGCGGCGCTGGCCGTGCTCCTCGGCCTCGTCGCCCCGCATGCCGCTCAGGCGCAGGGATTCATCAGCCCGTCGCTGGGCTACAACTTCGGCGGCAGCGCCGGCTGCCGATCCGCGACGGACTGCGAGGACAAGAACTGGAACTGGGGCGGCTCGATCGGCTCGCTCGGGTCGCTGTTCGGCGCCGAGCTCGAACTGACCTACGAAGGGGAGTTCACCGGCGACAGCCCGGTCCAGCGATCGTCGGTGACGACGGTGATGGGCAACTTCATGCTCGCGCCGAAGATCGCGTTCGTGCAGCCGTACGGGCTGATCGGCGTCGGGCTGATGAGAACCAAGGTCGAAGATCTCGTGACCACCGCATCCGATTCGCAGAATCAGATCGGGTGGACGATCGGCGGCGGCCTCATCGTGTTCGTCCACAGCCACGTGGGCTTCAAGGGCGACGTCCGCTACTACCATTCGTTCGAGGCGACGGATCTTCTCGGCTTCGACATCGGCCTGGACCGCAACAAGATCGATTTCGGCCGCGCCGGTCTCGGCCTCGTGCTGAAGTTCTGAACGGGAACGGCGGCGCATCGAAGTGGCCCTTCGATGCGCCGGGTTGTCATTTCACCGATCAGCGGCGTCCCGTGGTCGCAGCCGCGGCCGGCTCCGCCACCAGTGACACCTTCACCTGCACTTCGTCCGCCACGCCGACACCGAGATAGGTCGGCTTCGGAATCGCGAACTGCGACACGTTGACGGGGAACTGCGCCTGCACGCGCAGGCGGCCATTCTCTTCCCTGACGTCCGCGGTGCCGGACACCGGTTGCCGCTGGCCGTGAAGGAGCAGCGTGCCGTTGAACGAGGTCTTCCCCTCCGTTTTGTCGACCTTGATGCCTTCGATCGTGGCCACGGAGAAGTCAGGACCTTTCTTCACTTCGAGATAGTTCTCGCGCATGTGTCGATCGCGCAGACCGATGCCGGTCTCGAGCGTCTGCAGATCGACCTTTACCGCTCCCGGAACTGTCCCCGATCCGTCCGGTGCCGACGCGACTTCTCCACTGACCTTCTTCGTCTTGGCTTCGAAGCTCCCGCCGACGGTCAGCGGACAGACGACCGTCACTTCACCGCCGGCAACCCGATACGTATCCTGCGCCTGCGCGGCGCCACTGGTGACGAGCGCCGTGAACGCGGCGACACACGCAACCTGAATGCTTGCGCGAAGCATGATGATGACCTCCTGGTTATGAGTTGGATGTTGATGACGACGCGGGCTATTGGACCGTCTTGACGAAGACCGACACGGAGTACGTGCGCGATCGCACGGTCCGGCCGCTCGCGAGCGTGTTTATGTCGCGCGCACCAAAGGACACGCCGACGTTGCGATTCAGGCGAATCGCGGCGCTCGGAGAGAAGCGATACGTGTGCCCGCCGTCGATGGTCAACAGGTCTTCGGCGGCGATCGCCGTCTGCAGCCAGTCGAACGGCACGAAGAACAGCTCGGTGTGGCCGGCGACATGCGTGAAATGTTCCGCCTTGTCGGTCGTTCGCGCCGTCACGTCGTGCTCGGCCAGCACGCCCAGATGCTCGGTCAGCCCGAGGCGCATGAAGAGACCGGCGTTCGTGCGATCGTACGCGTCGGAGTACGACGCGCGCGTCGTCGCGCCGATCACCAGGCGATCCTTCCAGACGTTCGCGCCAAGCATGGCGCCGCCGCCCCGCGCTTCAAATCGCGGTGCCGTTTCGTTGCCGTCCGGGCCGAAGCCGTAGGCGGCGACCTGCCAGCGCTTGTTCCAGAGGAACACCTTGGCCTGGGTTGGCGTGGAGCTGATGCTGGGGCTCGTCGCGGTGCGCGCGAACGCGAGACCGCCCGATCCGATGCCGCCCGGGAGATCGTCGCGGCCGACGGTGAACGATACGCCGGGACGCGGTTGGTACATCCAGTACAACCGATTCATCCTCAGCGACAGTGGCGCTCCCTTGCTGGTCGTCGTGCGGACGAGCGACGGACTGCCGACGCTGAGCCCGTAGACGATGTACTGATCATGAGAGATCGCGAACGCGGTGCGAATCGACGAACTGAACGAGTAGCTGGAGTCGGCCGGCGGATCACGATCGACGCCCAGCGAGAACTTCATGTCGTAGGGCAGGCGGCGGTAGTCAGCGGGATTCTCCGATGATTTCAGTTCCTCGGGACGAAGCGTCTGCGCGGCATCGATGCCTTTCCCGTACTCGGTCAGTAGACCCCCGCCCTGCGGCGAGAGATGACACGATGCGCAGGTTGGATAACCGAGACGAATCATGTTGGGCGTCGCATATGCGGTCGACGCCACCGTTATCAGAAAACAGGCAGCAATAACAGCCCTGATCATCTGCACGTGGGCAGTCCTCCTCCTCCACCGCCGTCGATCGATGATCGACGACGCCAGCAATGGATGTTGTCGACGAGTTGCGCGCGCGTGACGACGCCGTCAGAGGACAGCGCCAGCGCGTCGCACGGCACTCTTCAGCAAGAGCGCTGCCGGTTTGGCGCGGGAATCGCCGCGCGAAATACGTGGGTCCCGAAAAATCGGCGTGGAGTGGATGCTTGAGGGTGACCTCGTCGCGAACCGATGTGGCCGATCGCAACGAGTGCCGGGAATCGATCAACTTTCAATCACGTAAATGTTTCTCTTTCGCCCGGCAGAGCGTACGAAAAATCTTCACGCCTCAGCGGTTCGAACGCATCGTCATCGGCCGCCGCGCGGTCCACGTCGCGCCGCGATACTCGCCGAGATCCAGCGACCCCGACATCGCGTCGCCGGCCACTGTGCCCTTGAATCGATACGTCAATGCATCGCCGTGGCGCTCGGTGACGATGCTGGCAAGTGACACGGCATCGCCGTCGATCGTTCCGAGCACGTCGCGCGAGAGAAAATTTCCCTGGTGCACGCCGTCGAGGCGATTGCCGTTCTGGCGCAGGTGGAGTTTGTGCGCCGTGCTGCTCGCGGTGTAGCGGATCTCGACGTCCCACGGACCTGAGACATCCGCGCGTGGCGCGACCGGCGCCTCCTCCGGCTTCAGCGTGTGTTTCGCGGACAGCACGTCTGCCAGCCGCTTCGCGACGATCTGCTCGTCGCCGGGCTGCATCATCGACGAGACGATCGAGACGCCGGTGTCACCGGCGCCGTCCTGCGCGTCGCGCGCACGGCCGAGCGCGTTCAACGTGATGCGCGGCTCCGTGTCGTAGAGAACGTCCGCGACCTCCGGGCCGGTGATGCCGAGTGCGGCCGCGTCCCACCGCACCGTGAGGCGCGGGCTTCGATTGCTCAGCCCCTCGTCCGGTTCCTGCTGCACCGAGCAGCTGACGCCGGCGATTCTCGAGACGCGGTCCGCGATCTGCTGACAGTGCGCGACCCACGCCTTCCACTCCGCCGCGTGATCGCGCGCAACCCAGCTCTCGACCGCGACAAGCATGCCGGCAATCTCCTCGCGCCCGACCTTCATGCTGCGCGCGTAGCCGTGGTGCGGCGCGCTGTGAATCCACGCCGCCTGGACGAGATCCTTGCGCCCGAGCAGGAGTCCCGCGCTCTGCGGCCCGCGGATGTACTTGCCGCCGCTGTAGGCGACGAGGGTCGCGCCGCGCTGCAGGTGCACGTTCGGGATCGTCAGGATCTCGGCGGCGGCGTCGACCAGCACGGGGACGCCGTGCGGTTTGGCGATGTTGCAGATTGCTTCGGTGGACATCGGGCCGCTGTCGTTCGCCGGGCCGGCGAAGATGTAGATCATCGCCGTCCTTGGACCGATCGCCGACTGCAGCGCGTCGGGCGTGTCGACTTCGACGATCCGCACGCCGACCGCGCGGATCGCCGCGTCGTACACGTTTCTCGAGTGGGTGGGGACGATCACCTCGTCTTTCGCGAAGCCCTCGAGGTTGGGGATGCGCACGTGCAGGTCGGGGTTGCCGCCGGCGACGCAGGCGGCGGTCGCGTGCGACATCGCGGCCGCGCAGCCGGCGCTCACCATGCCCCACTCCGCGCCGGTCAGCTCGGCGAGCCGCTTGCCCACCGCATCCATCAGCTCGTCGAGCTGCACGAAGTGCTGGTTGGCGGCGCTCTTCGCGGCGCGCACTTCGGGGAGCTCCACCGAGCCGCCGATGATCGTGAAGGTGCCGCGGCAGTTGATCAGCGGACGGACGCCAATCGCCTTGTACACGTCCACGTCCGCCGGCGCGATCGGCGGGGTGGCCGCGTTCGCCGCCGCGCGCGCCGGCAGGATGCTGCCGGCGCCACACACGCCCGCGACACGAAAGAGCTCACGACGAGAAATAGGGGGCATCGTTGTTCCCCGACAATGATTGCCGACAGGTGTAGGCCGGGTCTTCAGACCCGGCGTGCGGCCGGTCTAACCGCCTCCGCAACGGCTACGGCGAGTCTCGCCGAAGCGCTTCGCGCGAAGGCGGAAGCACCCGCCCTACGTGTGACAAGACTCCGCGTGACGGGCCGACCTCCGTCCTCCGTCACCCGTCCTCAGAAGATCAACTTGCCGCCCAACTGCATCTGCCGCATGTTCTGCGCCGACGAGATGCGGCCGAACGACTGCGACCCGAACGTCGCGTTCGGATTGTTGAAGTTCACCTGGTTGAACGCGTTGAAGAACTCCGCGCGGACCTGGAACTCCACGGTGCCGCCGAGCGGAATGCTCTTCATCATCGCGAGATCGGTGGAGACGAAGCCCGGGCCGCGCAGCAGGTTGCGCGACGCGTTGCCGAACGTGAACTGCGCGGGCAAGGCGAACGCCGATGCGTCGTAGCAGTTGATCTGCTCGCGCGAGGTGGTGTTCGGCTGGCAATCGAGCGACGGAACCGGGCCGACGAGATCCGGCCGCTGCAGGCCGGTGATGCCGATGTTGGCGCGGTCGGTACTCAGCGTGACGTTCACCGGAACGCCGCTCTGGATCGTCGTCACCCCGCTGACCTGCCAGCCCGCGACCACGTAACGGAGCACCGGCCGCGACGAGTTCTTCAGGAACGGGATGTCGTAGATGTAGCTGGCCACGAAGCGGTGCGGGACGTCCCAGTTGGCGGGACCGTAATCGCGCTGGATGTCGTAATTGTCCATCGTCGCGCCACCGCCGTTCGAGTGCGTGGCCATGTCTCGCGTCCGCGACCACGTGTAGCTCGCGTCTGCCTGGAGCCCGTGGCTCATTCGCTTCCGCAGGATGACGCTGATGGCGTCGTAGTCGGCAATCAGATCGTTCTGGATGATGCGCCGGCTGCGGAAATTCTGGCTCGGGCGCCGTGGATCGACAGCGCCTGCCGCGGGCGCGGGCGTGTTGTTGAAGAAGCTGCGATCGAGGTGGCTGGTGTTCGAGCCGACGTATTGCACGTCGAGCGCTGTCCCCGGCCAGAGCTGACGCTGCACGTCGAAGCTCCATTGATCCTTCCGCGCGCTCGGCAGCTTGCGCGTCGGCGAGATCATGTCGGGCCGCCCCGCCGGTCCGACAATCCCGGTGGGGTGCTCGAACGAGAGCGTCGGGTTGTTCGCATCCGACGTATACGTCGTGACCGCCGCGAGCGGCGGATTGTTCGTCAGGAACGTGAACGAGTTCATCTGGTTCGGGTTGTAGTAGATCCCGTACCCGGCGCGGAGCACCGTCTTTTCGCCGAGGCGATAGGTGGCGCCCAGCCGCGGCGCGACGTCGTAGTTCGGCTTCGTGAACTCGAACCCTTTCGCCGGAAAACTGGTCGGGATGATCGTCTCGAAATCTTCGGCCAGCATCGACGCCAGTCCTTCGTAGGTCTGAATGGGACTGTTGTACTCATAGCGCAGGCCGAGGCTGAGCGTGAGGTTGCGCGACGTCTGCCAGGCATCGTTGACGAAGAACCCATTTCGCCAGCCGCCGACGTGCCCGAGGATCTGATCGGTCGGCGGGATCACGGTGCGGGGCAGCCCGAGCATGAAATCCGCCATCGAGTAGCCGGTGATGTCGCCGGTGAACGAGAACAGGCCGCGTGGATCGTTTGCGGCGCGGCGCCCCGTCGCCAGCCGACGCAGGTCGAACCCGGCGCGGACGTTGTGCGTGCCTTGCGTGTAGGCCAGCACGTTCGACATCTGGAACGTGGTGTCGAACTGCGTCCAGTTGGTGCCGCCCGCGGCGAGGCTCGCGTAGTTGCTGACATTCACGCTCGGAAGCCCCGGGTTGCTGAATCGCACGTCGCCGTCGAAACCGGGGATGCCGAGATCGGATCCCGCGCTGGTGTCGCCGGACACGGCGAACGGGTTCAAGGTGTCGAAGTCGATGCGGTGGTAGCCGACGCGGAAGTCGTTGTGCAGCCGCGACGACAGCGTGTGGGTATACGAGAACAGCCAGTTCTTGTTGACGCGCGGCTGCGTAATCGCGGTCGCGGGGATGGCCGCGTTGAACACGTTGGCGTTGAAGCTGTCGTGCCAGTTGTAGCGGACGTTCAACCGCACCTTGTTGCCCAGGTTCTGATCGACGCGCGTCAGCACCTGGTCGACATTGTCATCGGCAGCGCTGGGGCCCTGGAAGTTGTTGGCGCCCACCGTTGCCGTCGCCGGCTGGTTCGGCAGCGGATAGTAATTCAGCAGCTTCAGCGACACCGGCGATAGCAGTTCGGGCGGGATGATGTTGCCGGGGAACGGCTGGCCCGTGAAGGGGTTTCGTATCGCCGTCCGGACCTCCGAGAAGTTTCCCGCGCGCATCAGCTCTGTCGGCACCGAGGCGAACGGACTGGTGATCGCCTCGCCGCGGACGCCTTCGTAGGCGCCCATGAAGAACGTCTTGCTCCGCCCGTCATAGAGGCCGGGGATCACGACCGGCCCGCCGGTATGCCCGCCGAACTGGTTGCGGCGCCGCGGATTCTTCGGGGTCGCGCGATTCTCGAAATACCCGCGCGCGTCGAGCGCATCGTCCTGGAAGAACTCGAAGATCGATCCACGCAGATCGTTCGTGCCGCTCTTCGTGACCACGTTGATGTGGACGCCGAGGTAGGAGCCGTA
>JBKPRU010000146.1:0-9657 GCA_046734675.1 Acidobacteriota bacterium
GCTCTGAGTTGGGCTCCGCTCAACAGTACCAAGGTTCGTTCAAATACGGAATGGTGGCGCGCGCGGCGAGCGGCGCACGCGCCGGCGCCCTCCGGCCGGCGGCCTCGTGCGCGAGCGTCCAGACGCGCGCGAACACGTCCTCGCGCGGCGCGTTCAATCGCCCGCCGACCAGCGCCTCGAGCGAGTGGTGGAGCGCGTCGACGCCGGGGTCGTCGTGCCGCCACACGTGCGTCAGCGTCTGCGCGTCGAAGTGCGTGATCCGCGCCCGCATGTCCTCGAGCTCCAGCATCCGCGAGCCTTGCGGGATGAGCAGGCGGATCGCGTACTGAATCGGCGCAACCGCCGGCACGAGCCCGAGACGGTCGATCGCCTGCAGCAGCTCGCAGTAGCCGTCGAGCGACGTCCACGGCGTGAACGCGACGAAGGTTGGCGCAAACGCCAGGCCCGTCTCGTTGAAGGCCGCGACGACCGCCTCGAAGTCGGCCCGCGTGTGTCCTTTCTCGAGCTTCGCCAGGATTCGGTCGTCGATCGACTCCACGGCGCTGACGACGAACGCGCAGTTCGTGTCGCGCAGCCGCGGCAGCAGGGCGCGCTGGGCCAGCAGGTGCTCGACCTTGATCGTGACGTCGTAGGAGACGTGCGGAAACTTCTCGTGCAGCGCGCCGATGATGGCCTCTGCGTGGCGCGGCCCGTTGAAGAAGTCCGGGTCGCCGAACGTGATGTGCTCCGCCCCCGCCTCGACCTGTGCGGCGATGTCGGCCATCACGATGTCGACCGGGACGACGCGGAAGCGGCCGTCGTAGACGGGCACGATCGGACAGTGACGGCAGCGGTGCTTGCACCCGCGCGTCGCCTCCGTATAGCCGACGACCTTGCGCACGTCGCCAGTCTGGAGCGACGCGTAGCGCGTGAGCGGCGCAAGGCCGGATCGATCGGGTTGGATGAATGACAGGCGCGGCAAACCTTCCGCCTGAAGGCGGAAGCTACGGGAATTGGTGGGCGCCGTTTCGAGGTTCTCCACGAACTCTGTCGCTTCCGCCTTCAGGCGGAAGTCCTCCGCCACCTGCACGAGATCGCTTTCGAATTCCGGTCCGAGGATCGTTTCGATGCCGTGCTCACGCAGGATGTCGGCGTTGAGTGGCGCATACAACCCGTACGCGCACAGATGCGCCGATGCGTTGATCTGCCTCACGCGATCGATTACCGGAAGCGCCAGCCGCGTGGCGGTGTGCATCGGCAGAAAAAACGCGATCACCTGCGCCGCGCCTACCTCGTCGGGATCGAGCTTCGCGCGCGTGAGGTCGACCGCGCGCACCTCGTGCCCGGCCGTTCGCAGCCAGGCCGCCGGCGACGCCAGCCCGAATGGCTGACGCCCGAGGTCGTAGGTCGAGAGCAGAAGCACGCGGGACACTGATCAAATGATACGTCGCGCGCGCTCACCGTGCAGGCGCCCACTCGATCTCCGGCGCGCGGAAGAAATTGATCCCGATCGCCGTCCAGCGCGGCGCCTGTGCGCCCAGCCGGCGCCGGAACCCGTCCCAGCTGCGCTCGGTCTGCGGCGTCCAGGCGAGCTCCGCGACGGCGGCCAGGCGCGGGAACGCGAGGTACTCGACGTCGCGCATGTTGGTCAGCGTCTCGGACCAGATCGGCGCTTCGACGCCAAGGACCGATCCAGGACGCGCGCCGGGGACGAGCGCGTCCGGGTCCCAGTCGTACGCGCGCTGCACCGGGATGTTCGCCGCCCAGTTCAGTCCGAGGAGCGTCGCGTCCTCATACTTCATGTCGAGATACACGCGGTCGGCGGGCGAGAGAATCAGGTGCGGCGAGCCGGCGAGGAGCTGCTTCGATGCGTCGGGCCGCCAGTGCTGCACGATCGACGTCGGGAGCAGCGTCGCCGCCGACACCTCGTCCCATCCGACCATCCGCTTGCCGTGCGACTCGACGATCTTCTGCACGCGCTCCACGAACAGCTTGTATTGCTCCGCCGTCAGCGTCTTCACCTCGTCGCCGCCGGCGTGGAAGTACGGGCCCGGCGTCAACGCGACGATGTCGCGCACGACCTCGTCGATCATTTTGTAGGTGACGTCGAGATCGACGCAGAGCGCGCTGAAGCCCACCTCGGTCCCGGTGTAAGGCGCCGGCGCGGTCCCCTTGCAGTTGAGATCCGCGTAGGACGCGAGAATCGCGTTCGTGTGCCCGGGCATGTCGATCTCGGGGACGATCGTGACGAAGTGCGTCTCCGCGTAGGCGACCAGCTCCTTGTACTGGCCGCGCGTGTAATAGCCGCCGGGCCCGCCCCCGACCTCCGTCGCGCCGCCTTTGCGCGCGAGGTCCGGCCAGGATGGAATCTCGATGCGCCAGCCCTGATCGTCGGCCAGGTGCAGGTGCAGGCGGTTGATCTTGTGCATCGAGACCAGGTCGATGTAACGCTTCACCTCGTCGACGGAGAAAAAATGGCGCGCGACGTCGAGCATGGCGCCGCGCCACTCGAACCGCGGCGCGTCGACGACGTGCACGGCGGGAAGCGTGACGGTGGGCGGCGTGCGATACAGCAGCGCATCGTACTCGGCCGTGATCGGCAGCAGCTGCCGCATCGTCTGCACGCCGTAGAAGAGACCCGCCGGCGTCTTCGCGCGCAGCGTCACCCGGGCGGGCGCGATCGTGAGGTCGTAGCCTTCGTCGGACGAGACCGCAGGATCGAGGGCGAGGGCAATCACATTGCCGGGGGCAGCGGGCTCGCGCGCGACGAGGATCTGCGGCGCCACACCGGACGCGCGCCGGATGAACGTCAGAAGCTGCGCCGCCACATCCATCGCCCGCGCGCCTTCGGGCGCGACGATCACCGTCTGCGGTGTGAGCGTGAACGGCGCGCCGCCTGCCGGTTCGACGCGCTGCGGCAGCGGCACGAGGCGCCCGAGCGGATCGTCAGCGGTCGTCATCGAGTTGCGTGCGGGTGGTGCCGCTGGTGCGGTTTGCGGCGACGGTATCGTCTGCGCCAACGCCGCGTGGGAGCAGGACGCGGCCGCTATGACAAGCAATATCTTCACGCACCGGAATAGCTCTCGCATCGGCTCTGTCATCTTTCTTTACTGCGCGTGGGGCCCCACCCCCGCGCGCTTACGCGCTCCGCGCGACGCCCTTCGGGCTTGCCGCCGCTGCGCGGCGAGCCCGGTGAACAACCCCGATGCCCTCGCTTCACGCCCGTCGCTCCTCGCCCCTCGGCACGCGCGGCAATAGGTTACACTCGCCGGGATGACAGACGGAGCCCTCGCCGCGCGTAGCGGGCATCCTCTTGCCGCCGCCGACACCGACTACGGATTCTTCGGCCATCCTCGCGGACTCGCCACGCTGTTCTTCACCGAGATGTGGGAGCGCTTCAGTTATTACGGGATGCGCGCCTTCCTCATTCTTTACATGGTGGCGCCGGCGGCGGCCGGCGGCCTCGGGTTCGGCGATGCAAACGCCGCGTCCATCTACGGCACCTACACCGGCAGTGCGTGGGCCGCGTCGATTCTCGGCGGCCTCGTCGCGGATCGCTGGCTCGGTCAGTACCGCACCGTCCTGGTCGGCGGCATCGTCATCGCCGCCGGCCACTTCACGCTCGCGTTCAAGGCGCTTCCCTTCTTCTACACGGGCCTTGCGCTCATCGTCATCGGCACGGGACTTCTGAAGCCAAACGTCAGCACGCTGGTCGGCTCGCTCTATCCCCAAGGTGATACGCGGCGTGACGCCGGATTCTCCATCTTCTACATGGGGATCAATCTCGGCGCGTTCATCGGGCCGCTGATCGCGGGGTACCTGGCGCAGCGCGTGAACTGGCACGTCGGCTTCGCCGCCGCCGGCGTCGGGATGGCGTTCGGGGTGGTTCAGTACGTGATCGGCCGGAAGCGCCTGCAGTCGGGCATCGCCCGTCTCGGACAGAAACCTACTGTCGCGACCGCCGACACCGCCGCGGCGAAACGCACCGCCGAAACGAGCCGCGGCTTTACCGCCGACGAGACGAAACGCATCGGCGCGATCGTCATCTTCTTCCTGGCTGCGGTGCTCTTCTGGGGCGCGTACGAGCAGGCGGGCTCGACGCTGAATCTGTTCGCCGATCGTTACACGCGCCTCGAGATGTTCGGCGTCTCGTTCCCCTCGTCATGGTTCCAGTCGGTGCAGCCGATCTTCGTAATCGCGCTCGCCCCGATCTTCGGCTGGCTGTGGATGCGCCTCGGTCCGCGCGAGCCGTCGGTGCCCGCGAAGTTCGCGCTCGGGCTCTTTTTCATGGGGCTCGCGTTCCTCGTGCTCGTGCCGGCCGGCGCGCTCGCGAGCGGCGAAGGCATCCGGGTGAGCCCGTGGTGGCTGATCGCGTCGTACTTCGTGTCGGAGCTCGGCGAGCTGTGCATCAGCCCGGTGGGGCTGAGCGCGGTCACCAAGCTCGCGCCGCTCCGCATCGTCGGGCTGATGATGGGCGTATGGTTCCTGTCGAATGCGTTCGGCAACAAGCTCGCGGGATGGGCGGCCGGATTCTTCAGTGCGATGCCGCTCAACACGTTGTTCGGCATCGTCACCGCCGTGCTCATTGGCGCCTCGGTCGTCATGTTCGCGCTCGTGCCCGCGGCGAAGAAGTTGATGGGCGCGGCGCGATGAGCGAGGGGCGACGAGCGAGGAGCGAGACCGCTCGGGATTGTTGCCTCGGGCTGGCTGGAACTGGCCGCACTGTTCACCGCAGTCGGCCGCCGCGAAGCGGCGGCAAGCCCGAAGGGCGTCGCGCGAAGCGCGTACAGCGCGTGGGGGTGGGGCCCCACGCGCATTAAAAAAAGACAATACGCATGGTTCTTGAAAAATACAAAGCGAAGCGCAATTTCACGTCGACGCCCGAGCCGTGGGGCGATCCCAAGCTCGCGGAAGAACGCGCGAAGCAGCAGACCACCGGCAACACCCGCTTCTTCTGCGTGCAGAAGCACCTCGCGAGCCACCTGCATTACGACTTCCGCCTCGAGCATCGCGGTGTGCTGCTGTCGTGGGCGGTGCCGAAGGGACCGTCGCTGGATCCGAAGACGAAGCGGCTGGCCATGATGGTCGAGGATCATCCCATCGAGTACGGCACCTTCGAAGGAGTGATCCCCGAAGGCTACGGCGCCGGCATCGTGATGCTGTGGGACGTCGGCACGTGGACGCCCGAAAGCCCGGATATCGACGCGGCGCTCAAGAAGGGCGACCTGAAGTTCACGCTCGACGGCTACAAGCTGAAAGGATCGTGGGTACTCGTCCGCACCGGCGGCCGCTACCCGGGCGGAAGTGGCGATCGATCGTGGCTGCTGATCAAGCACCGCGACGACTGGGCGGGCGAGGTCGACATCACGGAGTTCGCGTCGAAGAGCGTGAAGAGCGAGGGAGACTTCGAGGACATCCTCGCCCAGGATCGCCCCGACGTGTGGGAATCGCACAAGCCCGCGAAGGGCGGCGAAGCGGGCGCGATGCTGGCGAAGATCATCGAACGCGCCGCGGCGCTCAAAGCCGGGCGCACGCCCGCGCCGGCGAGCTCGACGCCCGCCAAGGCAGGCAAGACCCCCGTCAAATCCGCGGCGGCGCCGCCGCAGCGCTCGCGCCCGGCGAAAACCGCCACGAAGCGTTCCACCTCAGCGACGCGATCGACGAAGAAGAAGACCGTCGCGAAACGACGCAGCAGCTGACCGCATCATGAATCGAGACGACTACATCCTGTTCAGCGGCGCCGCACCCGGCGCAGAAGCGGAGTTCGGCGCCTGCGCCGAGCGCCACGGCATCGAGGAAGTGAACTTCACCTTCGAGGGACACACGGAAGCGCGCCGCCGCGGCATCCGCGTGCTGAATCACGAAGAGCTGCAGGCGGGTGACGTGAGCCTCGCGTACGTGTCGCGGCTGATGCATCGCCGCTACACCGACAGCCCGACGCTGCGGAAAATCCTGCAGACGCTCTGGTATCAGGTCAACAGCGGCCAGGAGATCTACGTGATCGGCGTGATCCTGGACGATCTCACGGTGCGGGGCGGCACCGGCTGGGGCGCCGAGTTCGCGAAGCTGTGTAACAAGCCGCTCTTCGTCTTCGACCAGGAGAAGAACGGCTGGTTCCGGTGGACCGGCGACGACTGGCAGAAGACGGACGTGCCGACGATCACCCATCCGCATTTCACCGGGACCGGCACGCGCCAGATCCACGACAACGGGAAGCAGGCGATCGAGGCTCTCTTCGAAAAGAACTTCCGGTAGCGCCGGCGTCGCTCCAACCGCCGCGTAGAACGCCTTCAGACCCGGCGCGGCGTGCGCACGACGTCAAGACCGGGGATGTCCGTGAAGTCCTGCGGGTGGAGCGTCCAGAACGACGCCCCCTGGATCAGCGCGCACGCGGCAATCGCGATATCGATTTCCCGCCGCCGCGGGTTGTTGAGCTGCGCGTAGACTCTCGAGGCGATTGCCGCTTCGCGCATGCCGAAGGGCACCGCGGCGACCGCGGGAAACAGCGCCTCCTGATCGTCGAGCTCGGCCTCGGTCCGAGGTCCGCGCCAGAATTCATACAGCACGATGGTGCAGAAGCCGAGGCGGACGCCGTCGCGCACACGGTCCCGCAGCGGCGCCGCGGCTGTCCTCGGCCCGGTCAGCGCCGCGATCAACACCGATGTGTCGAGATGGATCATCCGGAGCGCCGCTTGCGGCCGCCCTGCCGGCGCGCCTCGCGGATCTGCCGGACCTCACGATCGACGGCCCGCTTCGGCCGCGACGTCGGACGCTCCAGCATGGCGTCGATCGCGCGCAGCATGCGGCGGCGTTCGAGCTCGCTGAGGCGGTCGCTGTTGGCGGCATACTCGGCGACCGCCTCGCGGACGACGAGGCTCTGCGGCTTGTTCATCCGCTCCGCGGTGGCGCGGAGCAGCCGCACCGTCTCCTCATCGATCGTGAAGGTCACCTTCGTATACATACCCGAGCCATACTACCATATCGCGCCGGCATTACGACGGTGAGCGCGCGAGCTCCTCCAGCGCGATCCACCGCGCGAGCAGCGATTCGAGCTCGGGGCCGACCGCCTCGAGCCGCGCCAGCACCGAGCGGATGTGCGCGGCGTCCGCCTTGTAGAACTCCGGGGCGTGCGCCTCGGCCTGCAACCGCGTCTGCTCGTCTTCGAGTGACGCAATCTGCGCCGGCAGCGCCTCGAGCTCCCGCTGCTCCTTGTACGACAGCTTCCTGGGCCGTCGAGCGGAGGCGTCCGGCCGCGGTCCGGGGCGCGTCTCGCTCTCCGCGGCCCTCGCCGCCCGCCCCTCATCCGCGCGCGGCCGCTGCCGCAGGTAATCCTCATAGCCGCCGACGTATTCGACCACGCGCCCCGCGCCCTCGAATGCGAGCGTGCTGGTGACGACGCGATCGAGGAAGACGCGGTCGTGGCTGACGAGCAGCACGGTGCCGGGGAAGTCGCCGACCAGCTCCTCGAGCAGTTCGAGCGTCTCGATGTCGAGATCGTTGGTCGGCTCGTCCATGACGAGCACGTTCGCCGGACGCGCGAACAGACGCGCGAGCAGCAGCCGGTTGTGCTCTCCTCCTGACAGCGATTTCACCTGCGACTGCGCGCGCTCGCGCGGGAAGAGGAAGTCGGCGAGATAGCCGATCACGTGCCGCGGCCGGCCGTTGATGACGACGGTGCTGTTGCCGTCGTTGATCGTATCGGCGACCGTCTGCTCCGGATCGAGCTGTTCGCGCTGTTGATCGTAATAGGCGATCTCGAGGCGGGTGCCGCTGCGGATCGTCCCTTCGTCGGGTTCGAGCTCGCCGACCAGCAGCTTCAACAGCGTCGACTTCCCGGACCCATTCGGGCCGATCAGGCCGACGCGATCGCCGCGCAGGATCCGCTGCGAGTAGTCGTGGATCACGGACACGTCGGCGAACGACTTGGAGACGTGCTTCGCTTCGAACACGAGACGGCCGGTCGCCTCCGCAGCGTCGATTGCCATCCGCACGTCGCCGACCTGCGCGCGCCGCGACGCGCGCTCGGCGCGCAGCTTCATCAGATCGCGGACGCGCCCTTCGTTCCGCGTCCGCCGCGCCTTCACGCCCTGGCGGAGCCACGCCTCCTCCTGCGCGAGCTTCTTGTCGAGGCGTTCGAGATCGCGCGCCTCGTCCTCGAGCGCGGCCGCCTTCTTTTGAAGGAAGGTCTCGTAGGACCCCGGCCAGGACGTCAGGCGTCCGCGATCGAGCTCCACGATCCGCGTCGCCAGCGCGGAGAGGAACGCGCGGTCGTGGGTGACGAACAGCACCGCGCCCGCGTACTGCGCGACGAACTCCTCGAGCCAGCGGATCGCGTCGATGTCGAGATGGTTGGTCGGCTCGTCGAGGAGCAGCACGTCGGGCTGGGTGACGAGCGCCTTTGCGAGGAGGGTTCGACGCCGCCACCCACCGGATAACGTCGCGACCGGGCGATCGGCGGCAAGCCCGAGCCGCGAGATGACGAGCTCCACCTTCTGCTCGAGACTCCAGCCCTCCTCGCGCTCGAGCCGCTGCTGCAACGCCGCAAGCGCGGTGAGGCGCGCAGCATCCTCCGGTGCTTCGGCGACCGCCAGGGCGGCGTGATGATAGTCGGCGATCAGATCGCCCAGCGCGCCAAGGCCGGCGGCAATCTCGTCGAAGACGGTGCGCTCACCCGCGCCGGCCGCCGACACTTCCTGGTCCAGCCGCGCCACGCGCAGCGCGGGGGCGCGCCACACCGTCCCGCCGTCCGGCGGCAGCTCACCCGAGATGACCCGCAGCAGGCTCGACTTGCCGCTGCCGTTTCGCCCGATGAGCGCGATCCGTTCACCGGGATCGATCCGCAGGTCGGCGTTCTCGAACAGCGGAAGGTGGCCGAACGCCAGCGAGAGATTGGAGAGCGTGAGCAGAGGCACGACTTACAGCAATCGCCGCGCGAGAATCGCCCAGACCGCCTGCGCAAGACGGCGGCGATCGTGGCGCGCGATTTCGCCGCACCAGAACTCGCCGGTCACGACCTCGCAGCCCTCGGGCACGTCGCCGATCTCGAGTGGCGCCTTGTGCTCCTCGGCGTAGCGATCGAGCGTGGCGCGCGACGGGCGCGCGGTGTTGATGATCACGACGTCGAACGAACGGCCGACCGTCTCGCTCAACCGGCGCACCTCGTCTCCCGCGGTGAACCCGGCCATGCCGCGTCCTTCGGTGAGGAGATTCGCGATGAGGATCAACGGACCGCGCACCTGTCGAATCGCTTCGGGGGCGCCGCGCACGAGGAAGATCGGCATCAGGCTCGTGTAGAAGCTCCCGGGACCGACGAGGGCGGCATCGAACCGCGGGATCGCCTCGGCGGCGGCGCGATGCAGGCGCACGTCCGGCTCGAGCCACAGCCGCGTGATGCCGTGCCCCGACGACTGCCCCGCGTCCACTTCCACTTCCCCGCGCGTCGTCGTCCCGTCGCGGTACTCCGCGCAGACGCTGGCCTGCTCGACGCTGACGGGCCACACGCGTCAGGCGCATCCGAGCAGGCTGCGGAGGCCGTCGACCGCCGCGACGAAGTCGCCGCTGTAGCGCTCCATCATCGACAGCAGCAGGTTGCCGCCGGTGTGGCCGCCGAGCCGCGCGTGCTCCAGGGTCGGGAGTCGCGCCAGCAGCACACGGCGCGCTTCGCGCTCGTTGCGCGCG
>JBKPRU010000147.1:0-9472 GCA_046734675.1 Acidobacteriota bacterium
GCGCGGTCGCAGTTTCCGATGGCCTACGTTCGCGCGAGCGGCGACCTCGCGACCGTGCGCGATGGCTACGCGCGCGTCGTGAAGACGCTGGGGCATCGATTGCTGCGCGGCTTCATCACATCATCGGAATGGGTCAACCATGCGCTGTTGAGGCAGCGTTTCACAGCGGGCCTGGCGGCCTTCGCAGCGGCGCTCACGAGCGTGCTGGCGTGCATGGGCGTGTACGGGCTGCTCGCGTACTCCGTCACCGCGCGGGTTCGCGAAATCGGTGTGCGCCTGGCGCTTGGCGCTTCTCGCGGGACCGTCATCTGGATGATCGTGCGGGACGGCTTGGCGATCGCGATGCCCGGTGTGCTCCTCGGTGCTCTCTGCGCGTGGGCTGCCGCGCGGCTCGCGCAGGCACAACTTTACGGGATTGCCCCTGGTGATCCCCGAATGCTGGCGCTCGCCGCCGCCCTATCGCTTGCGACCGTGCTCGCGGCGTCATTGCTTCCGGCGCTGCGCGCATCGAGGGTGGCGCCGGTCGAAGCACTGCGCGAGGACTAAGATCTGGGATCGCGACAACCATTGGCGACGCCCGCGCCTGAACACATCCCGCTCATATTTTGTTAACTGGCGGGGTCCCTGTTGTAGCTGATCGACGACGAGGGCTCGACCCGATCGGCCCGGCCTGAAACAAGAGTCTCGAGGGCGCGCGCGTCAGCTCAGCTTCGCGCCCCTCCAAGAGAGGGCATTCCGAAAGGGCATATCTCCACATCCGACCGGGCGACATGATGTCGTTCATGACGCGACAGGCTCTTGCGATAGCCCTTGTGGTTGGACTCACTCAAGTGGTCGCCCTGTCGCAATCACCGCCACCGCGGACCGAGTCGAGTCTTTCTGCAAGCCCCGCGCGTGTACGTGACTGGGCAACGCGCCTGCTGGCCAGCGACGCAAAGGTCCGCGCAACCGCCGAAGCGACGCTGGTCCAGGGAGGTCTTCGGTCGGTCCCTCTGCTGAGACGCTTCCTCACCCCTGAGCATGAAGACCTGCATGTGGTGACCCTTGAAATGATCCGGCGGATCGGTCCCCCGGCCATTCCGTTACTCGTGGACCTGCTGCGGCACGAGTCGATCGCCATCCGGCGCGAGGCCGTCGATGCGTTGATTGATCTCGCGCCTCATACCGAATCGATTCAAGCGGCTTTGAGACGGGCGCTGAAAGATGAGGATGCGATCGTCGCCGGCGATGCCGCGCGAGCACTGGGCGCGTTGGGGAAGCGGGGCAGCCCCTCGGTCGGCGCCCTGGTCAAGACTCTTTCTCACGAGGACGCTTACGTCCGAGTCTACGCGGCAGAGGCCCTGTCATCGATCGGTCCGAACGCGGCGACTGCGGCCGACGCCTTGGCCGAAGCCTTAGGCGATCCTGTGCCCGGCGTTCGATGGGCGGCGTGTGAGGCCCTCGCCAGCATCGGCCCGGCTGCGCAGTCTGCAGTGCCGCAGTTAATCGCCGCGCTCGAGGATGATTTCCTCTATGTGCAGATCTTCGCGGCCGGAGCGCTGGGCAGCATCGGACCGAAGGCACAGTCAGCCCGCGAGGCGCTGAAGTCGGCAGCCAATGATCCGGCATTGCATGACGAGGCCGAGTGGGCGTTGAGACGAATCGCTGGAAGTGATCGCATCGACGGTAAGAACGAGCGCGAGCGAGTGCCCCTGGCGAGCGAGCCAGTCGAGGACGCCGACGCGCGACGCCCCTCCGTCAAGCCACCGGACGTCCTCACCGGCAATCCTCCGGTTGAATGGGATAGCACCACGGGCCGGAACATCGTCTGGAGTGTCGAGTTGGGAAAGGAAACGTATGGTCGTCCCGTCGTTGCCGACGATGTGGTCTATGTGGGCACCGACAACGCACGGCACCTCAATCCCGACTACGAGGAAGATGCCGGTGTGCTTGTGGCATTTCAAACGAAGGATGGCAAGTTCGTATGGCAGGACCTGGCCCCGCGAATCGAGCGGGGTCTGCGAGAGTTTCTGCTGCCGTCGACGACGAGTACACCGTATGTCGAAGGGGATCGGTTGTACTACGTCACCGCCGAATGCCAACTCCGTTGCCTCGACACACACGGCTTCCGTGATGGCGAGAATGATGGTCCGTATCGCGACGAGACCTTCCAGGACCACGCCGCGGCCGACATCGTCTGGGAGTTGGACGTGTGTGGCCGCTTGGGTGTGTTTCCGCATGAAGCCACGAACAGCGACGTGTTGCCCGTAGGTGATCTGCTGATGATCTCGACCTCGAACGGGCAGAATGAAGGCCACACGCGCGTTCCCTCGCCGCGCGCCCCAAGTTTGATCGCCGTGGACAAGCGTTCCGGCGACGTCGTCTGGCGCGCCATCGGCGCGGGCGAGCACGTGTTACACGGCCAGTGGTCCAGCCCCGTGGCGGCCAATGTCAATGGGCGCATACAGGTGCTCTTGGGCGGAGGAGATGGGTGGCTGCGCGCCTACGACGCGACGTCGGGTCACGAAGTGTGGCGATTCGACGGCAATCCGAAAGACGCACGCTGGCTTCCGCGACCGGGTGTCTTTTCACGCAGCTTCATCATTGCCTCACCGGTCTTCGCGGAGGACCGCGTCTTCATTGCGATGGGACAGAGTCCAGGGCACGGCAACGGACCCTCATTCATTTACGCGATCAGTCCCAATGGCCAGGGAGACGTGACTCAGAGCAGACTCCTCTGGACTTCTCGCGACGTCGGTCGCGTGGTGGGAACGCCGATTGTGAAAGACGGTCTCCTGTACGTTGCGGACCTGGGCGGCACGATTCACTGTCTGGACGCGGCAACCGGCGCGCACGTCTGGAAACACGAGACGCACGATGCCATCTGGGGAAGCCTCCAATTGGCGGGCGACCGCCTTTACGTTGGGAACGTTGGAGGCACCATGACCGTTCTTCGTGCGGGGCGGCGAAAGCACGTGCTCGGACAGATCGAGATGGATGCGGCGCTCTATTCGCCTCCGGCGGTGGTCGGCGATTCGCTTTATCTGGCCACTGCGAACCGGTTGTATCTCATCGCGTCAACCCTCGCTCGATGACGATCAGTGTGACGCTCCTGTGACTGTTGGACGGGCGGCAAAAAAGCGTCCATGAGTTTCTATTTCAAGAGCGGGATCTTGTCTCTGGTGCTTGGTCTCACTGCCGTCATGGTCATCTACTGCGTCGGCATTGGCAGCTATAACAGCACAGTATGCAGGGAGCAGTACCACGACTCGGTCGAACGACTTGGGTACGGGTGCAGACTCGTGGGATTCCCCACTGCATATATCGAGAATGATGCCTGGGGTCATAACGCACATGTTTACCGAATGGCCCTTCTTCTGAACCTGCTCTTCTGGTCTGCGGCATGCTTCACAGTGCTTGGCCTTGTTCGAAATCATTTGAAAACAGCCTTCAAGGCGCTGTCTAACGTAAGCACGCCCACACGAACGGCTATCATCCTCGAGTTGCTCGCCGTTCCCTTGATCGTCCTGATACTCATGTACGATTTGCCGATAAGACTAGGGCCGCGAGAGGACGTGTCTGATATTTTGTTCCGCCCGTTTAATCACTGGACGGTCCTGTATCTTTCGCTGCCGATCATTGCCGTCGTGGGCTGTCTGTTCGGCATTGCTGGGGTCTATCGCCAACTACGTACAGCGCCGCGCGATCGGCCGGCGGAAGACGATTCCAGAAGGCGGCGAGTACTCACGAACCTGGTTTTAGCCCTTCCGTTCCTGATGACGGTGTGGATCGTTATCGCCATGATCTTCGTCGGCTGGATTCCGGAGGTCGTGTGACGAGCACGGTCATCGTCGAAGATTGGCGTGCTTGCGGTGCCTGGTAACACCCGCCTTCAAATTCGTCAAGATTGCGTGAGCAACGTGCTGAGGGCCAGGACAGCCCTGGACCTATACTCGCTTGATGACGATCACCCTGAGGCTGCGGCGACGAGCATATCAAGCGCTGCTCGCGACGACGAGGCGCGCCCGCAGTGCGCGGCAACGGTTCGCCGACCGGCGCAGCCTGGGCCAGCTCGCGGACTCGAGCCCGCGTGCGGCACGCCTGGTCGCTTGCTTTCAGCGCCTCGACATGCAGACGTCAGCGGAGCAGGCGCGCATTCACGCGATCGAGCGGGAGCGCCGACGGATGCTGCAAGACGATGGTCCGCTGATCGACGGGTCGGCCGAACCGGGGCTGTATGACGAAGGGCAGACCATCGCCGCGGCAACAAAGGTCAGCAAGTCGCCACGTGGTGCGCTCCTGCTGTATCAGTTGATTCAGGAGTTCAAGCCGCAGCTCGTCGTGGAGCTGGGGACGAACGTCGGCATCTCGGCTGCGTATCAAGCGGCGGCCCTGAACGACAACGCAACTGGGGGTCGCCTGGTTACCTTGGAAGCCTCGCCGTATCGACTGCGTCTTGCCAAATCGCTTCATGCGAAGCTCGGTCTCGAGAACGTCAGCTACGTGCCGGGATTGTTCTCCGACACCCTCGACGCTGCGCTCGCGGAGCACGGCCGGGTAGACCTGGCGTACATCGATGGGCACCATCAGTATCAGCCAACGCTCGATTACTTCGACGCGCTGTGGCGGTACTCCGGTGAGGCCGCCATGTTCGTGTTCGATGACATACGGTGGTCGGAGGGCATGCTGCGTGCGTGGACCCAGCTGCGAGCTGACCCGCGGCTCGATATCACGGTGGACCTGGGTTCGATGGGCCTCGGATGCCGAGCAGCGGGAAGTCCACGAGTAACGTCTCGCGCGTTCTACTCAGTACTGCATCCGAGCGATCCCGGTGCGAAAGCCGATTTCGAGGAGAGGGCGCGGCGGTGTTAGATCCGTCGGGATGAGATCGGCTCAGTGCTGACCGCTGCGCTGACGATCGGCGGCCGGACCCCCTTCCTGCGACAAGTTGCGCGCGGTGTTGACGAGCGACACGTGCGTAAACGCTTGCGGGAAGTTGCCGAGCAGGCGCTTCGCCCCGGAATCGTATTCCTCGGCGAGCAGGCCGAGATCGTTGCGCACCGCGAGCAGCCGCTGAAAAGTCTCGCGTGCCTTGCGGTGATCTCCCAGCAACGCGTAGTTGTCAGCCAGCCAGAAGGTGCAGGGCAGGAACACGCCCTCGCCGGGAGGGAGCCCGTCGACGTGCGTCGATGTGTCGGCGTGGTAGCGCAGAAGGAAGCCGTCGCACATCAGGTCGTGCTCTATCGCGGCGACGGTTCCGACGACCCGGCGATCGGTCGGAGGAAGAAAGCCGACCAGCGGCAGCATCAAGAGGCTCGCGTCGGTGGCATCCGACCCGTAGTACTGGGTGAAGGCGTTGCGGCGGGCGTTGAATCCGTCGCGGCACACCTGCGCGTGAATCTCGGCGCGAATCGCGCGCCATCGATCCAGCGGCGCCCTCGCGCCAGAGTGCTCCGCGATACTGATCGCGCGATCGAACGCCACCCACGCCATCACCTTCGAGTGGGTGAAATGTCTGCGTGGCCCGCGAACTTCCCAGATTCCTTCGTCCGGCTCTTTCCACAGCGTCTCGAGGAAGTGCATCAACTCGGTTTGCAGCGCCCACGCGGCTGCGTCGTGCTCGACGCCGGAACGAAGCGCCAGGCACAGCGCATCCATGAGCTCGCCGTAGACATCGAGCTGCAATTGATTGACGGCAGCGTTCCCGACGCGAACCGGCGCGGAGCCCTCGTATCCGCGCAGCCAGGGCAGCTCGTATTCCGTCAACCGGCGCTCGCCGGCGGCCCCATACATGATTTGCAGATCCGCCGGATCGCCGGCGACGGTGCGCAGCAGCCAGTTGCGCCAGGCGGACGCTTCCTCGGTGTAGCCCCCGACCAGCAGCGCGTACAGCGTGAACGTCGCATCGCGCAGCCAGCAGTAGCGGTAGTCCCAGTTCCGTACACCGCCGATGCGCTCCGGCAGCGACGTCGTCGGCGCGGCGACGATGCCGCCGGTTGGCCCAAACGTCAATGCCTTCAGCGTGATGAGTGATCGGATCACATCCTCGCGCCACTCGCCGTCATACGTGCAGCGGCCGGACCAGTCTTCCCACCATCGGCAGGTGTCGTCGACGGCGGTGTCGACGTCAATCGGCGTGACCGATTCGTGCGAGGGATGCCACGCGAGCAGAAAGGGCAGACGCTGACCCGCGCGTACCGTGAACTCCGCGCGCGTGGTCAGGTCCACGCCGCGGGTCTCCACGGGTGACCAGAGCGTCAGGGCGTCCGGTCCGCCGATCGCACGCAGCGCACCATCAACCTTTCGTACCCACGGCACGATGGAGCCGTAATCGAAGCGAATGATCAACTCCATCTGCATCCGGACTTCGCCGCTGACGCCTTCGACGATGCGGACGAGGTCGGGCTCGCGGTCGCGCGGCGGCATACAGTCGATGAGACGCACGCTGCCGGTTGCTGTCGTGAACTCCGTCTCGAGGACCAGCGAATGACCCCGGTAGCGGCGCGCGCGCGCTCGCGGTTCGTCGAGCGGCGCGATCAGCCAGCGCCCGTCCGTGTGCTCCCCGAGCAACGCCGAGAAACATGCGTGCGAGTCGAAGCGCGGCATGCAGAGCCAGTCGATGGATCCATTGCTGCCCACGAGGGCGGCGGTTTGCGTGTCGCCGATCAGACCGTAGTCCTCGATTCGCATCATCAGTCGTTGAACCTCAGGACCAAAATCGTGTATGTCTGCAATTCGAGCGCCGGGCGATCCCGAACGATCGTCCTCGACCGACGACTCATCTGTCATGAGGTGCCACGACTGCGCCAGTGTTATTGTCGAAGCCGTCAACATGGTCGCGACCATTCCACCCTCGAACAAGATCAAAACCTTTCGCACTGGGACGGCGTTCGAATCGTGGCTGCGCAAGAATCACGCACGCGAGCGCGAGGTCTGGCTGCGGATCTTCAAGAAGGGCTCCGGCGTGCCGTCCATCACGATTGCGGAAGCACTCGACGTCGTGCTGTGCTGGGGATGGATCGACGGCATCCGGAAAGCATTCGATGAATGCTCGTATTTGCAGCGATACACGCCGCGCCGGCCAAAGAGCATCTGGAGTCAGATTAACCGCGAGCACGTCGCGCGGTTGACGAAGGCCAGGCGCATGACGCCGCACGGACAGCAACAGATCGACGCTGCGAAAGCCGACGGTCGCTGGAACTCCGCGTACCTGCCGATGCGCGACGCGTCGGACGACAACGTCCCCGGCGATCTGCGCAAGGCGATCGAAGCCAGTCCACGGGCGTTGAAGACGTTCCAATTGCTGGGACGGCACAACCGCTATGCGCTCGTGTTCCGCACCACCACCATGAAGACAGCGGCAGGACGAGCCAGGAAAATTGCCGCCCTCGTCGATATGTTGGAACGCGGTGAAACGCCACACCCCGAGCGTCGCTGAAATAGCCGCTCTCTTTCGAACAGATACCTTCGTCCAATGGATTCGTGACCCCCGATCCTGTCTAATGCAGCTGGCCCCGGACCGCTTCCTCGGCAGGAGTTATGGACACGGTTGATCGGTCGCTCACACCGCTGGCGGTTACCGTCTCACGTCCCGAGCGCGTCTTCCCGACGCTCACATCCGAACAACTGTCGAAAGTCGCGGCCCACGGTCGCCGTCGTTCGACGACACAAGGCGACGTGCTCGTCGAGGTCGGCGACAAGGCCGTGCCCGTCTTCGTCGTCATCGGCGGGGAGCTGCAGGCCACTCTTCCGGGAAACGGACGCGAGACTCTAATCGTTACGCTTCATGCCGGCCAGTTCTCCGGCGAAGCCAGCACGATCAGCGGCCGCCTCGGACTCGTGCGGCTGCGCGTCACCGAGCCTGGCGAAGTGATTCAACTCGATCGCGAGCAGCTGACGGCGTTGATCCAGACCGACGCCGAGCTGAGCGAGATCCTCATGCGCGCGTTCTTCCTGCGTCGCCTCGAACTGATTTCCCGGCACCTGGGCGATGTGGTGGTGATCGGTTCCCGCCACTGCGCTGGAACGCTCCGCGTCCAGGAGTTCCTGGTCCGCAACGGTCATCCCTTTCAGTACATCGATCTCGATCGCGACCACGAGGCGCAGGACTTCCTCGATCGGTTTCAGATCAGTGTTGCCGAGATCCCGGTCGTCATTTGCCGCGGCGATGCCGTGCTGCGGGATCCGACGAACGCACAGATCGCCGATTGTCTCGGCTTCAACGAGACGATCGACGATGCCCGGGTCAGCGATCTGGTCGTCATCGGCGCGGGGCCGGCGGGACTGGCGGCGGCCGTATACGGCGCGTCCGAAGGGCTGGATGTGCTGGTCCTCGAATCGAACGTGCCCGGCGGCCAGGCGGGATCCAGCTCACGGATCGAGAACTACCTGGGGTTTCCGACCGGGATCTCCGGGCTGGATCTGACCGGTCGCGCCTACGCGCAGGCCTTGAAATTTGGCGCACATGTCATCGTGGCCAGAGGCGCGGCGCGACTGGCGTGCGACGGTCAACGCTACACCATCGATATCGACCAGGGATCTCGGATTCGAGCGCGAGCGGTGATCATCGCGACCGGCGCGCAGTACCGCAAACCCGCACTCGACAACCTGGCAACGTTCGAGGGGACTGGTGTCTACTACGGTGCCACGCCGATGGAGGCGCAACTGTGCGTCGGCGAGGATGTGGTCGTGGTCGGCGGTGGAAATTCTGCGGGCCAGGCGGCCGTATTTCTTGCGTCGACGGCACGGCGTGTCCACATGGTAGTCCGTGGACCGGATCTGTCGGAGACGATGTCACGCTACCTGGTTCGGCGCATCGAGGACAATCCGGCCATCGTTCTGCGGACGCGGACCGAGATCGTCGGTCTCGAAGGCGACGGCAGGCTCGCCCGGATCCGGTGGCGCGACGACCGCACGGGCGACGTCGAAACCCATGACATCAGGCACATGTTCATCATGATGGGCGCGGTGCCGAATACGCGGTGGCTGAACGGCTGCCTCGTGCTCGACGACAACGGTTTCGTGAAGACCGGTCCGGACCTTTCACGCGAGGAGTTGACGACCGCGAACTGGCCGCTCGCGCGCGCGCCCCATTTGCTCGAAACGAGCCGTCCGCGCATCTTCGCCGTTGGAGATGTGCGCGGCGGGAACATCAAGCGGGTGGCGTCGGCGGTCGGTGAGGGGTCGATCGCGGTCGCCTTCGTTCATCAAGTGCTTCGGCAATAGGGCGCGCTGGTCCGGCCACGCGCGATCGATCGCGATGTTCGCCAAGGAGTAGCATGTCTACGTTCCATCTGCACCAGACCACCACTGCGACGCCCGAGCAGTTCCTCGCGGCGCTCACCGACTTCGGACCGGGCCGCGCGCAGCTGTTTGGCAACAGCGCGGACGAGTATCTCAAGGTGCATTATCGTGGTCCCTCCGACGCCGACGTCACCGAGGGATCGCGCGGCATCTGGGAGCGCCTTCACTACGATTGGTCCGATCGCAACCG
>JBKPRU010000148.1:0-10012 GCA_046734675.1 Acidobacteriota bacterium
GGTGACGTTCAAGGACGTCGCCGGTGTCGACGAAGCGAAGGAAGAGCTGCAGGAAATCATCGAGTTCCTGAAAGAACCGCAGAAATTCCAGAAGCTCGGCGGCCGCATTCCGAAGGGCGTGCTGCTGATGGGCCCTCCGGGAACCGGCAAGACGCTGCTCGCGCGCGCGGTCGCCGGCGAAGCGAACGTGCCGTTCTTCTCGATCAGCGGCTCGGACTTCGTCGAGATGTTCGTCGGCGTCGGCGCCTCGCGCGTGCGCGACCTGTTCGAACAGGGGAAGAAGAACGCGCCCTGCATCGTCTTCATCGATGAGATCGACGCGGTCGGCCGTCATCGCGGCGCCGGCCTCGGCGGCGGTCACGACGAACGCGAGCAGACGCTCAACCAGCTGCTCGTCGAGATGGACGGGTTCGAATCGAACGAGGGTGTCATCCTCGTCGCCGCCACGAACCGTCCCGACGTGCTCGATCCGGCACTCCTGCGCCCGGGCCGTTTCGATCGCCGCATCGTCGTGAATCGTCCCGACGTGAAGGGACGCGAAGGCATCCTCGCCGTCCACACGAAGAAGATCCCGCTCGCCGACGACGTGAACATCCACGTGCTGGCGCGCGGCTCGTCGGGCTTCTCGGGGGCGGATCTCGCGAACCTGGTGAACGAAGCGGCGCTCAACGCGGCGCGCTACAACCAGAAGGTCGTGCGCATGCACGACTTCGAGTTCGCGAAGGACAAGGTCCTGATGGGCTCGGAGCGCCGCTCGATGATCATCTCCGAGGAGGAGAAGAAGGTCACGGCGATCCACGAGGCGGGGCACGCGCTGCTCGCGGTCGTCCTGCCGCACGCCGATCCCATTCACAAGGTCACGATCATCCCGCGCGGGATGGCGCTCGGCGTGACGATGCAGCTCCCCGAAGGGGACAAGCACAATTACACGCGCGACTATCTCAACGATCAGATCGCCATCCTGCTCGGCGGCCGTCTCGCGGAGGAATTGACCAACGGCGGCATGACCACCGGCGCGGGCAACGATCTCGAGCGCTCGACCGAGCTCGCGCGCAAGATGGTCTGCGAGTGGGGCATGAGCGACGCGATGGGCCCGCTCACCTTCGGCAAGAAGGAAGAGCAGATCTTCCTCGGCCGCGAGATCGCCCAGCACCAGGATTACAGCGAGGACACCGCGATCCGCATCGACCACGAGATCAAGCGGTTCGTGACCAGCAACTACGAGCGCGCCAAGGAGCTGCTCGAGAATCACAAGCCGGCGTTGCTCCGCATTGCCGAGGAGCTGCTGCAGCGCGAAGTGCTCGACGCGGACCAGGTCCGCCGCATCATCGCCGGCCAGCCGCTCGAGGATCTCAAGCCGGCAGCCTCGCCGGCGGCGGTCACCGACGACCAGCGGCGCGCGGCCAAGGAACGCCCGACAATCGTTCCGCCGATTCCGCCGCTCAACAAGCCGCTGCCGCAGGAGTAACATACGAAGGCCCGGCCGTTGGCCGGGCCTTCGTGTGTACATGCGCCCTCGCCGTTCCTACGTCCTTCACCTCCCTCATCGCGCGCCGCTCGAACTTGGTCCGCGGACGCTCGTGATGGGCGTGCTCAACGTGACGCCCGACTCCTTCTCGGACGGCGGCCGCTTTGACGACGTGGACCGCGCGGTCGCGGCCGGGCTGCGCCTGGTCGCCGACGGCGCGGACATCCTCGACGTCGGGGGCGAGTCGACGCGTCCCGGCGCCGATCCCTTGCCGGAAGACGAAGAGCTGCGGCGTGTGCTGCCCGTCGTCGAGCGACTCGCGCGCGAGACCGCCGCACCGATTTCCATCGATACCTACAAGGCGACCGTGGCGCGCGAGGCCATCGCGCGCGGCGCGGTCATCGTCAACGACGTGAGCGGGCTGCTCTATGAACCGGCGCTCGGCCGCGTGGCCGCCGACGCGGGCACGCCGCTCATCCTGATGCACACGCGCGGGCGATCGCGCGGCATGTATCAGCTGGCCAACTATGAGGACGTGTTGGGCGAACTCACCGCGGAGCTGTCGCAGGCGATCGATCGCGCGATGTCCGCGGGCGTCGCCCGCGACGCGATCGTCATCGACCCAGGCTTCGGGTTCGCCAAGCGCGCGGAGCACAGCTTCGAGGTCCTCGCGCGGCTGGACGCGCTCGCCGCGCTCGATCGGCCCATCCTGTCGGGGCCGTCACGCAAATCTTTTCTGAAGGAGGCGATCGGCGACCGCGAGCCGCGCGACCGCGAATGGGGCACGGCCGCGGCCGTGACCGCGAGCGTGCTTCTCGGCGCGCACATCGTCCGCGTCCACAACGTCCGGGCCATGGTCGATGTCGTGCGTGTGGCCGACCGGATCCGCCGGGTCTGACTGCAGGCGTAGGCCGGGTCTTCAGACCGGCAACAAGCCACCGGTCATCGCGCCACGCGTGAGGCGGGTCTGAAGAGCCGCCCTACACCCGCCAGACTCCTGAGTTAAGCTAGCCGGGCCGATGCAGGACTACGTCACGAACCTGTTGAGGCGTCCGCCGGTCGGCTGGTGGGACGTGCTCGACATCGCCATCGTCTCGCTCCTGATTTATGAATTCCTGAAATTGATCCGGGGCACGCGCGCCGTTCAGATGGCCGTGGGCTCGTTCCTGATCGTCGGCCTGTTCTACATCTCGCGGCTCGCGCCCCTCCAGACGCTGAACTGGCTGATTCGCAACGCGCTCGTCTACGTCGCGTTCGCGGCCATCGTCATCTTTCAGTCGGACATCAGGCGCGCGCTCGCGCACTTCGGCCAGGCGCCGTTCTTCCGCTACCTCACACGGCAGCAGGCGGCCGACGAAACGATCGAAGAGGTGGTGGTTGCGGCGACGATGCTGGCGCAGCAGAAGGTCGGCGCCATCTTCGCGATCGAGCGCGAGATCGGATTGCGCAACTACATCGAGAGCGGCATCCCGCTCGATTCGCTCCTCACCTACGACCTTCTCGTGACGATCTTCAACCCGGGTTCGCCGCTGCACGACGGCGCCGTCATCCTGCAGGAAGGGCGGGTGGCGGCGGCGGCGTGCTTTCTGCCGCTGACGGTGAATCCGCGCCTCAGCCGCGACCTCGGGACGCGTCATCGCGCCGCGATTGGGCTCACGGAGGAGAGCGATGCGGCGGCGGTGATCGTGTCGGAGGAGACTGGGCAGATCGCGCTGGCGCTGGACGGAGCGATCGAGCGCGCGCTCTCGTCGGACGACCTGCGCGAGCGGCTGCGCCGCCTGGTGCCGCTGCGGCGCGGGCACGCGCAGACCGCCTACGACGTCTGATGCGCTATCACCCGTTTCGACATCTCGGCCTCAAGGTGCTGGCGCTGGCGCTGGCAACGCTGCTCTGGTTCACGGTTGCCGGCGAGCACATCGTCGAGCGCAGCCTGCGGGTGCCGCTGGAGTTCCGGAACATCCCCGGCGAGCTGGAGATGGTCGGCGATCCGCCGGACACCGTCGACGTGCGGGTGCGTGGATCCTCGGCAATCCTGAGCCGCTTGCAGCCGGGCGAGATCGTGGCGGTGCTCGATCTCTCGTCCGCGCGCGCGGGGTCGCGGCTCTTTCACATTCGCGCGGATGAAGTGCGCGCGCCGTTCGGCATCGAGGTCGCGCAGGTCGTGCCGCCGACGCTGTCGATTGAAGTGGAGCGGTCGGCGCATCGGCGGGTCCCGGTGGTACCCGCCGTGCAAGGTGAACCGGGGCCCGGATTCGTGGCGGGGCGGATCTCCGCGGAGCCGGCGACCGTGGAGATCGTCGGGCCGGACACGCGCGTCCGGCAGATTGCCGAAGCGACCACCGAACCGGTTTCGGTGGCCGGCGCGAAAGCCCGCGTGCACGACGTCGTGACCGTCGGCGTCGCGGATTCGTCGGTGCGGCTGGTGCAGCCGCAAAGCGCGACCGTGATCGTGGAAATCTGGCCGGCGCCAATCGAGCGCACCGTGACCGGCGTGCCGGTGCGCTATCGGAATCTGGGCGCGGGGTTCAGGGCGCAGGTGTCGCCGTCGCTGGTGCGCATCTCGATTCGCGGCAACCGCGAAGCGCTCGCCGACGTGCGGAACGACGCGGTCCAGGCCTTTGTGGATCTTGCCGGGCTCGGAATCGGCCGGTACAATCTCCGGGTCCAGGTGGATCCGGCCCAGAGCTTCGCGGTGACCTCCGTCGATCCCGCCGTCGTTGCAGTAACGATCAAGTGATGACCGAGAGCAGATTGTTTGGAACGGACGGTGTCCGCGGGACCGCGGGCGAATATCCGCTCGACCACGAAACCGTCGCGCGCCTTGGCGCGGCGCTCGTGCGGGCGATGCGGCGGGGCGCCAGCGATGCGGCGTCGCGCCAGCTGCGGTTCATCGTCGGGGGCGACACGCGCGAGTCGGGCGAGTGGATCGAGCGGGAGCTCGGACGCGGCGTCCACGCCGAAGGGGCCGCGATTACCACCGCGGGCGTCATTCCGACGCCGGCCATCGCGTACGTGGCGCGCGCGATGGCCTTCGATGCCGGCATCGTGATCTCCGCGTCCCACAATCCGTTCCAGGACAACGGCATCAAGGTGTTCTCCGGCCGCGGCGAGAAGTTCACCGAGGAATTGGAACGCCAGGTCGAAGCGATCATCGCCGATCGTTCATGGCAGGTGCCGCCCGTGGTTGAACTGCCGCCCGTCGATCGGACCGACGTGATCGACGCCTACATCGCGCACGCGCGGCTCGCGCTGCCGAATCCCGAGCGCCTCGGGCGGTTCAAGATTGCGGTGGATACCGCTAACGGTGCGACGACCACGGTGGCGCCGCGGCTCTTTCGCGAGCTCGGCTACGAGGCCACGCTGATCGGCGACACACCCGACGGCCGCAACATCAATCTCGACTGCGGGTCGACGCACCCCGAGCGCCTGGCGAATCTCGTGCGCGAGGGCAATTTCCGCATGGGCGTCGCGTTCGACGGCGACGGCGATCGCGCGATCTTCGTCGATCACACCGGGCGCATTGTCGACGGCGACGCGGTGATGCTGCTGGCGGCGCGGCACATGAAATCGCAGGGGCGCCTGAACGGCAACGCTGTGGTCGCGACCGTGATGAGCAACATCGGCCTCGAGATCGGACTTCGCGAGAGCGGCATCGATCTCGTGCGGTGCCCGGTCGGCGACAAGTACGTGATGGAGGAGATGCTGAAGCGGAACATCTCGATTGGCGGCGAGCAGTCGGGGCACATCATCTTCTCCGATCACCTGTTCACCGGCGACGGGATTGCCACCGCCCTGACGCTCATGCGGGTGATCGCGGACACCGGCCGCGAGCTGGCCGACCTCGGCTCGCAGCTCGTCACCTACCCGCAGGTGCTCGTCAACGTCCGGGTGCGCGAGAAGAAGGACCTGCGCGGCGTTCCGGCGATTGCTGCGGTCATGAGTCGCGTCGAGCAGCAGCTCGCCGGGCAGGGACGCTTGCTCGTCCGCTATTCCGGCACCGAGCCGCTGCTGCGCGTCATGATCGAAGGGCGCGACCAGCAGGAGATCCAGGGCTGGGCCCGCGAGATCGCCGACAGCGTCAAGCAGCATCTGGGGTAATCACAGGAAATCAGGAGACCAGGAGACCGCTTTTCAAAAACAAAGAATCTCCTGATCTCATGACCTCCTGTGATCAGTTTCAGTGGAAGGCGGTGGATTAGATCATGGGGGGCGGCCCGCGTCTCAGCGTCAACGTCAACAAGGTCGCGACGCTTCGTAACTCGCGCGGCGGGGCGATTCCATCGGTCGTCGACGCGGTCCGCGTGTGCGTCAACGCGGGCGCGCGCGGCATCACGGTGCATCCCCGCGCCGACGAGCGGCACATCAAGCCCATCGACGTCACGTCGATTGCGTCGTACCTCGCGCCGCATCGTCGCGACGTCGAGTTCAACATCGAGGGGGATCCGCGTCCCGATCTCATCGAGATGGTTCGCGACGTGCGCCCGCACCAGTGCACGCTGGTGCCGGTGCGTCCCGGCGAGATCACCAGCCAGGCGGGATGGCCGCCGGACACGCCCGTCTACGAGTTGAAGACACTCGTCGCCGACCTGCAGCGGCGCGGCACGCGCGTGAGCATGTTCATCGATCCCGAATCGGCGGCCGTGAAGTGGGCGGCCTCGCTCGGCGCGCAGCGCGTCGAGCTCTACACGGAACCCTTCGCGCACGCGTTCAAGGAAAGCGAAGAAGCGGTGGACCGGAGCTTCAGGCGCTACATCGAAGCCGCCAACCTCGCGCATGCGCTCGGCTTGGGTATCAATGCGGGGCACGACCTCGATCTCGACAACCTCGTCCTCTTCCGCACGCTGCCGCACCTCGACGAAGTCTCGATCGGCCACGCGTTGATCAGTCACGCCCTCTACGTGGGGCTCGATCGCGCGGTGCGTGACTACCTTGCCGCCTGCGCGATCTAATCCGCGATGAGCGATCCCGGGTTGCTGTGGTGGCGTTGCTATAATCGACGCTGATTGTCCAAAGACGCCGTCGCACTCGGAATTGCCGGAGTACTCTTCGGCCTGCTGGTCGGCTGGATCATCGGGAGCCAGCAGGGGACTGGTAGTGTGTCGCCAGTGGCGCAGGCCCCCGCCGCGTCGAGCGCGGGCGGCTCGCAATCCGCGCCGCCCCCGCGCGACGAATACCGCGCCGCGGCGCTCAAGTCCACGGCGCAGCAGAATCCGGGAGACGCGGCCGTCCGCGTGCAGCTCGGCAACATGTACTTCGATGCCGAGCGTTTTTCGGAAGCCGTCCAGTGGTATCAGAGCGCGCTGAAGGTCAGCCCCAAGGACGTCAACGCCAGCACGGACCTCGGGATCGCCTACTACTACATGAACCAGCCCGATCGCGCGCTCGAGCAGTTGGAGTACTCGCTCAAGATCGATCCGACGCACTCGAAGACGCTGCTCAACCAGGGCATCGTCCGCGCGTTCGGCAAGCAGGATCTCAAGGGGGCGCAGGCGTCGTGGGAGCGCGTGCTCCAGGTCGCGCCCAACTCCGAGGAAGCGGTGCGCGCCAAGCAGGCGCTCGACGGCATCCGTTCGGCGCATCAAAACGTCGACGGCGGAAGCGGCACCGGACGGTGACATGCTTCGCTTCCTCATCTTCCTCGTCCTGATCTTTTTCGTGGCGCGAGCGGTGTGGCGGCTCGTGTACGGCATCGCCGAAGGGCTGAGCGGATCGGCTGATTCGAAGCCGCCGGCCGCGATGCCGCTGGTCCGCGATCCGGTGTGCGGCACCTTCGTCGTGCCGTCGCGCGCGTTGACGTCGGGGTCGGGGCGCGACATGCAGTTCTTCTGCTCCGAACGCTGCCGCGACAAGTGGACCAACCGGTAGCCCGCGATGACCCCGGCCGACGAACGTAAGCTGCGCGAAGACATCGTCGAAGTGGGGCGGCGTTTGTACGCGCGCGGCTACACCGCGTCGAACGACGGCAACATCAGCGTGCGCCTCGACGGCGGCCGTCTGCTGATGACGCCGGCGAGCGTGTGCAAGGGGTTCATGAACGTCGAGATGATGTGCATCACGGATCTCGACGGGAAGAAGCTCGCTGGCGAGCGCGATCCCTCGTCCGAGATGCAGATGCACCTCGAGGTCTACCGTCAGCGTCCCGATGCGAACGCGGTCGTGCATGCGCATCCGCCGATTGCGACCGGGTTCGCCGTCGCCGGCATTCCGCTCGATCGCGCCGTGCTCGCGGAGGTCGTCACCACGCTGGGGAGCGTGCCGATCGCGGAGTACGCGACGCCGTCGACGAAGGAGCTGCCCGAAGCGGTGCGCCGCTACGTCAGGGCGCACGACGGGATGCTGCTCGCCAATCACGGCGCGCTGACCGTCGGCGCGGATCTGTTCGGCGCGTATTACAAGATGGAGACGATCGAGCACTTCGCCAAGATCAGCTTCGTCGCGCGCATGCTGGGTGGTGAGCGGCTGCTTTCGCGTCAGGAGGTCGATCGGCTGCAGGGGCTGCGCGGCCGCTACGGCATCGCGTCGCCGGCGCCGATCTGTCCCGATTCGGGTGCGACCGCCGGTGACGATCAGGTCGCGTGTCAGACCGTCTTCGCCCCGGAAGGCAACGGCGAGCGGTTGATCCCGGATTACCGTGCCGGACTCGGCGGGATAGGTAGCGACGGCGAAATTCGGCTAACATACCGCGAACTGAAAGCACTGATAGAAGCGGCGGTCAGCGAGTTGAAATGACCGCCCGGTGAAAGGGCGTCAGTCGCGAGCCACCAGCCGGGAGCGCTGCAAGGCACGAAAAGCTGGAGGCTGGAGGCTGGCAGCTGGAAGCTGGCAGCTGGCAGCTGGAAGGAGACACAATGGGTGAGGCGCTTGGGATGGTCGAGACCAAGGGGCTGGTCGCGATGATTGAGGCGGCCGACGCGATGGTCAAGGCCGCCAAGGTGACGCTGGTCGGGTGGGAGAAGATCGGCGCCGGATACGTGACCGCGATCGTGCGCGGCGACGTGGCGGCGGTGAAGGCGGCGACCGACGCCGGCGCCGCGGCGGCGCGCCGTGTGGGCGAGCTCGTGTCGGTCCACGTCATCCCGCGCCCCCACGCCAACCTCGAAGACACCCTGCCGATCGGCAAGGCGACCGGCGCGAGCAAATAACCAGCGCGCACCCGCCGGGGCGCCGATGCACACGACGCATGAGCCCCGGCCCTCGGCCGCGCACATCGACCTCCCTTCATGATCCTCGCCAGAGTTGTCGGCACCGTCGTCGCCACGCGCAAGGACGAGCGGCTCGTGAGCAGCAAGCTCCTGGTCGCGCGGCCCGTCGATCCGAGCGGCAAGGCGGACGGCAACTATCTCGTCGCCGTCGACACCGTCGACGCCGGATTCGGCGAAACCGTGCTCATCGTCAGCGGCAGCTCCGCACGCATGGCCTCCGGGTTGAAGGACTGCCCGGTCGACGCCGCCATCGTCGGCATCGTCGACACCGTGGAAGTGCAGGACTAGCCGTGCAGCTCGCGCGCGTGCTGGGCGAAGTGGTCGCGACGATGAAGGACGAGAATCTCACCGGGTTGAAGCTGCTCGTGGTGCAGCCGCTGACGCCCGCGGGCGAAGCCACCGGCCGCGCCGTGGTCGCGCTCGATTCAGTGGGCGCGGGCGTCGGCGAACATGTCTTCTTCGTGCGCGGCCGCGAAGCCGCGTTTCCGTTCTATCCCGGCGAGCCGCCGACCGACGCAACCGTCGTGGGCATCGTCGATCACTGGAGCCTCGGGTAGACGATGCAGATCGCGCGCGTGGTCGGCACCGTCGTCGCAACGCAGAAGAACAGGAAGCTCGAAGGCGCCAAGCTGCTGCTGGTGCAGCCGCTGACGCTCGACGATCAACCGCGCGGAACCGCGCTGCTCGCGATTGATTCGGTGGGCGCCGGGGTTGGCGAGAAGGTGCTGGTGGTGATTGAAGGGAAAGCCGCCGGCCAGGCGCTCGGCCGCAAGGCCGCCGCCGTCGACGCCGCGATCATCGGCATCGTCGACCAGGTGGAGGTGGACGGATGAACGAAGACGCGCTGCGCGCGCTCGTGCGTGAGACGATCGCGCGCATCCAGTCCGGTGCGCCCGACGCCGCAGCCGGGGCGTCGTTTCTCGCGCCACAGCCGCTGCCCTTCGGGCGTCACGCCAGCCACTATCGCTACTCCGGCCTGCCGGAGACCGATGGTCCGTGTCTGATCGAGCCTGCGGTGCAGTGTAATCATTGTGGCTATTGCCAGAGCCACGGCCACTGAGAACCTTCGCTTGTCAATGCCGAATGCCGGAGCCTTCGCTTGTCAATGCCAAATGACAAAGGCCATCCGCTGATGCTGCGCTAGGCTCGCTTCGTTTGTCATTTCGGCATTCGGCATTCGGCATTCGGAATTGACACGCATCAGATGTCGCGAATCCTCGTCACCCGCCGCATCCCGTCCGCTGTGCTCGGCCTTCTGACGGAGGCCCACACGGTCGAGGTCTACACCGATGACGCGCCCCTCTCGCGCGAGGAATTCAAGCGGCGCGTCGCGGATAAGGAT
>JBKPRU010000149.1:0-8661 GCA_046734675.1 Acidobacteriota bacterium
GCATGGGACGTCTCATCGAAACGCTCGCGCCGGAATACGGGTTTCACGTCGCCGGCGTGATTGCCCGGGCGAACGCGGCGGGGACGTGGCCGGACGCTGACGTCGCGATCGATTTCTCGACCGCGGAGGCCGTGCCCGCAATCTTCGAGCAGCTGGCGCCGCGCGGTACGCCGCTCGTGATTGGCACCACCGGATGGCAGGATCGCGAAGCGGACATGCGTGAAGCCGCGGCGCGCCACGGCCTCGGCGTCGTCGCCGCACCGAACTTCGCGATCGGCGTGAACCTGTTCCTCGCACTCGTCGAACGCGCCGGCGCGTTGATGGCCAACCAGACCGCATTCGGTCCGTGGATACACGAGCTGCACCACGCGGCGAAGAAGGATGCGCCGTCCGGCACCGCGCTCGCCATGGAGCGCGCGCTCCGGCAGGGCGCTTACACCAGAGACGTGCCGATTGCATCCACGCGCGCGGGTATGATTCCCGGCACGCACACGCTCGGCTTCGACGCCGCATCCGAAACGATCACGCTGACGCACGCGGCGCGCGACCGCGCCACGTTCGCGCGTGGCGCGCTCGAAGCTGCGCGGTGGATTCAGGGGCGGCAGGGATGGTTCGGGATGAAGGATGTCCTTGGGCTATGACACGGAGGCAGTAATGCAGCGACTTTCATTCACCGGATGCGGCACCGCGCTCGTCACCCCTTTCAGGCGCGACGGCTCGCTCGACGAAGCGGGCGTGTCCCGGCTCGCGAAGCGCCAGATCGACGCCGGCATCCACTTCCTCGTCCCCTGCGGCACGACCGGTGAGAGCCCGACGCTCTCGGAAGACGAGCGCGTCCGCGTCGTCGAGCTCGTCGTCGAACAAGCGCGCGGGCGCGTCCCCGTGCTCGCCGGCGCCGGCGGCTACGACACGCAGGAAGTGATTCACACCGCGAAGCGGATGCGCCGCGCGGGCGCCGACGGCATCCTCTCGGTGACGCCCTACTACAACAAGCCGACGCCTGACGGCCTTGTCGCGCACTATCGCGCTATCGCCGACGCGGTCGAACTGCCGCTCATCGTCTACAACGTGCCCGGCCGCACCGGCTGCAACGTCGATCCCGCGACGCTCGTCCGGCTCGCGTCCGTCCCGAACATCGTCGGCGTCAAGGAAGCATCGGGCAACATCGCGCAGATGTGCGAGATCTGCGCGTCCGTGCCCGAGCAGTTCATCGTGCTCTCGGGCGACGATGCGTTGACGCTGCCGCTGATGGCGATTGGCGGACGCGGGATCATCTCGGTCGCGTCGAACGAGATTCCCGCGGAGATGAGCCGGCTCGCGGAGCTGGCGGAAAAGGGAGACTTCACGGCCGCGCGCCAACTCCACAATCGGCTGATGCCGCTTCTGCAGGTGAACTTCGTCGAATCGAATCCCATCCCGGTGAAGAGCGCGATGGCGATGCTCGGTCTGCTCGAAGAGATCTACCGGCTGCCGATGGTGCCGCCGCGTCAGGCGTCGCGCGAGAAGATTGCCGCCGTGCTCAAATCCCTCGGCATCACCGACGCGATTCACGCATGACGACGGCGGTCCTGGCGGAAACGATTGCGCGGCTTGCCTCGCAGGGCACTGAGGCCTCGCGCGACGAGGCGCGCGCAGCGTTTGCCGCGCTGCGCATGGCGCTGACGGAAGGAACGGTGCGGGCAGCGGAGCCCGACGGCGCGTCGCCCTCCGGATGGAAGGTGAATGCCTGGGTCAAGCAGGGAATCCTGCTTGGCTTTCGCTTCGGCGTGAATGCCGACATGTCCGCGGATCACGGACGCTGGCCGTTCGTCGACAAGGACACGCTGCCGCTGAAGCGCGTCGACGCGGCCGCCGGCGTCCGGATCGTGCCCGGCGGATCGACGGTCCGCGACGGCGCGTTTCTCGGACGCGGCGTCATCTGCATGCCGCCCATGTACATCAACATCGGCGCCTACGTCGGCGAGGACACGCTGGTCGATTCGCACGCGCTCGTCGGGTCGTGTGCGCAGATCGGCCGTCGCGTCCACTTGAGCGCGGCCGCGCAGATCGGCGGCGTGCTCGAGCCGGTGGGCGCGCTCCCCGTCATCGTCGAAGACGACGTGCTCGTCGGCGGGAACTGCGGCGTCTACGAGGGGACCGTGGTGAAGAAGCGCGCGGTGCTCGCGGCCGGGGTCGTCATCACCGGATCCACGCCCATCTACGATCTTCCCAAACAGCGCGTCATCGAACCGTCGCCGGGCGAGCCGCTCGTCGTGCCCGAAGGGGCGGTCGTGGTGCCCGGATCCCGGCCGATCGCGAGCGGCCCAGGGCGCGATTGGGGGCTGTCGCTGGCGACCCCGGTGATCGTCAAGTACCGCGACGAGCGCACCAGCGCGCGCACCGCCCTCGAGCAATGGATCCGTTAGATCCAATCGCCTTCGCCCGCGCCCTCGTCGACATCGATTCGACGACGGGTCGCGAGCAGGCGGCGGGTGAGTGGCTGGCCGCGGCGCTCGAGCAACGCGGCTACACCGTTCAGCGCCAGCCGGTCTCGGAGGGGCGGTTCAACGTGTTCGCGACGCTCGATCCGGATCCGCGCGTCGTGCTCTCGACCCACTTCGACTGCGTGCCGCCGCACATTCCGAGCGACATGCGCGACGGCAAGCTGTACGGCCGCGGCTCGTGTGATGCGAAGGGCATTCTTGCCGCGCAGCTCGCCGCCGTCGAACGCCTGCGCGCGGACGCGGAGCGCCGGGTCGCGCTGCTATTCGTCGTCGGCGAGGAGCGCGGCAGCGACGGAGCCGTCGTGGCCAATCGATCGGCGATCCGCACGAAGTTCCTGATCAACGGTGAGCCGACCGACAGCCGCCTCGGCATCGCGACGCGCGGCAACCTGCGCGTGAAGCTGACCGCCACCGGCCGCGCCGCGCACTCCGCCACGCCAGAGCACGGTGTGTCGGCGATTGACAAGCTGCTCGACGCGCTCGTCCGTGTCCGCGCGATGCAGTGGCCAGCGGACGCGCTCCTCGGCACGACGTTCTACTCGATCGGATTAATCGAAGGGGGCATCGCGCCCAACGTGATCTCGCCCTCCGCGTCAGCCGAGCTCATGTTCCGCATCGTCGGTTCGCCGGACGATGTGCTCGAGCGGGTGCGAACGCTCGAACCGCTCGTCGACGTCACGGAGGTGTTGCGCGTGCCGATGGTGCGCTTGCACACCGTGCCGGGCGTCGATGCGACGGTCTTCCCGTTCACCACCGACATTCCTCTGCTCAATCGGTGGGGCACACCGCTGTTGTTCGGACCGGGGTCGATCCTCGTCGCGCATACGAGCGACGAGCACGTCCGGGTCGACGAGGTCCACGACGCGATTGGCACCTATGTCACGCTGGCGCGACATTGTCTGGAAAGCGGGGACGCGCCCGCCTGATCCGGCGTCCTACCCGTTTTACTCTCCCGAAGCGCGACCTTCTGAAGGCGCTATGACGAGATCAGATGGGCGGGATGCGGCAATTCTATGCAGGGAATGAGAGTGCCCGATCTACGCTGACGGAGACGTGAAGGAGGTTCGAGTCATGGAAAGGGGCACAGGCCGGTTCATCGCGATCAACCTCAGCGAGTCGGAGTGGCAGGCGCTGCGCGCCATCAAGCCGAATCCGACGGCCTGGTTGAAGCAGGAAATCAATCGCACGCTCGAGGAAGCCGGCTACTCGCGTAAGGACAACAGCGAAGAGGACTCGACCTCGTTCGAAGCCACGCTCTAGTCGCCTGCCTCAGCACCGAAACCGCTCGAGCCGCACGGGCGTGATCCGCCACGCCCGCGCGACTCGCGCGAGTCCCTCCCGCACCACCACGTCGAGCGCTCGTCCTTCATCCCCCAGCGCACGCAGGAACACCTGATTGCGGTTCGTGTGTCCGAACGCGACGAGCGGCGGCACCGTCGACGCGTCCGCGATCGGCTCCGCATCTTCCGGCGCGAGCGCGGCGCCGCGCCAGAATCCCGACGCAAGGTAGCGACGACGATCGAGGACGCCCGCGATCTCGACGCGCGTGGCGCGCGGATCGAGCTCGAGCGCGTCTGCATACGCGAGCGTGCCGTCGACGTGGACCATCGTGCGGCTGTGCAGGCGACGGAAGCAGAGGTACTCGTCGCGTGCGACGCGGCCGAACGCCCACGTCTCGAGCAGCCCGACGCGCGCGTCGCCTGCGGCCTCCACGTCGATGGTTTGCGTGAATGCGCTGTCGGGGAAGGGAATCGTCAGGCCGGGGTAGTACTCGAGCGATGCGCCGGCCGCCGCGGTCAGCTGTACGCGCTGCGCGGCCGACGTGCCGTCGCGCATCCCGAGCACGCGCGTCGCGGCGGTGCTGGTGACGACCGCGCGTGCGCCTTCGGCAACGTGCACGTCGATGACGCAGGTGTCGCCGCCGCAGAGTCCCGGGCCGATCGTGATGAGCGGCACGACCAGCCGGCCATCGTCGAGGGGGAAGGAGCGGACGATCTTGAGCGGCGCCTGCGCGTGCGCGTGCGCGAGGATCGTGGCGTCGCCGCGGCGCTCGAACCTCAGCTCCGCGCGTCCGCACACGCCGCGTGCGTCAGGGCACGTGCGGGTCAGGCGCCGCGTCGATTGGCTCGAAGAGCACATCGTGGCGAATCCACGAAATCACCTGGTCCAATCCTTCGCCGGTTTTCAGGTTCGTGAACACGATCGGCTTGCCCTGGCGGCTCGCGTGTGCGTCGAGTTGCATGACGTCGAGATCGGCGCCCACGAACGGCGCAAGGTCGATCTTGTTGATGACGAGCAGATCGCTGCGCGTGACGCCCGGCCCGCCCTTGCGCGGTACCTTGTCGCCGCCGGCGACGTCGATCACGTAGATGCTGACGTCGACGAGCTCGGGGCTGAACGACGCGGCCAGGTTGTCGCCGCCCGACTCGACGAACAGGATCTGCACGTCCGGAAAGTTCCGGATCATCTCCTCGATTGCTTCGTGGTTGACCGACGTGTCCTCGCGGATCGCGGTGTGCGGGCAGCCGCCGGTCTGGACGCCGCGGATCCGCTCGAGCGGCAGCGCGCCCGAGCGCATCAGGAACTCGGCGTCCTCGTAGGTATAGATGTCGTTGGTAATCACCGCGATGCTGTAGCGATCGCGCATCCGCTTGCACAACGAGTCGAGCAGCGCCGTCTTGCCGGATCCCACCGGTCCTCCGACCCCGATCATCACGCGGGCCACGCCACCTCCTCAGGATTGAAACAACCGTGTCCGCAGGAACGCCTGCTGATGCGCGCGGATGTCGAGCGCGGGCGTCGACGAGAACAGCGCTCCCTCCGGATCGCGCGTGACGCGGGCGCACGCGTCGATGAGCGCGGCGTGGACGTCGACGAGCAACGCCTGCGCCTGCGCCGGGCTGACCGGCATGCACCGCATCGCCGCCGCGAGCGTGCCCGCGGCAAGCGACTGCGCGAACGCCGGCAGCATCTCGCCGATGCCGACCTCGAGCGCCCGCGCGACGGCGCCGATCACGACCGCGTGGTGTGACGGGTCGACGCTGACGTCGCGCATCAGTTCAGGATAGATCCGCTGCGTGAGCGCCAGCATCCGCCGGCCGAGTCGGACGCTCGTGTCGCGCGTCGCGGGAATGACCTTGAGCGCGTCGACGCGCCTCGCAAGCGCATCGAGCCGCACCGCGTCCGGCGCGGTGTGCCAGGCGAGATACGCGGCCGCAAGGTCGGTCCGTCCCCAGCCGAGCGCGATCTGGCTCTCGAGCACTTCGCGCAGCTGCGGCAATGCCGCGCCCTCGGCCGCATACGTTTCGATTCCGCCCGAGTGCGCGAACGCGCCAATCGGAAACTGCGAATCGAACAGCTGCAGCAGCCGCAGCAGTGCAAGCTCCCTCAAGAACGCTCCTTCGATTCCTTCGCCTTCCGTCGACCCTTCGCCTAGTGGGAGTGTTCACCCGGCGCGCGCCCCTGGAAGGGTCGCATCGAACGTTCGAACGGCACGCCCGCGCGCGACAGGCGATCGGCGAGCGAGTCGTCCGCGAGCGCGATGAGATCGCCGCCGTGCACTTCCAGGTCGCGGTGCAGGTTGCCAATCAGGTGACCGATGCGCGCCGCTTCTTCGACGCTGCGCGGACGCACGACCAGCACGTCTTCCGGCGCCGCGGTCACCATGTACTCGCATTCACCTCGGCGATGAATGACCTGGCCGGGGTGCAGCACGGTCCCGGTCGGAAGCTCCAGCTGAAGCCGCGTGCCGTCGGCCACGTCGATGACGCGGCGCACCCGCCGCCGATCGTGCGCGGTCATCGGAATGGACACGATGTCGATTTCGAGCGCGTGCGGGTGGTGATCCGCCGGCAGCGCCTTGATGATCACGATGTCGTCCTGTGCAGGCATGGTTCAGAAGAGAAAGTAGCGCTGGGCCAGCGGCAGCGCCGCCGCCGGGCGCGGCACAATCGGTTCACCGTCGATGGTGACCGTGTAGCTGTCCGGGTTGATGTCGATTCGGGGCACCGCGTCGTTGTGGATCATGTCGCGCTTTCCTATGGTGCGGGTGCCGCGCACCGGGAGCAGCGTTCGCGAGAGCGCCGAGGGCAGGCGCCCGCCCTCGAGCGACGCGGTGGACACGAACGTCCACGCCACCGCGCCGGGCGCGCGACCGAGCGCGGCAAACATCGGACGATAGCGGACCGGCTGCGGCGTCGGGATCGAGGCGTTCGGATCCCCCATCGCCGCCGCTGCAATCGCGCCGCCTTTGATCACGAGATCCGGTTTGACGCCGAAGAAGGCCGGCGACCAGAGCACCAGGTCGGCATATTTTCCGACCTCAATCGATCCCACGTAGTCGGCAATCCCGTGGGCGCGCGCCGGGTTGATCGTGTACTTCGCCACGTAGCGTCGAATCCGCAGGTTGTCGTGATCCGGCGGGTCGCCGGCCAGCGCGCCGCGCGCCGCTTTCATGACATGCGCGGTCTGCCAGGTCCGCACGATCACCTCGCCGACGCGTCCCATCGCCTGCGAGTCGGAGGACATCATGCTGATCGCCCCGAGATCGTGCAGCACGTCCTCCGCCGCCATCGTCTCCGGGCGGATACGCGACTCGGCGAAAGCCACGTCCTCGGGCACCTTCGAGTTCAGGTGGTGGCAGACGATCAGCATGTCGAGATGCTCGTCCAAGGTGTTCACCGTGAACGGCATCGTCGGATTGGTGCTCGAGGGCAGCACGTTGGGGTGCGCGCACACTTTCAGGATGTCGGGCGCATGGCCGCCGCCCGCGCCCTCGCTGTGGTAGGTGTGAATCGTGCGGCCTGCGATCGCCGCGAGCGTGTCCTCGACGAATCCCGATTCGTTGAGCGTGTCGGTGTGGATGGCAATCTGCACGTCGAAGGCGTCGGCGACCTTGAGGGCGGTGTCGATCGCCGACGGCGTCGTGCCCCAGTCCTCGTGCAGCTTCAGACCCATCGCCCCGGCGCGAACCTGCTCCGCGAGCGGCTCCTCACGTGACGCGTTGCCCTTGCCCAGGAAGCCGAAGTTGAGCGGCAGCTCGTCGGTCGCCTGAATCATGCGGTGGATGTGCCACTCGCCAGGCGTGCAGGTCGTCGCCCGTGTGCCTTCAGCGGGACCGGTGCCGCCGCCAATCATCGTGGTCACGCCGCTGTAGAGCGCTTCCCACGCCTGTTGCGGGCTGATGAAGTGGATGTGCGAGTCGATCCCTCCTGCGGTCAGGATGCGATGCTCGCCGGCAATGATCTCCGTCGACGGTCCGATCTCGAGGCCGGGCGTGACGCCGTCCTGGATGCCGGGGTTGCCTGCTTTCCCGATCGCGACGATGCGGCCGTCCCTGACCCCGACGTCCGCCTTCACCACGCCCCAGTGATCCAGCACGATGACGTTGGTGATGACGAGATCGGGCGCGCCGTCCGCGCGCGTCGTCTGCGCCTGCCCCTGGCCGTCGCGTACCACTTTGCCGCCGCCAAACGGCACCTCGTCGCCGTAGTGCGCGAAGTCGCGCTCGATCTGGAGCACGAGGCCGGTGTCGGCCAGCCGCACGCGATCTCCGGCGGTTGGCCCATACAACCCGGCGTAGGCGTCGCGGCCAATCTTCATGGTGTGTCGAGAAAGCCGCGCGCGCGGAGCTCGCGGAGCGCCGCGTCGCGCCGCGCGTCGAGCGGACCGTTGACAAGACCGCTCATCCCGAACACGGTGCGCGTGCCGGCGACGGGCACGAGCACGACCTCGCGCGCTTCACCGGGTTCGAAGCGCAGCGACGTGCCCGCCGGGATGTCGAGGCGGTGGCCGTACGCGGCGGCACGCGGGAAGCGCAGGGCGCGGTTCGCCTCGAAGAAATGTGTGTGGGATCCGACCTGGATCGGACGATCGCCCGTGTTCTCGACGCGGACGCGCGTCGGCGTCCGTCCTTCGTTCAGCTCGATCGGCTCGCTGCGCAGGAAGTATTCGCCGGGCACCACGACGCGTCACCGAATGGGATCGTGCACCGTCACCAGCTTGGTGCCGTCGGGAAAGGTGCCCTCGACCTGGATCTCGGGGATCATCTCGGGCACGCCGTCCATCACGTCGGCGCGGGTGAGCAAGGTCGCGCCGAAGCTCATCAGGTCGGCGACGCTGCGCCCGTCGCGCGCGCCCTCCATCACCGCCGCGCTGATGTACGCGACCGCTTCGGGGT
>JBKPRU010000150.1:0-6383 GCA_046734675.1 Acidobacteriota bacterium
GAAATTTAAATAGTCTTTCGTGCCCTTCCTTGCAGATCCTTCAACCAGGTTGCTCGGGACGGACACCGCGGCCCGCCGTATCTGCGGCCGGATTCCGTACCATTCATCGCGAGGGAAGTCCTTTGTATGGCGGTAGATGTCGGTGACGAGGGCATCCGCGATTTCAAACGCGCGTAGCTTTCGGTGGTCGCGGCTCATGGAACACCTCCACGACTACTGCGGCAAGAGCTAAGCCCGATGCCTTTGGCCTGACCTGAGGTCCGACGCGGCCTGGAGCCTGAGGCCCGGAGCCCGAAGCCTGACGGCGGCGCCGCGCCAGGTTCGCCGCGGCGCTCTGCTATACTCGGTGGTTCCTGTGGAATATCAGTTGAAGCAGTACGCCCTGCACCAGGGGGCGCTCGAGATCCAGTACATCGAGGAGTTCTTTCTCGACTTCCCCCGCAAGAAGACCGCGGCGGAGGTCGTGTCGCGCCTCTCCGACCGCGATCATCAGATCCTGATGGCGGAAGCGCCGCTGCCGGACGACCCCGGGACGATCGTGCCGGTGTCCTTCAAGGTGGCGCACGAGCTGCGCGCGACGGAGCACGACCCCAGGCTGGCCGACCTGGTCGCGCACCTCGAGGACTGCGTGGAGTTCGACGGGCGCCGCATCCTCTATCAGTGGATTGGCGGCACGCGCACCGACTGGCGCGGCCAGGGGCACTTCCGTGCGCTGACCGAAGAGCAGGAAGTCTGGGCGCTGGCCAATGGCTTCGACGAGATCCTGGTCAAGACCAAGAACCGGTTTTACGAGATGCGCGCCGCGCTCGCGCAGCTCCACTATCATGTGATCAGCTTCGTGCCGAGCCCGATCAACAGCGGCGAATCGAAGGTGTTCCTCAGCAAGCGGCTCGGGCAACACGTGCTCGATTCGCACCGCAGCCGGCGCTCGGTCACGAAAGCAGACTAGCGCGCCGCGTGTTCGTCCGGATCGACCAGCGGTCGGATCCGCGGATCGCGCCCTACGCGGACGTCGGCGATCATGGCCGACTGGCGTCCGCCGGACTCTTCGTCGCGGAGGGACGCATCGTGGTGCGACGACTGATCGCCGATGCGACGTTTCCCGTCGAGAGCGTTCTCGTCACACCACCGGCGCGCGCCGCCCTCGACGATGTGCTGGCGCGGCTCGCGGCGCCTGTCTACGTCGCCGATCAGGCGATCGTCAACAACATCACCGGCTTCAACTTTCATCGCGGGTGCCTCGCGCTCGCACGGCGGCCGGCGGCGACGCTGTCCATCGACGCGCTGTCTTCGGCGTCGCGGCTCCTCGCGCTCGAAGCAGTCGGCAATCCGGACAACATCGGCGGGCTGTTCCGCACCGCGTTGGCGCTTGGCGCCGGCGGCATCGTGCTCGACGCCGCGAGCGGGGATCCGTTGTATCGCAAGGCGATTCGCACGTCGATGGCGGCCACGCTGCGCGTGCCGTTTGCGCGGGTTGACGATTTTCCCGGCGCGTGCGCGGCGCTCAGATCGCGCGGGTTCCGCCTCGTCGCGTTGACGCCGTCACCCGACGCGCGTTCGATCGACGAGGTCACGCGTCAGCGGCACGAGCGCCTGGTTCTGATGCTCGGCGCGGAAGGTGCGGGGCTCACCGAGGAGACGATGGCGCTCGCGGACCTCCGCGTCCGCATTCCCGTCGATCCACGCGCGGATTCACTCAACGTCGTCGCCGCCGCGGCGATTGCGTTGCATGCGTTGCAGCCAGCGAGCGAGCGTCGCGAGTGACGACAGTGACCACCATGCAGCTCGAGCCCGGGCTCTTCCTGTTTCAGTCGCGCCTCGACGCGGCGACGCAGCGCGAGCTGTGGAGCGAATGCCGCGCGCTCGAGGACGGACCGGTGCCGATGTACACGCCCACCGTGCGCGGCGGGCGCAAGATGAGCGTCGGTATGTTGTGTCTCGGCAAGCACTGGAACGCTCTCACCTATACCTACGAGGCGAACCGATCGGATTTCGACGGGCTTGCCGCGCCGCCGATTCCGGAACGCTTCGTCGACCTGGCGTCCGCCGCGGCGGCGGATGCCGGATTCAGCGTCCGCCCCGATCTCTGCATCATGAATCACTACGCGGCAGAGAGCCGCATGGGCGTGCACCAGGACAAGGACGAACGGGCGGACACGATCGCCGCCGGCATTCCGATCGTGTCGATCTCACTTGGCGACGCCGCGCGCTTCGTGGTCGGCGGGTTGACGCGGAAGGAGCCGACGCGTCCGTTGATCCTGCGATCCGGCGACGTACTCGTAATGGGCGGGCCGGCGCGGCTGCGCTTTCACGGCGTCACGCGCATCATGACCGGCACGGCGCCGCACGGCACCGGACCGGGACGCATCAATCTGACGTTTCGGAAGTGGTGACCTCGCGCTCGCCGCCGTTCGACCGTTGCGGTTCGCCGCGCGGCGTTCGCCCGTCGCTCTGCGCTGCCCGGGCCAGCGCCTGGACCGCGTTGACCATCGCCATCAGACCCATCCCTTTTCCCATCGAGATGTTCTGACGGAAGATTCGCTCGACGATGTCGCAGCTGACGCCCGCGACTTGTGAGGCCGGAAGTCCCGAGAGGGTCTTGTCGAGAATCGCGGCGAGCGCCTTCGCGGAAATCCCCGACGGATTCTCCACCGCGAAATAGAACTGCATGGTGCCGTCCGGCTGCTTCATCGCCCACACATATGCATCGGACTCGCACTGCGGCACCTGGTGCGAGGTCGGGAAGGGCCGCGTGGCAATCGCCGGCGGCACTTCCTTGAATTGATCCGCGTAGCTGAGGAGCATGCTCGTTCGATCGGCGGGATCGAACATCTCGAACGTTTCGATGAGCCGTTCGAGTTTGTCGGGAACCTGCGGCACGCCTACCAGAGTAGCAAATCGCGGGCCCCTACCCGGCGGCCTTGGTCATCGGCGCCGCGCCCTTTTCGATCGGCACGTTCACCATGTTGCCCCATTCCGTCCAGCTGCCGTCATAGTTGCGGACGTTCGAGAAGCCGAGCAGGTACTTCAGCGCAAACCAGGTGTGACTGCTGCGCTCGCCGATCCGGCAATAGGCGATGGTCGGCTGCGTTGGCGAGAGCTTCTGATCCTCGAGGTACAGCTTCTTCAATTCCGTGCTGGTCTTGAAGGTGCCGTCCTCGGGATTCACCGCGCGGGCCCACGGCACGCTCCTCGCGCCCGGGATGTGGCCGCCGCGCAGCGCCCCCTCGTTCGGATAATCCGGCATGTGCAGGCGCGTGCCCGCGTACTCCTCCGGGCTGCGCACGTCGACGAGTTGTCCCTGCTGCTTCAAATGCGCGAGCACGTCGTCGCGATAGGCGCGAATGGGGGCGTCGTTACGCTCCGGCGCCTTGTATTGCGTCTGCTGATAGCTCGGCACGTCGCGCGTGAGCGGCCGCTGGTCCTTCTCCCACTTCAGGCGCCCGCCGTCCATGACCTTCGCGTTCGTGTGGCCGAACAGCTGAAACACCCAGAATGCGTAGCACGCCCACCAATTGTTCTTGTCGCCGTAGAACACGACGGTCGTGTCGGGCGTCGCGCCGATGCGCGACATCAGCGACTCGAACCCTTCGCGCGTGATGTAGTCGCGGCGGATCTGATCGTTGAGATCGGACGTCCAGTCGACGTGCACGGCGCCGGGAAGATGGCCCGACGCATAGAGCAGCGTGTCTTCGTTGGACTCGATCAGCCGGACCTTGGGATCCGTGAGATGCTGCTCGACCCAGTCGGTCGAGACCAGGACTTCGGGATGCGCGTAGCCGCGCTCGTCGATGGAACTCGCCATGGTCATCCTCGCTTCCGCCCGCGTCATGCTGTCTGGACGGAAGGCAGGATGACGCGCGCGATGTCAGTTGATGTTGTGCGAACAGGCGCAGTGGCCGCCCTGCGCGCGACACCCGGGCAGCGCTTCGGTTTCGCGCCGGCCTGCGGCGCCGACCATGCCGGGGCTCGACAGCAGCTTGCGCAGCTCGGCGCCCTCACACGCCGGGCACGCGGGCGAGCGATCGGCCGTCACGAACGCCTCGAAGCGGTTGCCGCAGCCGCGGCACTCGTATTCGAACAGGGGCATGCGGTGATTCTATCAACGTCGGGTCGACGACGTCACGCGTGTGGCGACCGCCGATTCCGCCGGGTCTAAAGACCCGGCCTACGTGGCACTCCAGATTGCCGACCGGTAGGTCACGTTGACAGGTGTAGGCCGGCTCCTTAGCCCCGGCGATACTCCGGGCACCCGGCTTGCTTCGAACAGCCGCATGGCCACCAACCGCAAACTTCCTGAAGGCGACGCCGTCAATAAGGCCGGCGTGAAGTCTCTGTCGAAGAAAGCGAGCAACAGCCGGCACGGGCTCAACCCCGTTCCTGCGGCGAGCCCGGTGGCGGGCGCCTCGGGCGAGGAACGGCCGCGTGCTCATCAGCAGCCAGGCACGGCTGCATCGCATGTGGGGAAGGCCGCGGCCCTCGGTGGGATGGGCCGCCGCAGTCCGCGCAAGTAGTGCTACCGGGCGGGAGCGCTACGCGTAGCGCTCCCGCTGGACGTCACGCCCATATTCGCCGCGGCAAAGCTCCACTGATCCGCAACCTCCGCGATCCGTTTGTCGGTCGGGCGATAGCCGTGCGAGCCCTGCGTCTCGACGCGGATGAGGACGGGTTTGTCGCAGCTCTGCGCCTGCTGCAGCGTTGCGATGAACTTGAACGAATGGCTCGGTACGACGCGGTCATCGTGATCCGCCGTGGTGACGAGCGTGGCCGGATAACACGTGCCCGGTTTGATGTTGTGCAGCGGTGAATACTTGAGGAGGACCGGGAACTGTTGCTCGTTGCTCGACGAGCCGTATTCGGTGACCCACGCGCGCCCGCCCGTGAACCTGTCGTAGCGAAGCATGTCCATCACGCCGACCGCCGGCAGCGCGACCGCAAAGAGATCGGGACGCTGCTCCATGACGGCTCCGACCAGCAACCCGCCGTTCGATCCGCCCATGATCCCCAGCTTCGCCGGCGACGTGTAGTTTTCCTTGACCAGTTGTTCGGCGACGGCAATGAAGTCATCGAAGACGTTCTGCTTTTTGTCGAGCATGCCGGCGTGGTGCCACGCCTCGCCGTACTCGGCGCCGCCCCGCATGTTGGCCGTCACCCAGATGCCTCCGAGCTCCAGCCACGCAGGCACGTCCGTGCGATATGTCGCTGTCGTGCTGATCGAGAATCCGCCGTAGCCGTAAAGCATCGTCGGACGCTGCCCGTCGCGCGGGAGATTCTTGCGTGCGGTCAAAAAGAAGGGGACCTTCGTGCCGTCCTTCGAGGTCGCGAACATCTGCTTCGTCTCGAACTGACTGATGTCGATGGGCAGCTTCGGCGCCTCGAACGGCGTGCTCTTTCCTGCCTTGATGTCGTACGCGAACACCGTCGCTGGATACACCGGTGAGGTGAACGTGTAGAAGAACGTGTTCGAATCGTCGCGTCCGCTGAGGCCGGCAAGCGATCCCGGACCGGGGAGTGCGACCGACCCGGCGGGCGATCCATCCAGCGTGAACAGCTCGAGGCGGCTCTGGACGTCGACGAGGTATTCCGCGGCGATCCGGTCGCTTGCGACAATGGCGCTCTCGATTGCCTGCGGGCGTTCGGCGACGATCGTCTTCCAGGTCGCGCGATCGCGATTCGCGAGGTCGATCGCGATGATCTTGCGGTTGGGGGCGTCGAGGTCGGTGCGCAGCAGGATCGTCGCGCCGCGGTTCCCAATCGGCGCGTACTCGGCGTCGTCGGTCTCGACCACCGCCGTGATCGGCGCGTCGATTTTCGGCTGCTTCGGATCGCCGAGGTCCTTCACGTACAACCGGTTCTTGTTCTCGGAACCCTGCGCCATGTAGATGAACAGGTAACGGCCGTCGTCGGTCAGGCTGCCGCCGATGAACCACGTCGGGAGATCCTTCCGCTCGTAGATGAGCACGTCCTGCGACTGCGGCGTGCCGATGCGGTGGTAGTAGAGCGCCTGTCCTGACAATGCCGCCTGCAGCACTTTGCCGGCCGGCGGCTCGGGGTAACGCGAATAGAAGAAACCCTTCGCGTCCTTCGTCCACGACAGACCAGAGAACCGCATCCACTTCACGACGTCAGGCAAATCGCGCAGCGTCGCGATGTTCCGCACGTGCACGGTCCGCCAGTCGGCGCCTCCCTCTGCGGTGGCGTACGCAAGGAGCGACGCGTCCGGGGATGGCACCGTCTCGGAGAGTGAGATGTCGCCGCCGGGGAACATCTCGTTGGGATCGACGATCACGCGGGCGGAGCCTTTGAGATCGGGCCGCATGAAGAGCAGCGATTGTTTCTGCAGACCGGAGTTGCGGCGATAGAAGACGTGGCCGCCTTCGATG
>JBKPRU010000151.1:0-6996 GCA_046734675.1 Acidobacteriota bacterium
CGGGAGAGGTAGTCGAAACCCCAGCGTGCGCCGTTGGGTGGCGAGGTCCAGCCATTGCCGACCGGGCGCCCGTTGTTGCCGAACTGAAGGAGCGACGCCATGAGATCGTTCTCCATCGTGATCGCCGTTTGCGTGAGGGTCGCCTTGATCTCCGGGCTCTTCATCGCTGCCTCGAGCACGGCCTCGAAGCTTCGGTAGAGCGACTCCTCACCGGGCAATGGCCGGATTTCTTTCAGCACGTCGGGAAGCTGCCCGCCGGCGTGCCCGCGAGCTCAGATGCCGACTGTGGTTGTCGAACTTGCGGATCCTTAATAGCGGCGCGGTGAGAAACAGATGCGTCAGCCGAGCTCGAAGTTCTGCAGTGAAGCGAGGATAATGTGGGCTCCCATGCGAACCTTGGCAACAGTGCGCGTTCTCCTCGTTCCGTTTCTTCTGGGGCTCGTACTCGCGGCGACCGGTTACCCGGTCCGCGCCCAGCAGACCTTCACGATCACTGACCTCGGCACGCTTGGCGGCCGGAACAGCACTGCTTACGGCGTCAACGACAACGGCGACGTTGTCGGCGAAGCCTGGCTGCCGGGAGATATCGTGCGCGCCTTCCTGTGGCGTGGCGGAACGATGACGAACCTGGGGACATTCCCCGGTCACGACCGGTCCTATGCCTTGGCGATCAATAACCTGGGAACGGTGATCGGCTCTTCCCAGTCCGACACGGCGAACTCGGAAGTTCCGTTCGTGTGGCGGGACGGGGTCATGACACCGCTTCCATTGCTGCCGGGTGATACCTCGGGCATCGCTCTCGCGATCAACAATTTAGGGCAGATCGTCGGCCGTTCCGGAAACACGGCGGTGACGTGGATAGAGGGTGCGGTGATACCGCTCGATGATGCCGGTGCGGTCTTCAGTGGCGCGAATGGTATCAACGATCGCGGACAGATTGTCGGCAACGCGGTACTGGGGACCGGCCGGGGTGTCGCGGTGATCTGGGAGAACGGTGTGATGCGACCCCTGTCGTCGCCGTCACTTCCCGGTTGCACGTCGCCGAGTTGCATCTTTTCCAGCCTCGCGTTCGCGATCAATGAGAAAGGCGATGTCGCAGGTGTCGCGGCGAACTTAGACGAGCGCAATTACGCGGTGAGGTGGGCGAACGGCGTCGGCACGAGTCTTCCCGTCCCGCCCGAAGCGACGAACAGTTGGACATACTACGGTGCGATCAACGACGCCGGAGAGATTGCGGGGAACATCACCGTGATCGAGAACAACGTCGCCAGCGATCGCGCCGTGCTCTGGTCCGCCAATGGTATGCAACGCTTGCCGACGCCCAGCGACGCGTTCCCCTTCTCACTTGCTTTGGGCATCAGCAACGCCGGTCACGTCGTCGGCGCCAGTGCTGTTTCGGCGCTGGACTCGCATGCGCTGTTGTGGACGCGCACTGGAGGCGGCGAGCCTCCTCCGCCGCTACTGATCGCTGTCGCCGTAAAGGGCGCCGCGCACATCTGGCCACCCAATGGCGCGCTCGTACCCGTTACCTTTACGGGAACGGTGCAAGGCGCTGTGTCGAGTGTGGCGTTTGCCGTCGTCGACGAATACGGACACGTTCAGCCATCAGGAACCGCGCAGGTAACGGACGGCCGCTTTACAATCACGGTCCATCTGCAAGCGAGCCGCCGCGGGGCCGACAAGGACGGGCGCCGCTACACGTTGCGCGTCACTGCCGCAGCCGGCGGGCAGCGTGCGTCCGCGGCAGCCTTTACGGTTGTCCCTCACGATCGCCGCTGAAGCCGTGAACGACCGCGGCAAGTCCCTCACCAATCTACGATCACGAGCGCATCGAGTCCTGGGTCAGCTTCGTGAATTTTGCCTTGATGAGACGTGCCGGGGCGATCGGTTTCGGCATGTGCTGCTGAAAGCCGAGCGCCAGGGCTTCCGCGCGATCCGGGACCGTGGCGTACGCGGGTCACCGCGATCGCGGGAATTCCCTGGATCGCTGGCGCTGGTTGCGCGCGGACCGGCGGATGAACGCATACCCGTCCTCGTCGGGCGACCCGATATCCGCGACGATGATCGACAGACGCATCGGCACCCAGCACATCGACGCCCTCACCTTCGAGCCGTCTCTCTTCGGCAATGACGTGTCCCTGACATGATCGGCTCTGTGAAGGGCAGAGAGGACGCAGGCATGTTCACACGCATACACCTCTTGAGCGTTGTCGCGCTCTCGACCATCTTCACGGTCAACGCCAGGCCGGCGCCGACCCAGGAATCAGGCCTTCCCGCACTGGTGGGACGATGGGATCTGGCCATTCACGGAAGCAACGGCGACTATCCGTCGTGGCTGGACGTGTGGACATCTGGCGATCGCTTCCTGGTGGGCCAGTTCGTTGGCCGCAGCGGCAGCGCGCGGCCGATTTCCCGCATCGAGTTCGCCAAGGGCACGATGCGGTTCTCGATCCCTCCGCAATGGGATAAGCGCACCGATGACGAGACCTACGAGGGCACGCTCACCGGAGGAAAGCTCGAGGGCTCCACGACGGACCCCGCCGGCAAGCGTGTGACCTGGAGCGGTGTGCGGGCGCCGTCACTGGCGCGCACCGGAACGCCGGCCTGGGGCGAACCGGTGTCGCTCATCGCCGGCTCGAGCCTGGCGGGATGGCGCGAGCCAAACAAAGGATGGACGGTCTCGGATGGTGTGCTGTCCAGCGTTGGGTCGGCCGACAACCTTGTCTCGACGCCCACATTCGGTGACCTCAAGCTGCACGCCGAGTTCCGGCTGCCCAAGGGAAGCAATAGCGGCATCTACCTGCGGGGCCGCTACGAGGTACAGATCGAAGACAGCGACGCCGCCGAGCCGCCTGTGGACCACATGGGTGGAATCTACGGATTCCTCGCGCCCACTCTCGATACGCGCGGCCGCCCCGGCGAGTGGCAGACCTTCGACGTCACACTCGTCGGCCGCGTCGTCACGGTCCAGATGAACGGGACGCGCGTCATTTGCGAGCGCGAGATTCCCGGCATCACGGGTGGCGCCCTCGACAGCGACGAGGGGTCGCCAGGTCCGCTGATGCTGCAGGGCGATCATGGCGCGATAAGCTTCCGGCACATCGTGGTGACGCCGGCCCGCTGAGACGCTCCGCGCCGAAGCTACTTCAGGCGGACCGATAGCAGGCTTGTCCGGTTCGATTCCGGGGCGGCTCAGCACATGGGTCCTCAGTAACGCGGCAAGGTATGACAGTGGAAGCGGCTTCTGCACACTGTCCCTTGGACGCTCGGACGGAAGCCTCTAGGAAGGACTCTGGGAGTTGCTAATTGAGCTGTGGCTACCAGAAACGAAACGTCGCGGCGGTGCATTCGTTCAAGTTGCGCTCGACGTCGATACGCTCGACTCGTGACCTAGGTCGTCGCTTCGATCAATCGGGTGGGGCCGTAGCCCTTGAGTTGATCTGCATCCAGAGGGATGATGCATCGTGATCACGAAGCGGCCGCCGAAGCGCGTGGCGCGGAGGCGGACGAATCCCACTCTCTCCGCCAAAATTAGTCAGGTTCACCATCCTTCGCTCGCGCGCCGAGGCGTGAGCCGCAATAACGGTTATCGTGCGGTCTACGGCTCGAACGCCCGCCACGCTGTCCGTACCGCCTCCATCATGCAACGGAACCTCGGCTCCTTCCGAAGGCTCCCGAGAAACGGCTCGTACTTCGACAGCCATGGCGCGTTGATGAACCCGAATTCAACGGCGCGCTCGAGGAAGTCAATCGCCGCGTCAGCCTCATTCACCAGCGCGAAGCAATCGGCAACCCACCAGGCGAAGATCTCGTCCCATTCTGCCGCCGCCCGCAGCTCGGGCGTCATGAGACGCAGCAGATCGTCGCGCTCACCGCGGAGGGCGCAGGCCATGGCCGGCGCCAACCTCGCCCATGCCATGGCGGATGTGTCGCCTGCCACAGTATCGAGCATCGCCACGCCCTCCTCGCGACGCCCGTTCGCCGCCAGCATCAGCGCGTGCATCATGCGCGGCGTGGGATTCGCCGGATCGATGTCGACGGATCGTTGGGTCCAAGTGAGCGCTTCGGGATAATTGCCGTCGAACATCGCGACCATCCCGTACATCGTGAGGTTGATCGACGTCAGTGGATCCACTTGCTGCAGGCGATCCATGAGCGCTCGCGCGAGGTCGGGTCGCCCGGACACGGCGTAGTGATAACCAAGCCAGAGCAGCGCCTCCGGATCGTTGGGATCGAGGATCAACGCCTTCTTGTAATCGTCAGCGGCTCCGTTCGAGTCGGCACGGGTGTGTCGGATCGCTCCGCGCAAACCGTGGCCTTTCGAGGATTCCGGGTTGAGTGCGAAGACCTTTGCGGCGCAGTCGTCCGCTTTCTGGAGGTACTCCTCGTACTGCGACACGGGGACGATGCCGACGTTGACGTACTGCCAGTAGATGAGTCCCTCGGCGACGAACAGCAGCTCGTTGTCGCCGACGATGTCCTCCGCGCGCCGGACGAGCTGGAGCGCGTGATCCAGCGATTGGGAATCGAAACTCCAGATCTCCTGCCGCGCGAGCAGGTAGTACTCGTACGCACGGACATCCCCGATGGGACGCTGCGCCAGGCGCCGATCCTCGGTCGGCGTGAGTCTCAGGCGCAACGCGTCGACGATCTGGCGAGAGAGACGCTCCTGGATTTCGAAGACGTCCTCGAGTGCGCCGTGGAACTTATCGGCCCAGAGCTGCACGTCGGTCCTGGCGTCGACGAGTTGCGCCGTGATCCGGAGGCTGGAACCAGCGCGCCGAATGCTCCCGGTCAGCACGTAACGCGCGCCAAGCTCGCGCGCGATGGTGCGCAGGGCCTTGTCGCTTCCCTTCAAGCGCATCGCCGATTGTCGCGAGATGACGCGCAGGGTCTTGATCATCGAGAGGTCGGTGATGACCTCGTCGGTCAAGCCATCGGCAAAATGATCGGTCTCCTGCTCGCCGGTGACGATCGCAAACGGCAGCACAGCGACCGTCGGTACTTCCGCTCCGGCCATCGACCCCCGACCACGGATGTCCACCGACGCGAGGTTGTCGAGCACCTCGAGCACCTCACGCGCACTGGCTGGCCGATCCTCGGGGTCTTTCTGGAGACAACGTTCGACGAGTGCGGCCAGTGCCTCGGGGACATCTGCTCGTTTCGTCACGATCGGCGGCGGCACCTGGACGATGTGGGCGCGAATCAGCGATGCGACCGAACCGGCAAAGGGCGGCTCCCCCGCGATCATCTCGTAAGCAACACAGCCGAGCGCGTAGAGATCGACCCGGTGGTCGACCCCCACATCTGCGACAGCTTGCTCGGGCGCCATGTAGCCCGGCGTTCCAATGACGATTCCCAGGTCGGTCCTCGGCGCTGACACGGTCATCGCATGAGAAGCGAGCAGGGCCTTGGCGATTCCAAAATCCGACACTGTGGCGGTATTGCCGGCGAGCAGGATGTTGTCTGGCTTGATGTCCCGGTGCACGACACCTTTGGCGTGGGCGAACTCCAGCGCGCGCGCGACGTCTCTGAGAATGCTGACCGCCGCGGCAATCGGCATGGCGCCGGCGCGCATGAGATGCACCCGGAGCGACTCCCCTTCGACGAAGGGCATCGTGTAATAGGGCAGACCTTCCGTCTCTCCGGTCGTGAACACCGGCAGGATGTGTGGGTGCTGGAGTTGGGCGGTAAGGACGATCTCGTGCTTGAAACGCTCGAAATTCACGCCGGCCGCGAGATGGGGCGAAAGCACTTTCACGACGACACGACGACAGAGCGCGCGCTCCTCCGCCAGAAACACGCGACTCATGCCACCGCCGCCGAGCTCGCGTTCTACGTGATACGCGCCGGTCAGCGTGGTTTGCAGCCGCTCCCGAAAATCGGTCTCCAAGTCCTCAACCTTCGTGACGAGCAGAGCCGAGAGGAAGGCCGGTACGTCCGGTCGACCCTGACGACGGCGGGGCGCGCGCCGCCGAGACCAGCGCACCAGCCGTCCCGACACGGATTCAGTGACCCGCTGTACGTTCGCGACGCCGAGCGAAGTCCCTAGGATGACACGCTCGCGGCCGAACTCGCCGCAGTATCCCACTCCTGCTCAGCGCCGTTAACCGGAGTGCCGGGGGGCGCGCATGAGTTTACAGAGACGAAGCGTGCCGCCACATTGTCCTCCTCTCGCGCGTGGCGAGGTCAATCCGCCGCAGACAGCCTGAGTCATACGGGTGACGTGAAGCATCACGATTGCCGTGCAGCACGCCATGAGCAACATCCCGGCAATGGCCGCGGCGAAAATTACGTTGAACCGGAGAAAGTTCGGATCCTCGCGTGACCGGCTTCGCCCTTTTGACGTTGACGGCACATCGAAGGTGGCCGGCGTGTCACGGCGCCACGAGCGGTTCGAGATCATCGCACCGGCGCTGGTTCGCCGGTCGTCTGCTGATAGATTGTCTGGATCGTCGCGAAGGTGTCCGCCTCGGCGGCGGTCTTGTCGTTTCGGTATCGCTTCACGCGCGCGAACCGGAGCGCCAGGCCGCCAGGATACTGCGGGCTGGCCTGGATGTCATTGAAGGCAATCTCCGCAACGACCTCCGGCCGCAGGTAAACCGTGTAATCGTCACGCGCGATCTCGAGCTCCAGAAATCTGCTGGTCTGCCACGCGAGCATTTCGTCAGTCAGACCTTTGAAGGTCTTCCCCAGCATCACGAACCCGCCACGTTCCGTATCGCGGGCACCGAGATGCAGGTTGCTGAGCATCCCCGTGCGGCGGCCGCTTCCCCACTCGACGGCGAGGATCACGAGGTCCAGCGTCCGGGCCTCCTTCACTTTCAGCCACGCCGACCCTCGTCGTCCCGCGGCATAGCCCGCGTCGAGCGCCTTCGCCATCACTCCTTCATGTCCCGATGCGCGGGCCCGCCCCGCAAACTCCGCCGCATCGCTCGCGCTCGAGGTCACGATCCGCGGCACGAGATTGCCCGGGGCCACGACCCGGTTCAGCGT
>JBKPRU010000152.1:0-5521 GCA_046734675.1 Acidobacteriota bacterium
CCTTCACGCTGCGCTCGCGGCGCGTGCGGAACCCCGCCTGCGGATCCTGGCTGATGATTTTGCCCGCCGGCGTCGAAGCATCGACGCGCCGCGCCTCTTCCACCTTCAGGTTCAACCCGACCTGTCCCAGCACCGCGCTCGCTTCGTTCACGGACTTGCCGTTGAGCGGAGGCACGACCACGTCGCGCGTCTTCAGCGCGATCCGCACCGCGATGAGCGCGAACACCACGTAGGTCAGCAGGAGGCCGCCCGCCACGAGGAGCCGCTTGCCTGCACCCCAGACGCGCGTCTTAAAGGCCATGAATTCAACAGTCTACCGCACTTCTCGGGCGCTCGACCAGCAGAGCCGCGTAGAACGCTTCGAGCCCGTCCCGAAAGGGCAGCGTCCGCAGTTCGCGGCGCTGCTCGAAGCGCGGATGCCTCTCGAGAAACGCCGTGACGACCCCGTCGTTTTCCTCCGGCTCACTCGAGCAGGTCGAGTAGATGACGCGTCCGCCGGGCCGCACGATCGCGGCGGCGTTGATCAGAATCGCCAGCTGCGTCGACGTGAATCCGTCGAAATCCGACGGCGAGCGGCGCCATCGGATGTCCGGATCGCGACGGATCGTCCCCAGTCCGGAGCACGGCGCGTCGACCAGCACGGCGTCGAACACGCGATCGAACGGCAGCGGCTGGCGGGCATCGGCCTGGACGACGCGCACGCACGTCGCGCCGGAGGCCTTCACCGTCGACGTGAGCAGATCGATGCGACGCGCGCGAACGTCCGCCGCCACGACCCGTCCTTCGTCCCGCATCATCGCGGCCATCTGCGTCGTCTTGCCGCCGGGGGAAGCGCACGCATCGAAGATCGTTTCGCCAGGTTGCGCGCCCACGAACTCGCCCACTAGTTGTGACGCTTCGTCCTGGACCACGAACAGCCCTTCGTGCGCGAGCGGCGTCAGCAGCGGATTGCCACCGCGGACGATCAGCCCTTCGGCCGCATGCGGCGCCGGCTCGACGCGCACGTCCGCGTTTGCGAGCGCCTCGATCAGCGCGTCGCGCGTCGTGCGCAGGGTGTTCACTCGCAGCGTCAAGGGGGCAGGGTCGTTGTTGAACCGTGCCCAGTGCGCCGCGTCGTCATAGCCGACGCGATCGAGCCAGCGTTCCGCGAGCCAGCGCGGATGCGACAGCGTCGTCGCGAGGTAGTCGAGCGCGGCCGTGCGATCGCGCGTGTCCCGAGGATCCGGTGGCAGGGGCAGCTTGCCGCGCTCCCGTGACGCGCGCCGCAGCAGTGCGTTCACGAAGCCGGAGGCGCTCGCCTTGCCCGCCTTCCGCGTCATTTGCACTGCATCGTCGACGACAGCGGCGGCGGGAACGCGATCGAGATGGAGGAGCTGAAAAAGACTGAGGCGGAGAATCGTGAGTACTTCGAGGTCGAGTTTCGCGGGATCACGCTTGGCGAAGCGCGCGAGGATGTGGTCGAAGGCGCCTTGCCAGCGCAGCGTGCCGGTCGCGATCTCGCCGGCCAGCGCGCGATCCCGCTCGTCGCGGAGGGCGCCGCGGGCGCGGGCGAGGGCGGCGGGGAGATCGGCGCGCCCACGCGCGACCGCCACCAGCGTCTCGTATGCCGCGAGCCGCGCGGGCGCGATCACGACCCGAAGCGGTCACCGGGCGTGACGCGATGCCCGGCGAGAAACTCACGCACCGACATCGCGCGGCGTCCTTCCGGCTGGATCTCGAGCACGCGCAGCGACGTCCCATCGCCGGCCGCGACGATCAAACCGTCGTGGTGTGCGGTGACGATCGTGCCGGGCGCTGCCGACGTCTGCTGCTCCACGACCTGGCTGCGCCGAATCACATATCGGGCGCCGCGCAGCGTGGTCGACGCCAGCGGCCACGGCTGCAGGCCGCGCACCTTGTTGTGAATCACGGACGCGGGCGCCGTCCAGTCGATCGCTCCTTCGTCTTTCGTGATCTTCGACGCATGCGTTGCACTCGCGTGATCCTGCGGCGTCTCGACGGCGCTTCCATCCGCGATGGCGTTCACGACGTCGAGCAGCAGCGTCGCCCCCGCGACCGCCAGCGCCGCTTCGATCTCGCCGCTGGTGGCGTCGTGGGGGATCGGCACGATGGTCGTCGCGAACGTCGGTCCCGCGTCCAGCTCCGTGACGACGCGCATGATCGTCACGCCCGTTTCTGCGTCCCCCGCGAGCACGGCCCGATGCACCGGCGCTGCGCCGCGATACTTCGGCAGGAGCGAGGCGTGCACGTTGATCATGCCGAGCGGCGGGATCGCGAGCAGCGCGTCGGGCAGGATGCGTCCGAACGCAGCCACGACGCCCAGGTCCGGTGAGAGATCCCTGATCTGCTGCAGGAACGTTTCATCTTTGATGCGGGTCGGCTGCAGGACCGCGACGCTGTGATTGAGCGCGACTTGCTTCGTTGGCGTCGGCTGCAGCTGCTGGCCGCGCCCGCGCGGCCGATCCGGCTGAGAGACGAGCGCGACGACGTCGTGACGCGAGTGCAGCAGCGCCTCGAGGGACGGGACGGCAAACGCCGGCGTGCCGAAGTAGACGATCCGCAGCCGATCGTGTCTCACGGCGCGAGAGGAGTCTGTCATCGATGCTCGATGATCACCCTATCCGTGTCCATCCGTGTCCATCCGTGGTGGATCACCATTTGCCAGTCTTCCGTAGCTTCTGAATCTTGCGGACGATCATGTCGCGCTTGATGCCGCGGAGGCGATCGATGAACACGACACCGTCGAGGTGGTCCATTTCGTGCTGGAACGCTCGGGCGAGGAGGCCCGACGCCTCGATCGTCTGCGTCTCGCCATGGCGGTCCAGGCCCTTCACGACGGCGCGCGCCGGCCGAACGACCGTCGCATTGAACCCGGGCGCGCTGAGGCAGCCCTCTTCCTCGAGTTGAGTGCCTTCGCGTTCGACGAATCCGGGGTTCACCATCACGATCAGGTCCTTGACGCTCTGGCCGACCGACACGTCGACCACGAACACGCGCAGCGGCACGCCAATCTGCGTGGCGGCCAGGCCGATGCCCGGCGCCGCGTACATCGTCTCGACCATGTCGTCGATGAGCCGCTGCAGATCGTCGTCAAAGGTGGTCACGTCAGCGGCGCGCTCGTGCAGCGGCCGCTCGCCGTATCTGAGGATCGGCCGAATCATCGTGCGCCGGTGAACCGTTCCTGCAGCGCGGCGGTGGTCGCGGCCATGGCGCGGTCGAGCGCCGAGATCGAGTCGCCGCCAAAGCGCTCGAGCAACGCGTCGGCGAGGACGAGCGCCACCATCGCTTCGCCGACGACGGCTGCGGCCGGGACGGCGCAGACGTCGCTGCGCTCGATGGCCGCGGGCGACGGCGCCCTGGTCGCGAGATCGACGGAGCGGAGGGGCTTCATCAACGTGGAGATCGGCTTCATCGCGGCGGTGACGCGCAGGTCCTCGCCATTGGTGACGCCCCCTTCGAGTCCGCCCGCGTTGTTGGTCGGCCGCGCCACGCCGGTGATGCGGGCGTGCGTCTCGTCGGGCACGATCTCGTCGTGCACACGGGAGCCGGGCAGCGTTGCGACCTCCGGGCCGGCGCCGATGCCGACCGCCTTGATCGCCGGAATCGACATCAACGCCTGCGCGAGGCGGCCATCGAGTTTGCGATCCCACTGCACGTAGCTGCCAAGACCGATCGGCACGCCGGTCGCGATCACCTCGAACGCGCCGCCGAGCGTGTCACCCGCTTCCTTCGCGCGATCGATCTCCGCAATCATCTGCGTCTCGACGTTCGGATCGACGCAGCGGAGCGGCGCGTCGGCGGCGAGCGCCGCGGCGGCCTCGAAGGTGACCGAGAGGTGATTGGCAAGCGCGATCCCGGCGATCCGGAACACGTGACTCGCGAGCCGGATGCCCGCGTGGCCGAGCAGCTGCCGTGCCAGCGCGCCCGCGGCGACGCGCGCGGCGGTCTCGCGCGCACTCGCGCGCTCGAGGATGTCCCGCAGGTCGTCCCGATCGTATTTGGCGCCGCCGGCAAGGTCCGCGTGACCGGGCCGGGGACGGGTGACCGGTGCCCGGCGCGCCCCGCCTTCGCCTTCGGGCGGGGGCGTCTCGCCGACGCGCATCGTGTATTGCCAGTTCGTCCAGTCGCGGTTCTCGATCATCATCGCGACCGGACCGCCGATCGTCTGGCCAGCGCGCACGCCGGACATTATCTCGGCCCTGTCGGACTCGATGACCATGCGGCGTCCACGGCCGTAACCGCCTTGGCGGCGCCGCAGCTCGCGGGTAATGGCGTCCTGATCGATGGAAAGGCCGGCCGGGAGTCCTTCGAGAATCACGACGAGCGCGCGCCCGTGTGATTCGCCGGCCGTGAGAAACCGCAGCATCAGCTCGAAATTGTATACGAAGCGTTTGTGAGGTCCGGCGCGGCGGCCGCGCCGATCGCACTTGACAATGACGCACGGCGCGATGACATTGATGGCGGCACTACCCACTCGAACGGAGGCGTCCATGTCCGCGCGCCTGCCGAATATCAACAGCCGTGTTCTCACGGCGACCCTCCTCGTCGCGGTCCCGGTGCTCCTGGCCGGCGCGGCCCTCGTCATTGGCATTGGTCAGAATCGGCTCGAAGACGCGGAGAAGGTGCGTCTCGGCCAGATGGCGGAGTACACGGCCGGGGCCGTCGATGCGTACCTCTTTCGGCGCATTCTCGACATCGCGCTGCTCGGCCGGGTGCCGGAGTTGCGACAGGCGGCGGCCTCGGGGAGCGCACAACCCGAGGACGCGAAACGGACGGCCGAGCTCGACCAGGAATGGCAGAAGGACAGCGCCGCCAACGCCTCGAAGATAGGCATTCTGAACACGCCCCCCTCGCGGTTCCTGGCCGAGCTCGTGAAGAACGATTCGACCTACCGCGAAGTCCTCGTGACGGATCGCTACGGACGCCTCGTCGCCGCCTCCAACATCACGTCCGACTATTTCCAGGCGGACGAAGAGTGGTGGACCCGCGCGTTCGACAACGGCCGCGGCCGCATCAGCGTCTCGGACGTGAGTCACGACGAGAGCGCGAACGTCTACGCGTTCGAGATCGCGGTTCCGGTACTGAGCCCGCAAGGCAACGACGTCGCGGGCATCATGAAGGTGGTGGCCGACAGCCGCGAAATGCTGGTCGGCATCGCCGGACTCGAGCTCGGCGCCACCGGTGAAGCGATGCTCGTCCGGTCCGACGGCTCAATCGTCTTCAGCCGTCGCCCGTTCCGTCCGGGCGACCGTTTCTACGGATCGGAGCTCCTCCAGCAACTGCTGGACGAGCGGCTGCGGCGCAAGGAAGCGCCCGGCACCTTCACCTACGAAGCGCAATCGAACGATCGTACACAGCGCATCATCGCGGTCGCGCCCAGCCAGCTCGCGCAAAGCTACCCGCAGCTCGCCTGGATGACGGTCGTCTCCGTCGACAAGAACGAACTCCGCGCGCCGTTCCGCTCCCTGCTCTGGTATCTGGTCGTGGTGATCGTGCTGACGGGGATCGCGGTGCTGGCGAT
>JBKPRU010000153.1:0-11877 GCA_046734675.1 Acidobacteriota bacterium
CAAGGAGGGCGACTGGGACCGCGTGATTGCGACGAACCTGAAGGGCACGTTTCTCTGCACGCAGGCGGTCGCGGCGCACATGAAGGATCATGGCGGCGGCGCGATCGTGAATATCGGGTCGGGCTCGAACAAGGAGCCCTTTCCCGGGCTCGCAGCCTACACCGCCAGCAAGGGCGGCATCGAGATGCTGACGCGCGTCACCGCGGTGGAGCTGGGGCCGTTCGGGATTCGGGTCAACTGCGTGGCGCCCGGCGCGATCGAAGTCGAGCGGACGAAGCTCGAAGCCGACGACTTCGCGGGCAAGTGGTCGCGCGTCACACCGCTGCAGCGCATCGGCACGCCGCTCGACGTCGCGCACGCCGTTGCCTTCCTCGCCGGCGACGAGGCGTCGTTCATCACCGGCCAGACGCTCTTCGTCGACGGCGGCCTCTTCACGCAGGCGCGCTGGGCCTACGAAGACAAATAACGTTACGTGTGCCGGGTCTGAAGACCCGGCCTACGTGGGACCTCAATCCCCTGTTTCACGTAGGGCGGGTCTTTAGAACCGCCGCGGTGTGAGGCGCCGCGTCAGGTGGCCGGGTCTGACGACCCGGCCTACGTGGTTCGCACGCTACCAGACGAAGCGCAATCCGAACTGCATGTTGCGGCCATCGTCCGCGGTCGTGATCGTGCCGACGGTGCGGTTCGAGATGTTCAGATCGGGCGTGCCGAAGTTCGCGTGATTGAGCAGGTTGAAGACCTCCCATCGGAACTCGACGCGTGCCTTGTCGATCGGGAACCGCTTGCTGAGCGAAAAGTCGACGCGCTCGGTGCCCGGGCCACGGACGGTGTTGCGTCCCGCGGTCCCCTGCGTGCCGGCCGGCGCCACCGCGTACGCCGACGGATCGAACCACCGCGTCGGCGTCGGATTCGAAATATTGCCCGAGTCCCCTTCACGCCCGGGCGCGAAGTTGACGCGCTGCGGGACGAACGAGCCGCACTGGCAGACGTTGGTCGACGTCACCGAGAACGGGAAGCCGGAGCCGACACGCACGATCCCCTGCGCCTGCCAGCCGCCCAACGCGTAGGCCGCCGCGCCACCACCCGACAGCCAGCGCTTCCCCGGACCGAACGGCAGCTCGTAGCCGCCGCTGAACGCGGCGCGATGCCGCTGGTCGTAGCGCGCCGGTCCGCGATCCGCATCGAGATCCCACGCGAAGGCGGTGTCGTTCGCTTCGATCTCACCGGACCCGTTGTCGGTGCTCTTCGAGAGCTGATAGTTCGCGAGGAAGAACAGCCCGTCCGAGTACCGCTTCTCGCCGCGGAACGAGATGCCGTTGAAACGAGCCCACCCCGCATCCGACGAATAGAGAATCGCCGACTGGAATGCGGGATACGGCACGCGCGTCACGATCGGCGTCGTCCCCGGCTGCGCCTGGTTGATGTTGTAGCGCTTGTGCTCGTTGTAGCTGCGGCTGCCGGTATACGCGACCTCGACGATGTAGTTGCGGCCGAGCGTGCGCTGCACGTTGGCGTTCCACTGCACCGTGTAGGCGCTGCGGTTGGTCGGATCCATCGAGAACGGCGCCGGGAACTGCGGGATGTTGTTCAGATCCGGGAACAGCGAGTCGGCGTTGAAACTCAGGTCGGTGGCGACGGGCTGCAGTGAATACTGCCCGTAGTACGGCGGCACGAGCCGCGAGAACTGCAGCTCGTTCAGGTTCAGATTGTCGTAGTAGACCCCGAACCCGGTGCGCGCGACCGTGCGATCGTTGACGCTGTAGGCGAGGCCGACGCGCGGCCCCCAGTTGTTCAAGTCCTTCTTGAGGATGCCCGCCGGGAAGTAGTTGTCCTGGTTGATGACGAGCGGCACGAGCTGCGGCGGCAGGTTGGCCGGCAGCTTGTGGTAGCCAATCTTGCCCTGCGCCGCGTCGAACGATCCTTCGATGCCGTCGACTTCCGCCCACGGCGCGAGGTACTCCCAGCGAATGCCCATCTGCAGCGTCAACGCCCGGTTGATCTGCCAGTTGTCGTCGATGAACGGCGCGAAGGTCGGTGACGAGTAGGTCGAGCGCGAGCTTCCGAACGCGCCGGTGCACGTCGAGCAGTACCCGAGCAGGAAGTCGGCGACCGGGTTGCCGCTGAACTGCCCGTTGAACGTGAAGCCGCCGCGCGGCGGCACCTCGGTGAGGTGCTCGAAGTGACGGAACTGCGCCTGGATGCCGAAGCGCGTGTTGTGCGCGCCTTTGACCCAGCTGGTCGCGTTGGACACGCTGTAAATACGCTCGGTTGCGCCCTGCGTGATCCCGCCTTCGCCGTTGCCGGAAAATCCCGTCATCGTGAACCCGGGCCGGCCGTAGTCGATCGGATCGACCCCGCCGGCCAGATTGCGCAGGCCGATGTCGCCGACCCAGTTGCGGTTGTCGAGGCTCACCGGCGCGTTCAGGTGGTACGCGTAGTTGTAGCCGAGGCGCGTCTCGTTCACGAGCGCGGACGAGATGACCCACGTCTCGCCCACCGCGAAGTTGTAACCGCGCTGCGGAAGATCGGTGTAGCTGAAGAGCGACGGGTTCAACTGGCGGCCGTTGTAATAGAGGAAGCGCTCGAACAGGTTGTGCTTCTGCGTCAGCACCTGATCGAGCCGCACGTCCGCCGTATCCGCATCGTCGTTGAACGGCTTCACGGTGCGGAAGTTGTTCGCGCCCTCCTGGTTCGGCGCCGGCACGGTGGGCCCGAGCGTGCGCGCGAAGTTCGAGACGCGATTGGCGGGGATCCGATTGCCGGGAAACGGCGTCCGCGTCAGCGGATCGATAATCGGCGTCGCGAGCGCGGAGAAGTCGCCGCTGAGCAGCACCGGGTTCGGCACGCTGCCGAGCAGCGTGCGGTCCGCGGTGGTGCGCAGCCCTTCATAGCCGCCAAACGCGAAGACGCGATCCTTGACGATCGGTCCGCCCGCCGTCACGCCCGCCTGCGTCTTGTCGCCCGGCTTCTGGCCGAAGAAGTTGGCAGTGTTGAAGCTGTCGTCGCGGCGGTACGTGTAGGCCGAGAGGTTCAAATGATTGGTGCCCGACTTGGTCACCATCGAGACGACCGCCTGTCCCTGCCCGTACTCCGTCGTGAACGCGTTGCGGAGGATGTTGACCTCCTGCACCGCGTCGAGCGGCGGGTTCAGCGACAGGTTGTTGAAACGGAGCGAGCGCACGTAGACGCCGTCGATCGCATAGTTGGTCGAGCTGTCGCGCCCGCCCTCGACCGTGACGTACTGGCTGCGGCTGCTGCCCGCGGCGCCGAACTGCGTGCCGCGATTGAAAGCCTGCGGCGTCACGCCGGCCGAGAGCGCCGCGAAGGCCAGCGGGTTGCGCCCGGCGACCGGCAGATCCTCGATTTCCTTCTGCGTGATCGTCTGCGACACCGAGGCGTTGGCTTTCTGGAGCAGCGGCGATTCCGCCTGGACGCTGATCGTTTCGGCAAGCGATGCGAGCCCGAGCGTCACCGACGGCCGGGCGATCTCACCGTTGCGCAGCACGAGGTCCTTGACCTCGGCCGTCTGGAAGCCCGCGAGATCGATTTTGACCGAGTAGGTCGCGGGCGGAAGATTGGGGATCGTGAAGCGCCCTTCGCCGTCGGACTGCGTCACGCGCTGCGCGTTGGTCGCCAGGTTGGTGACCGTGATCGTGGCGCCGGGGAGTCCCGCCTTGCTGGCGTCGAGCACCTGTCCCGCAATGCCGGACGAGGCTGTTTCCTGGGCGCCCGCGGCGGTGGCCAACGCCACGACTGCCGCGAGAGCGAGACCGACACACCTGAATGCCATCGTTGACCTCCTCCCACCGATCCCTGGACGGATCGGTGCTCCTCCTACACCAGAGCGATCCCGGTGGAACCGCGTACGGCCGGCGCGTCGCCGCGCGAGCTCAGAAGCAGACCAGACGGTCGCGCCGCTCGTCGATTTTCTTGAAGGGCACGCCGGGCACCGTTTTCAGGTCGTCCAGCGTTTTGCACGGATGCTTGGTCCGGTACGCCGTCCACGCGGCTGCCTCCTTCCGCAGCAGCGCGGCGACGCTCTCGAGTTCGACCGAGGTGGCGGTGTTCAGGTTGATCGGCTTCGGCGCCTCGCCCTTGTAGTTGTCGGCGAGGTAGCCGACGACCCTGGAGAACTCCTGGTCGGTCATGCGCGCGCCCAGCGTCGCCATCTTCGCGACGACGGCTTCCCAGCCGTCGCGGGTCAGGCGGAGCGCGGCGACGCGCTGCGGCTCGTGGCACTGCGCGCACACGCGCACGACGAGCTCGCGGTCCGGACCTTCGGGCATGCCCCGCGAGAGCGCCGTCACTTCCTCGGGCGTGAGCGTGCGCAGCGCGGTGGAAGGGGTCTGGCTCCCCTGCGCGGGCGGCGCCGGCTGCTGCGCGGAGACGATCATGGCGGCGGCCGTCATCACCCAACCCACGGCGACCGAGAGCGCGGTTCGATTCCCCATGGGGCGTACTGTATTACGTTTCGATCGCGACACCGTTGGCGTGTATAGCAGATGCAGAGGCGAGCGGCGCTGAGAATTCGTGAGGATGGAACCGTTTCGCGATGCGAAAACTCGCGGGCGAGAAGAGACGCATGGAACCGACGGCTCAAATCACCGCACGACGACTCTCGCGCCAGCCATGTTTTTCAACGCGAAACAAGTCGCCGGGTCTGAAGACCCGGCGATCATGACGACGGACCTGAAGGTCCGCCCTGAAAACGTTGCGCGTCACATCTCGCCCGTCGCGATCGCGCGATCGGTGCCGAGCTGGATCGCGCGGTAGCCGCCGCGCGCCTTGAAGTACGCGTAGAGCGCCCCGAAGATCACCGTCAGGATCACGCAGAGAGCGGCGATCATCTGCAGCGCCGCGCCCGGGCCGAACCGGTCGATCCGCGCGCCCATGATCGGCAGCGCCACCGCCACCGACATCATGCCGGCGCCCCCCATCAACGAGATCAGCAGCGCGCCGCCGCGCGGGAACTGCTCCGCGGTGACGCCAATCATCGTCGGCCAGAAGAAGCTCTTGCCGATGCCGAACACCGTCGCCGCGGCGAATGCGACGACCGCGCTCGTGCCGGGCTGCAGCCCGCCAAGCCAGTAAAGGCCGATGCCGGTCAGCACCGAGCAGACGAGCAGCGCCAGGATCGGTTGACGGTGCGCGATCCCGCTCCCGACCGTGCGCAGCACGAACATCAGCCCCGCGGTGTAGACGAGGAACAGCACGCCCTGCAGCTGCGGCACGAGCGCACCCATGACCGACGGGAACCACTGATCCGGTCCGAGCTCCGCCGCCGCCGTCATCCACATGCAGACGAACAGCAGCAGGAACAGCGGACGCGCCGCCTCGCCCCACATCGTCGCGGTGGAGATGTTCGACTGCACGCGCTCGGTCGCGGGATACGGCATCGTCGCGGCCATGACCAGATAGACGGCGGCGGGAACGAGGATCGTGGCGAGCTTGATTTGCCAGCTCGCGCCGATGCCGGTGAGCAGCACCGCCAGCAGACCGCCGATCACCATGCCGCCCGGCCACCACGCGTGCAGCCGGTTCAGCCATTTCGTCTTCTCGTCGAAGATCGTCGCGACGAGGGGGTTGATGACTCCTTCGACCAGGCCCTGCGAGAGGCCCATCGTCAGGAAGCCGACGTAGAGCATCGTCGTGCCGCTGTGGGCGAAGATCGAATCGACCGGCGCGGTCGGATGCGGCGCCAGCAACACGAGCGAGATGCCCAGGAAGTAGCCGAGTGACGACAGGATGTGGAGCGCGCGCATGCCGACCATGTCCACGAGCGCGCCGCTGATGAAGATGGCGATCGTAAAGGCCCAGAAGGCGGGGCTCCAGATGGTGCCCATCTGCTCCTTCGTGAGCTGGAACGCCGTGCTCATCGCCGGCTCGATATCGCCGCGAATCGCGAACACCATCGCCGTCGTCACGAGCGACACGCAACTGGCGACGAAGAGTCTCTGCTTGTGCATCTGGTCCTCCGGTAACGGTCAGCGCCGGCTGGCCGGAGCGCTGCGTCTCGAGAGACTTTCTATCAGAAACAGACCGCTCTTCCCAGCGCACACGAGATCGAGGTCGCCGTCGGCATCGATGTCGACGACGGGGATCTGCATGCCGCCGCCGATCCGTCCGCCATACTCGATGACGTGACGCACCCACTCGACGCCGCCGCTGCCCGGTCCGCGGCCGCCGCGGCCGGCGGTCGCCGCGACCGGCCGGGATTCGTACCAATAGACGCCGAGCGGCTCCCGCTCGCCCGGATCGCCGCCGTTGTGCGCCATGAACCGCTTGCCGGTGACGAGATCCATGCGTCCGTCGCCGTTCAGATCGACGAGCGTGGAGGCATGGGCCTGCGACCACGCGTTGTCGATCGTGCGTCGGATCCACGGACCGCTCTCGGGATGTTCGAACCAGAACACGCCGTAGTCGTGGCCGGCGCCGGCGACGACATCGTTGCGGCCGTCGCCGTTCACATCGGTCACGTGCATGAAGCCGAGAGAGGTCATCTGCGTCTGCTCGCCGCCGGGCCCTTGGCCGCCCGAGGGAGCCGTCACGTTCGTGGATTCCCAGTCATTGTGGAAAGTCCAGTTGCCGGCGCGGGGATCCGCGGGGGCCTCGAGCCAACCACGTGGGGTGAGAATGTCGGTGCGGCCATCCTTATTAATGTCGCCGGCGCCTATGCCGTGCCCGTAGCTCTGGTCGCTGACCGGGTGGGCGACCCAGGCGCCGTTCTTCGCCTCGTACCACGCCTGCGGCGTTCCGTTCTCCTGGGCGACGAGCTCGTTCGCCTTGCCGTCGTTGTCGATGTCCGCGAGGATCGCAAACTCGATGTTGAACCCCGTATGGATGTCGGCGTCCTTCCACGTGCCCGGCGCAATCGTCCGGCCGGGATTGCGCCACCACGCGGCGCGCTTCGCGAACCAGGACACCGAGACAATGTCCGGGTAGCCGTCGCCGTCGACGTCGACCGGCAGATCGCTGAAGTCGTCGATGTACTGTTGCGTGAAGTTCAGATCGCGGAAGCGATGCTTCGTCCACGCGGGCGCTTCGTACCAGCTCTCGCCCGACACGACGTCGAGCCGCCCGTCGCGGTTGATGTCGGCGACCGCCGCCGTCTCGCTCGCGCCGGGATCGATCATGTGCGACTGGAACGGGATGTCAGGTGGGCGCGGGTTCACCTGCGCGGCGAGCGACGCGCAGGCGGAGACCAGGACGACGATCGAAAGACGCTGAGGCATGTGCGGGATGATAAGGCGGGTCTCGCGACCCGCCCTACCTCTGCGGATGACGCCGGGTCTAAAGACCCGGCCTACGTACTGCGTGCGTTGCCACGTAGGGCGGTCTTTAGACCCGCCATCTACCTAAAACGTGAGTCGGAGACCGAGCTGGACGCGCCGAGCGTCGCGCATGGCGGTGACCCGACCGAGGTTCGCATTGGTCTGGCGGCCGGTCGCGTCGAATACCGCGGAGCGATCGACGCTGTCGAACTGCGGATGGTTGAACGCGTTGTACAGCTCCGCGCGGAACTGGAGGCGGCGCGTGCCACCGGCGCGAACGTTCTTGAAGAGCGAGATGTCCCAGTTGACATATCCGGGAAGAATCAACTCGTCTCCTCGCGAGGTCCCAGCGCGATTCGTCGCCGCGCTTGGCGGGGCGACGCACTCGGTCCGGAAATACCGGTCGATCGTCTGCTCGCTGACGGGCAGGTTCGGATCGCACGTGAAGTCGACACGCGAGTCCACGCCCGAACCGCCGCCGCCGGTCAGGTTCGTGACACCGGTCAGCGAGTAGCTGACCGACCCGCGCGCGCCGCTCAGATACGACGTGACCCCGGACACCTGCCACCCGCCAAGGACGTGCCGAGTGATCACGCTGTCCCACCAGCGGGTCGCGCTTGGGATGTCATACGAGTAGTTGACCGTCAGATTGTGCTCACGTCCCGCATAGGTGAGGTTCCGTGTGATGGGATCGAGGAACGGATTGAGCGTCCCGCCCAGATTGCGCGACTTCGAGAAGGTGTACGACACGCCGAACTGCAGCGGCAGCGCGCGGCGCGTCACCGACATCTGCAGCGCGTTATACCGCCCGTACCCGCTGAAGTCGGTCATCGTGATGTCGCCAAAGCCCCGATACGGCCGAAGGATGTGGAGCGCCAGCGGCTGATTGTTGTTCGTCGGATCGAGCGCCGACGATTGGAAGGTCGTCCCATATGGCACCGCGTTGAGGCTGCGGGTCAGGATCTGGTGTTCCGCGCGGTTGCCGACATACGCGACGTCGGCAATCATCCCGAACGGGACGCGCTGCTGCACGCCGACGCTGTAGTTGTAGACCGTCGGCGGCTTGAACTCGCCGATGCCGCGAACGTTCACCGGGCTCTGGCTCCCGGCCGTGCCGAGCAGCTGCGGAATCGTCGTATAGAACGCCGTCACCGTCTGGACGAGCGGAGGCTGCTCGACGAGGACCAGGATCGTGTCATCGGTGAAGCGGTCCGGAAATACGCCGGCGCCCGCGCGCACGGCCGTCCTGCCGTCGCCGCGCACGTCCCACGCGAATCCGACACGCGGCGCCACCTGGATCGGCGGCGTATCCAGCGGCGTCTCGTCGAAGACGCGCATGCCATTGTTCGGATCCCCCGAGCCGGGCACGAGCGTGCCGATCTGCACCGCCGGGACGATCTCGCCGGTCAGCGGATTCAGACCGCGGCGCCCCTGCGGCGTCGAGACCGGCTGAATCAACTGCGGCGCACTCGCAGCATTCCACGCTGCCGGATCGAAGACCGACACCTGATCGCCTTTGCTGCGGGTCGGCGCGATGTAGTAGAAGCGCACGCCGTAATCGAGCGAGAACCGCGACGACATCCGCCAGTTGTCCTGGAGGAACCACTCGAGGTTCATGAACCGGCCGTTCGCATCCGGATGGATGTTGGACTCGGTGTAGCTCGCCACGGAACCGAGCAGCGCATTCGCGAACGGATTGCGCGAATCGAACGGGTTCTGGTTGTCCACACCGAAGTTGAAGGTACCGTTGAAGCTCGATGAGCGGGCAGCCGGTCGGGTCGTGTACTCCGTGAACACACCCGCTTTGGCGTTATGCGCGCCGAACACTTTCGACAGGTTGCCGGAGAAGTTCCAGATGTTGTTGCGTCCGAAGAACGGGAACCGCGACTCGATATTCAGCTGCGGCTGGTTCGCGATCGAGCCGTTCGACCCGAAGGTGGCGTTCGGAATGAGGTTGAGCGGGTTGGCCGCGGGATAGAACTGCGGCATGTCGTTCAGCACCTGCGTCCGATCGTTGCGCGCCAGCGCCTCGTCAGTGAGTGCGGCCACCTGCTGTCGCGAGTGATTGACGCCGCCCGTGATCTCGAGGAACGTCGTCGCATTGAACGTGTGCAGCAGCGTGTTGACGACGCCGAGCGTGTCGATCCAGTAGTTCGAGGGCAGCTGAGGCAGGTTCGTGCCGCCGAGGAAATACTGCTGCCCCTTGAACGCCTCATAGCCGAACTGCAGGCGCGAATAGAACGTCGTGTTGCGGGCGATGTTCCAATCGACGCGCAGCACCTGGTCGGTGCGCGGATGATCCAGCGACGACTGGAATTGGTAGTTGTACTGGTGTCTGCCCGTCGGGTCGGTCGTGTTGGGCACCGGCAGCACGTTCAGCAGTCCCTGCCCGGCCGCGTTGATGCGACTCGCAGGGATGCGATTGCCAGGGAACGGTTGTCCGGTCTGCGGGTCGATCACGGTGTAGGGCGCACCGGCCTGCGTCAAGGACTGTGAGAAGTCGCCGCTTCGTTCGAGCTCCGTCGGCACCGTCCGGAAATTCAGACTGCCTGGATCGGTGCGCGGCAGCAGGTCTTGCGACCAGAAGAAGAAGAGTTTGCTGCGCTCCTGATTGAACCCGCCCGGCAGCAGCACCGGACCGCCCACGGTGTAGCCCGCGTTGTCGTACTTGTAGGGCGCGGTCGGCAGCCCCTGTTTGTTGCGCTGCCATTCGTTCGCATTCAGCGCCGTATCGCGCTTGAAGTAATACCCGCTCCCGTGAAAGTTACGGGTCCCGCTCTTGGTGATCACGTTGATCGTTCCGCCGGAAGCGCGCCCGTACTCGGCCTGATAATTCGAGGTCAGGACTTTGATCTCGGCGATGGAGTCGAGCCCCGGCGCGGCGTACGGGCCGACGTTGCTGCCCGTATCGAGGTTGGTCACGCCGTCGTAGGTGAGATTCAACGATCCCCGGCCGTTGACCGACAGACCGACCAGGTTGTTCCATCCGGGCGCTTCGCGATTCGCGGTATCGACAACGCCTGGCAGCAGCTTCAGCATGCCGACATAATCGCGCCCCTTCAGGGCGATGTTGTCGAGTTGCTCCGGCGTGATCAGTCCCGAGCGTTCACCGCTGCGCGTTTGCACGAGCGCAGCTTCCGCCTTGACCTGAACGCTCTCCTCGAGGCCGCCGACTTCGAGCGCAATCGGTCGGAGCGCCACACGTTCGTTCGCGCTCACCTTGATGCCCGTCTGCTCGTAGGTCTTGAAGCCCGACATACTGAGCTTGACGTCGTAAGTACCGGCGAGCAGATCGGGAAACACGAAGGCGCCGTCGGCGCCCGTGATCGTTTCGCGGGTCTGATTCGTCCCCGCGTTCTTGAGGACGACGGTCACGCCGGGCATGACGCCGCCGCCCGCGTCGGCAACCGTCCCCGACAGCTGACCGGTCAATCCCTGGGCGGTGAGCGCCGCCGCGCCGGCCGTCGTCAGACACACGACGGCCATGACAAATTTTGCAAGCCAACGTTCCACGAACCCCTCCTCCCCCTCGAGCCGTTGAACGCTGAGCACTGGGACCTTCGCGCGACACGAAGGTCTTCGTGCGCAACGTGCGCGCAGCCTAGAGGAGGGGCCGGGACCCTGTCAAAAACAACAGCATTGCTGGGTTGTGTATCGGATCGCCAAACAGGGGCAAAAAATGCTAAGTGCCAGCGCAGAGACCATTTGAGTGCCGCTTAGACCGCGATGACTCGTGCGTGAGACGACGTCGATGTCTCGCATAGCGCAACACATCCGCGTGCCTCAGCGGCTGTCGTCGGCAGGGCGCGAAGCGCTTACTGCGGGACGCCGAAGCAGTAGAGCGTCCCGTCGTAGGTGCCGAGGTAGACGCGCCCGTTCACGACTGTGATACCGGAGAAGTGGTTCCACTGGTGCATCTGGTCGCCGCTCGACCAGAGCTCCTTCCCGGTTTGCGCGTCGAGCGCGTAGATGACCGCGCGCGTGCCCTTCGACGCGCGGATCGTGGAGTCGAACTGCAGGCCGACGTCCGCAAATGACTGCTTCGTCTCCTCGCCGCTGCCGTAGCCGAAGACCATGCCGTTGGCGATGATCACCGGTTCGCCACGCTTCATGTCGCGCGACACCCATGCCGGCTCGAACTGCAGCGTGCCTCCCTTCTCTTCCAGCGTGAAGGCCGCCACCCCCCCTTCCTTCGTCGCGGGCGTGTTGGTGATCGGGAACTTGAATTGCGAGTGCGCGGGCCCCCAGAACGGCGCGTAGACCCACCGCTTGCCGCGCGCGTCTTCCCATGTCGAGAGCGCACCCCAGCTGCCGGCGTCCTGGAAATCCACTTCCTCGTTGCAGAAGAGCGACGTCTTGAACATCGGCGTCTGATGATCGGCGCCGCCGAGCGACTTCGGGTCGAGCAGGTAGAGCCGGCACTCCTTGCCGGACGCGGCCATCAGCTCACGCCCGTTGTAGGTGAAAATCGTCGGCGTGTTGTTCGGATCGAGATCGCGCTTGCGTAGCCAGTCCCAGTTGCTCCGCGTGTAGTAGTCCTTCAACTTCAGGTCGCCGCCGACGACGTGAACGCCGATGACGCTGTTGCCGAAGCGCGGCGGATCGC
>JBKPRU010000154.1:0-6225 GCA_046734675.1 Acidobacteriota bacterium
CTTCCGCCTTCCGTCTTCTGCCTTCCGTGTTCAGATCGCCATGACGTCGAATTGTTCGTGATGCAGGTGCGTGTCGGGTCGAAGCGTCACAGGCTTCCCCAACATCTGCTGCAAGTCACGGAAGATCGCGCTCTCCTCTTCCTTCAACGCGCGCGCGATGTCGGGATTCACGCGCAGCATCACGCCCTGGCCGTCCAGCTCGGGGCCGATCTTCTTCAGCTCGGTCAAAATCTCGTAGCAGATCGTCGCGCTCGACTTGATCGAGCCTGACCCGGAGCAATACGGGCACGGCTCGGTCAGCTGACGCTCGAGGCTCTGCTTGACGCGCTTGCGCGTGACGATCACCAACCCGAAGTCCGACACCTGCAGCGCCTTCGACGGCGAACGGTCCTTGCGCAGCTCCTTCTCGACTTCCTGGAAGACCTTCTGCCGGTTCTTCTTCTCTTCCATGTCGATGAGATCGAGCACGATGATCCCGCCGAGATCGCGCAGCCGGATCTGCCGGACGATTTCCTTCACGGCTTCGAGGTTGGTCTTGACGATCGTGTCCTCGAGGCGTCCGCTCGACTTCTTGCCGACGTAGCGGCCGGTGTTGACGTCGATGGCGACGAGCGCCTCGGTCTGATTGATGACCAGGTAGCCCCCCGACTTGAGCCACACCTTGCTCCGCAGCGCCTTGTCGATCTCCGCCTGAACGCCGTACTCCTCGAAGATCGGGAACTCCTTCGTGTACAGCTTCACGCGCGGGAGCAGGTTCGGCATGATGCGCTCGACGAGCGCGACCACGCGCCGGTACTCCTGCGGGTCGTCGAGGCGGATCGCGCTGTAGTCGTCGGTCAGCAGGTCGCGCAGCAGCTTGGTGACGAGACTCTGTTCCTGGAACAACACCGCCGGTGGGCGGCGCGACTCCATCTTCTGCCGCACCTCGGTCCAGATCTGGTGGAAGTAGGAGAGGTCGTTGACGATGTCCTGCTCGGAGCGGCCGCCGGCGGCGGTGCGGATGATCACGCCGCCGGTAAAACCGTGCTCTTCGCGGAACTTGCGGACGATGCCGCGGAGGCGCGCGCGCTCCTCGCGCGACTCGATCTTGCGGGAGACGCCGACGTGATCGACGGTGGGCATGAAGACCAGGAAGCGCCCCGGCATCGTAACGTGCGAGGTGAGGCGCGCCCCCTTGGTGCCGAGCGGCTCCTTGACGACTTGAACGAGGATCTCCTGCCCTTCCTTCAGCAGGTCCTCGATGCGCGCCTGCGGGCGATCCTCGCGCGGCTGCGCGCGTGAGGCGCTCTCGTCGCGCCCCGAGCGATCGCGTCCGCGCCGCTCGACCCGGCCGTTCGCGGGCGCGGCGTCGCTCGCGACGTCGGTATTTCCGGCGCTTCCGGCGGTACTTCCGTCTTCCGCCTTCCGTCTTCCGTCTTCTTCCGAGTCGTCTTCGTCTTCCCCCGCGAGGCGCTCGAACTCCTCGACGGTGTTGACGACCTCAGAAACGTAGAGAAACGCGTCGCGCTCGAGACCGACGTCGATGAAAGAGGACTGCATCCCCGGGAGGACCTTGGAGACGCGCCCCTTGTAGAGATTGCCAACGACGCCGCGCTGATTCTCGCGCTCGATGAAGATCTCGACGACCTGGTCGTCCTCGAGAATGGCCACGCGCGTGTCGTGGCCCGTCGAGGAGATGATCATCTCCTTGTTCATGCCGATAGCTCCGCGATGCGCGGAGGGGTGACGCCGGCGAGGCGCACGCATACACGGGGACTGTGCGGACCGACCGGTCCGCCAGCCACAGCGTGAAGAGCGCCAGCACGAAGAACGTCATCGCTCCGCCTGTCTCAATTCGTAAATCTCCGCATCCTGACATTGAGGATGAGGCCGAAGCCTGCCATCGTGGCGATCAGGGACGAGCCGCCGTAACTCATGAGCGGCAAGGTGATCCCTTTGACCGGCGCAAGGCCGGCCGACATCGTCACGTTGTAAATCACCTGGAACGCAAACCCCGAAATGATGCCTCCCACCAGATACGCGCCGAGGCGGTCCTTGGACAATCGGGCCGCCTCGAGCGATCGCAAAATCACGAACAGATAGAGGCCCAGCGCCGCGAGCACGCCGAGGAAGCCCTGCTCTTCGGCGAGGACCGAGAAGATGAAGTCGTTGTGCGCGACCGGCAGGAACTTGTATTGCCCCTGCGTGCCCTGACGAAAGCCCTTGCCGGTCAGGCCGCCGGATCCCACGGTGACTCGCGCCTGAATCGTCTGGTAACCCGCGCCGCGCGGATCCTTTTCGGGATCGAGGAACGTCTCGATGCGCTGGCGCTGATAATCCTTCAACGCGAACTTCCACGCGATTGGCGCGATCATCAGGCCGGCCAGTGCGAGCACGCCGAGCAGGCGCAGCCGCAGCCCCGCCAGATACGCCACGCCGAGGAACACGGGAAGGAGCGTGATCGCGGTGCCGAGGTCCGGCTGCTTCGCAATGAGCAGCAGCGGCACGCCGGTGAACAGGCCGCCGATGACGAGGTCGCTCGTATTGCGGGCGCCGCGCCGGTTCTCGCCGAAGAACATCGCGAGGAGGAGCGCCACCGTGAGGCGGCCGAACTCCGAGGGCTGCAGGTTGAAGGGGCCGATCGGAATCCAGCGCTGCGCGCCCATCTGCGTCGAGCCCTTGACGAGGACGAACACGAGCAGCACGACCAGCCCGCCGAACAGCATCAGCGAGTGCTCGGCGAACATCCGGTAGTCGATCATCAGGCAGATGACCAGTGCGACCATGCCGATCGCGAGCGCGTACATCTGCGTCCAGACCTGCGGACCGGGATGGCCGCCGCCGTCCAACATCGTCACGTACGTGGTGCTGTAGATCATCGCGATGCCGATGCCGGTGAGCAGCAGCACCGCGCCGAGCAGCAGCCAGTCGACGTGAAAGAACAGTCGCCGTTCGAACATCGCTACTGCCCGCCTTCCCCGCCGCGGGCGAACCGATCGGAGAAGTCGAGGCGCATCTCCTCGCGCGTCGGCGGCGGCGGCAGCGGCTTGCCGTCCTTCTTCGCGAAATAGGTACTCAGGATGTGATGGGTGATCTGCGCCGCGTTGGCGCTGTGGACGCCGTGCTCGACGAACACGACCCCGGCAATCTCGGGATTGTCGCGCGGCGCAAAGAACACGAACCAGCCATGGTCGCGCAGGTTCTTGCCGCTCTTGGCCGCCGCCAGCCGCCCCTGATTCGAGATCACCTGCGCCGTGCCGGTCTTGCCGCACACATCGTGACCGGGGATCTGCGCGCGCCGCCCGGTGCCGCCGGCATTGACGACCATCCACATGCCGTCGCGGATCGCCGCGAGTTTCTCCGGCGTCACTTCAACTTTCGACTGCGGCGGCGGCTCAGGCACGGGCGTCCAGCCCTTGCCCTCGTTGACCGCCTTCAGCAGGTGCGGCGTCACGCGCGTCCCGCCGTTGCCGAGCGTCGCCGCGTACACCGCCAGCGACACCGGGGTCACCGACACCTGCCCCTGACCGATCGCGACCGAGATGGTCTCGCCCGCGTACCACTTCTTTTCCTTCGTGTACTTCGCCTTCCACTCCGTCGACGGCACGAGCCCCTGCACCTCGTTCGGCAGATCGATGCCCGACTTCACACCGAGCCCGAACAGCGTCGCCCACTTGTTGATTTTGTCGACGCCCAGCATGTTGCCGACGGTGTAGAAATACACGTCGCACGACTGCTCGATGGCGTGACGCAAGTCGACCCAGCCGTGCCCTTCCTTCTTGTGGCACGCGAAGCGACGGCCGTAAAAGGTCGCGCCCCCCGCGCAGAAGACCTTGAAGTCCGGGTTGACGACGTGCTCCTCGAGGCCGGCGAGGCCGACCGCCATCTTGAACGTCGAGCCCGGCGAGTAGCGGCCCTGCAGCGCCCGGTTCTGCAGCGGCCGCAGTTCGTCCGTGTTCAGCGACGCCCAGGTCGCGCGATCGATGCCGCCGGCAAAGGCATTCGGATCGTAGGCGGGACGGCTGGTGAAGCTGAGGATCTCGCCGTTGCGTGGGTCGAGCACGACCGCCGCCCCATTGAGCTCGGTAATCGTGAAGCCGTCCTCCGTCGCCTTCTGCAGGTCGGCGTCGATGGTCAGCTGCACGGCGCGCCCTTCAACCGGGGGCTTGCTCTGCGACTCGAGCGTCTGAATCTCGCGGCCGACGCTGTTGACGATGACGGTCTTGTTCCCTTCCGTGCCCATCAACAAACGGTTGTACGCCTGCTCGAGCCCCGCCTGGCCGACGATCTCTCCGGGCTCCACTCCCTCGTATTCCGCCTTCTGAAGCTGCGTCTCCGTGATCTCGGAGACGTATCCGAACAGGTGCGCGGCTGTCGCCTCGGGGTAGCGCCGCGACGGCACGACCTGCCCGAATATGCCGGGCAGTTCCCATTGGCGCGCGCGCACCGCGATGTATTGCTCGAGGGTCGCGTTCTCTATCAGGACGATCGGGCGGTAGCTTGGCTCGCGCCGCCGCCGCTCCACCGTCTCACGCAGCTGCGCCTCGTCGACGCCGGTCGCCGCGGCCAGCGTCTGCAGCGTCGCATCCAGGTTCTTCGTCTGCTCGCGCACCAGCGCGATGTTGAAGATGTCCTTGTTTTCGACGAGGACCTTCCCGCTGCGATCGAGCAGCACGCCGCGCGGCGCCGGCAGCGGCAGCCGCCGCAGGTGGTTGTTCTCGGCCATCTCGGCGAACTTCTGGTGCTGCGCGACCTGGAACACCCAGAAGCCAACCGCAAGCGCCGCGAACGCGATCGCGATGATGTACTGCAGCGCCGACAGCCGCATCGCGAGGTGACGCCGATCGTCGGGCATCAAATTGGTGGTCATAACGAACCTTGGGAAAGCACCCGAACCCGAACCGGAACCCTTTGAATCCCGTGAACCCCTTGAACCCTAGAACCGCCGCTTGCTGAACGAAGCCCTTCGCATCTGTCGCCGCTGGGCAATCCCCGGCCCCTGCTCGACGACGTAGAACGCAATCACGCCGAGGATCGCGTTCACGAGCGCCTGCACCAGCACCGCCGACAGCTGCAGCGCGAAGCGCCGCCCTTCGACCAACGCGTGCAGCGCCTCGAACACCGTCTCGTGCAGCAGCGTCGCGCCGACGAACATCACGAACCGCGGGATCGTCTGCGAGACGATGAACTGCGCGCCGAGGACGCCGACCAGGAATCCGACCAGCGTCTTCGCCAGCCCGCCGATCCCGACGATGTCGCCCGACAGCGCATCCTGCGCGAGCCCCGCCGCCGCCCCCGCAAACATCCCGGTCACCGCGCCGAACGCCAGCGCGATGTAGATGACCGCGACCAGGACCATGTTGACCGGCACCCGGCCGCCAATCATCATCCCCGATAAGGTCGTTTGTACTGCCAGCGCCACGATCAGCGCTATGACGACGATGACCGACTTCACTGCACGCCCTCGTCGCGCGTCGCCGGCCGCGGCGGCACCAGCACGACGAGCACTTCTTCGATGCTCGAGAAGTCCACGGCCGGCCGCACCGTGATGTTCCGATACAGGCCGTTGCCCCGTTCCGACCGCTCGACGTGTCCGAGGATAAAGCCCTTTGGATAAATGCCGTCGACCCCGGATGAGACCACCGCGTCGCCGTCCTTCACGTCCGCGAGGTTTGCGACGAGCTCCATCTTGAGCGGCGGATCCGACTCGGATCCGACCACCATGCCGCCGGCGCGCGACCGCTCGATGAGCGCCCCCGCCGCAGCGTTGCGGTCGATGAGCAGCTGCACGCGCGACGCGTGCGTCGCCGGCTGCCCGATGATGCGCCCGATGATGCCTTTTGGCGAGACCACCGCCATATCGGTCCGCACGCCGTCGGCGCTGCCGCGATCGATCGTCACCGTCTTCAGCCCCGGGTTCGGGTTCCCGCCGATCACTTCCGCGGCCACGGTCGGCAGCCCGGACGACGTCCGCAGGTCCATCAGCTCCTGGAGGCGCTGCGACCGCGCCGCGAGCGCGTGCTCTTCCTGGAGCTTCACCTGCAGCTCGGACAGTTGCCGCCGCAGCTCTTCGTTTTCCTTCCGCACGCCGCGAAGGTCGAAGTAATTGCCCCACACGTTGCGGACGCCACTCACGCCGCCGCTCGTGGTGCGCTCGATCCGTGAAAATACCTCGAACGTGACCAGATTGAGCACCTTCACGCCGGACTTCGACTGCACCTGTGCCGACACGAGGATGACCTGCGC
>JBKPRU010000155.1:0-10988 GCA_046734675.1 Acidobacteriota bacterium
TCGGAACTGGGGCCCGCTGCTTGAGCGATGCGGATAACGCCATGCTAGCGCGCACAGCACCGGCGCCACTGTTCCTTAGTGCACACGGAAATCCTGGCCAGCCGCCGATCCAACCTTCCCAGCTCCTGAAACGGCCTGTACCGTTCTGGACATCGCGGTCGGTCGCATCCGCGTAGAGTGGTGATGGAGCATGTTTCTATGCCCTATACATATAAATCTCCCTCCTTCGTTTGGCTTACCACGCTCGGAGTGTTTGCCTTGACCGCGTTGGGTGTGGTCGGGGGCGCCTGGCTGCTCATGTTCCTTCTGATCACTCTGGCAAGTCCGATCCTCATCGTTATGAGTCAGCATCGGTTCGGCGTGATCGCGAGATCACGCAAGCACGCGAGGATTGTCTCTGACTCGCGCGATCAGTCATCGTTGGATCTTGATCGGATCGACGTCTACCGGTGGGAGAGCGAAGGTGGCGCGCCGCGGATGTACGTCAGCAGCCGATTCGTGACCCGGCCAAAGCTACTCCCGTCACCCCAGTCTGTAGTCTTGACCGCCGCGGAGGTTTGATGATGTCCACTGCTGCTCGACAAGAATCAGTTCATCGTCGTCCGCATGCGCCGCCTATGGCGAGTCCCTTTCTCGAATTCGATCTCACGGCCGAAATCGATCACCTTCGCCGTGAAACGACGTGGAGCACGGGTCGGAACGCGAGAACGCTGATGAAATATGACGACTTCCGCGTCGTCCTGACTGCACTCCAGGCGAACATGCGCATTCCGGAACACAAGACCGAGGGGCGAATCTCGGTTCACGTTCTGTCGGGCCATATCCGCCTCAATGCATCCGGACGTACGTTCAATCTGCGTCCCGGCAGTCTCGTCGCACTCGATCAGGGAAGCGCTAATGACATCGAGGCATTGGAAGAGAGTGCCTTTCTGCTGACGATCGCCTGGCCCGGTAGGACTGCGACGCACGTTGGAAAGGTGTAACGACGAGGAGAGGTGCTGCAAGAGCTCCATCCGAATGAGTCTGAAGCGACGAACGTTCCACCCGAGGGGACCTTACTTGGAGTCGGCCACTTGATTGGTACGGTACTCCGCGAGCCACCGTTCCGTGACCCAGCCGAGATCTGATGCGATGGCAGCGTCCCGGCGTGCTCCAGAGCAGCCATCGGACCACATCCGGTGATCGATGGAAGCGAGGAATTGAGGCATGAAGGATCTGACGATCTCCGTGAAGCACGTGGCGTCACGGCGCAACCAGCCGTGCGACGTATGTAGCGCTCTGTTCATTCCGGCAGAGGACTCCGGCTCCCGTGTGCTCTCGATCAAGGCTCCGGACCAGGATGTGTTCGGCGCCCTGTTGTGCGGCGGCTGCTATTCGAAGTGGTCGCACGGCATGACGGTCACGATTCGGGAACACATGCCGCAAGCGTAAGAACGACTACGTTGTCTTCTCCTCGGTCGACGTGGGGCGAAAATGGAGCGGGTCTCGCAGGTTTTGCAGCTCCTGGTAATAGTAGAGGGCCGTCGGCCGTTTGCGCGCGAATCGCAGCTTATCGCACCGATTGAATGCTTCTTGCCCGCGACGCACTTGCGGAGAATCAACTCCCGCATTTCTTTGAACAAGGGGGCGGGCGGAGCAGCCAGTTTTCTCTTCAAGACCTCTTTGCGCTGGAGATCCGCCAGGTGGGCCAACTTCCCGGCGGGCAGCCTCAGCAACGTCTCCATCCTGACGTAAATATCGGTCCGCTCGGGCGGTGGGGGCGCCTTTTTGCCTCTCGGCTTCGCAGCCTTCGAAGCCTCACCCGGTGGCGTTCGCCAGCGTCATTGGGGTGCTCGCGGTGACTGGAACCAATAGGCCGCACTATTCCGTCACTTCCAGCCTAACAACAGCCTAACGATTGCCGCGGATCTTTCGCCTCATTGCCCCGATGGGCGCGCGGATATGCTCGGAAAATCGCGTTCGAAGCAGTGGGCACTCGGTCGATGCACGCGAGTTGTGGCTCAAACCCGAGTGACCGACCAGACTGACTACTCGAAATTTCTTAGGAATTTTTTAAAATTTGGTCGGGGCGATAGGATTTGAACCTACGACCCCTCGGTCCCGAACCGAGTGCTCTACCAGGCTGAGCCACGCCCCGACAGGCGATCTTGTGCGGCGGGAGACCCGACGGCCGGGAACCGTCAGGTGCGAACCGTCATTCTACCCTAACTCGAGCCGGATCCGAACATTCCGACCTCACTTTTCCGGCCGCCCCTCGAAGAGCGCGCGGAAATCCGGCCGATCCTTCACCGACGCGAGCGCCGGGTCGCTCGCGATCGACGCGGGACGGAAGCGGACCGGGATGCTCGCGATCCATGCGACCGCCTTGTCGGCCTCCCCGGCCTGCGCGCACGCGCGCGCCCCGGGGATGCCGAGGTCGCGGTAGCCGAGCCCCTTCCCTTTCAGCTTCTCGAGCTCCGTGCACGCCGTCGCATTTTGCGCGTCGCCGAGCAGCGCCTCGCCGTACGCGAGCCGCAGCCGCGCATCGTCTGGACGAGTGCGCACGAGTGCGGCGTACGCCGACGCCGCGTCGCGGAACTTTCCCGTTGACACGTGCGCCGCGGCCGTCGCTTCGGCGAGACCCTGCCGCAGCGCCGCCTGATACGCCGGAGACGTCGCACGTCTGACGAAGTCGAGCGTGCGCGCAATCACCTCGCGCGTCGCATCGTCGTCGTCGAGGAACTCGAAGCCGTGATGGCCCGATGCGTGATTGAGGAGCGTCAGCGGCGCGTTCTGTGAGACGGCCAGCGCGGCGAGCCGGCCGATCTCCGCGTTGACCGGCGGTCGATCGAGTCCGGCGCGGACGTAGAGCACGGGCAGGTCGCGGCGGAACTCGGTGATCTCCGCGGTCCCGTAATACATGACGGCGGCTTTGATCGATGTCTGCGCGGGATTCTCGACGGCGGGAAATGCCGCCCACACGTTGCCCGACGCGCCGTAGACGGCAAGCGCGTCGCGATCGATCCCGAGCTCACCGCCGCGTTCGACGAGATGTTTGACCAGCACCTCGAAATCGCGCGGCTCCGATCGGTCGCGCAGGTCGGGAAGAATCGCCGTGATGCCGTTCGAGGCGGCGGCCTGCGCCCACGCGGCGTACGGCCCGTTGCTGCGATCGTCGCCGCCCGCGCGGTTGAAGAAGATGAGCGCGGGCGTCTTCGCGCCCGTGCTCCGCGCCGGGCGATACACGTCCATGCGAAGCGTGACGCCGGCGGACGCGCCGTATTCGACGTTGCGCGTGATCTCGATTCCGGCAGCGGGCGGCGGAAATGCGAAGCGTGATTGCGCGGCCGCGCCGGCGGACGACAGCGCGCCGATGGTGAAGAGCGACAGGATGCGCAGCATGCGCGCATTGTCGCGATCGCGCGCCGCGGGCGTCCATGCGCGCGTGACGAGCGGTCGGCGGCCGGTGACGATCCGCGGCCGCTCGGGGTCCGTGTGCGAGCTACCGCTTGACCAGCTCCACGCGGCGGTTCTTCGCGCGTCCTTGTTCGGTGCTGGTGTCGGCAATCGGCTTCGTATCGCCGAAGCCCGCCGTGGTCAGGCGGCTCGCGGCGATCCCGAGCTTCTGCACGAGATACGCCTTCACCGCGGCGGCGCGCTGCTCCGAGAGCCTCAGATTCTCGGCGGGCGTGCCTTCAGTGTCGGTATGCCCCTGGATCTCGAGCCGCAGGCCGGGCGTGCTTTTCAACACGTCGCCGACCTGCGACAGCAGCTTCGTGGATTCCGGCCGGATCGTTGCCTTGCGCTCGTCGAACTGAATGCGGACCCGTACGGCGCCAGCCGTGTTCAACTCGTTGGCGAGATCGGCGGCGGTGAACTCGATGCTCTCGGTCGGCTTCTGCGGCGGCGTCTGCGCGTGTGCGCGCGCGCCAGGCGCGAGCGCCGTGGCGATCGTGAACGAGCACATCCACTGCGTGCGTGTCATCACGGGACCTCCTCGTGTCGAGGGATCTATTTGACGGGCGCTTCGGAGCCGAGCGGGAACTGCTCGAGGGCTGAGAGCGCGGCGTAGTCGGTCAGGTCGGGCTGCAGCGGCGTGACCGAGACGTACCCGTCACGCACCGCCTGGTAGTCGGAGCGATCGTGCGGCTCCCAGTCGTTCTGCCCTTCCTCGATCCAGTAGTAGTTCTGCCCGCGCGGATCGCAGCGCTCGTCGACGATCGTGATGTGGTTGCGCTTGGCCTGCACGGTCCAGCGCGATCCTTTCGGACGTCCCGACGGCACGTTGATGTTGATGAAGGTCCGCGCCGGGAGGCGCTGGCGCAGCAGAAGCGACGCGACGTTGGCGGCCGCGGCCGCGGACGGGGCGAAGTCGTAGCCGTTGCGGCTCCGCTCGAGCGAGACGGCGATCGCCGGAATACCGAGCAGCGCGCCTTCCATCGCGCCGGCCACCGTTCCCGAATACGTCACGTCGTCGCCGAGGTTGTAGCCCTTGTTGATGCCGGACACGATCAGATCGGGCATCGTCGCGTAGAGCTTCGTCACCGCGATGTTGACGCAGTCGCTGGGCGTGCCGTCGACTTCGTACACGCCGTCCCTGACGGTGTCCAGCCGCAGTGGGCGCCGCAACGTGAGCGCATGCCCGATCGCGCTCGCTTCGATGTGCGGCGCGACGATCGTGACCTCGCCGAGCGGACGCAGAGCGTCCGCAAGCGCGTAAAGCCCGTCGGACCGTACGCCATCATCGTTGGTGACGAGAATCGTCGGCATCAGGAATTGCCAAGTATAACAGGACGCTCGCGGCGAGGGCGAGCGCGGCGCCGGTCAGGAACGCGGCCTGCGGCGACACGCGCGTCCAAATCACACCGAACAACACGCTCGCCGCCAGGCCGCCGACGCCAAGCGCCGCGTTGTAGATGCCGAACGCGGTGCCGCGTGCGTCGGCCGGCGCCATGTCGGCGACCCACGCCTTCTCGACCCCTTCCGTAAGACCGAAATAGAGTCCGTAGGCAAGAAAGATCGCGAGCACGATCGGCAGGCTCGTGAACTCGCCGAACGCGGCGTAGATGACCGCGTACCACAACCAGCCGATCGCGATCATCGCGCGCCGCCCGAGCCGATCGCTCAATGCGCCGCCGATCACCGACGAGGTCATCTTGACGACGTGCAGCGCCGACCAGACGAGCGGAATCCACACGCTCGCGAGCCCGAGATCGCCGATGCGCAGCAGCAGAAACGCGTCGCTGGCGTTGCCGAGCGAGAACACCAGGATGACCGCGACCGCCGAATAGAAGCGCCGCGGCATGCGCGTCCACTTCGATGCCGCACCGGGTGCCGCCGCCGACACCGGGTCGCGCCGCTGCTCCGGCACGCGCAACAGGATCAGAATGACGATGAGGCCGGGGACGAGCGTCCAGGCGAACAGCGACCGATAGGCGTCGGGATGAAAGTAGAGATATGCGGACGCGACGAGCGGTCCGGCGACCGCACCCGCATGATCCATCGCGCGATGGAAGCCGTAGACGCGGCCCCGGAGCTCCGCCGGCGCCAGTCGCGCGAGCATGGCGTCGCGCGGCGACGTGCGGATGCCTTTGCCGAGCCGATCCGTGAAGCGCAGCGCGAGCACCTGCGGCCACGCCGTCACCGCGGCGATGAGCGGCCGCACCAGCGACGAGAGTCCGTAGCCGGCGAGGACGAGCCGCTTCGGCGTACCGGAACGATCCGCGAGCCAGCCCGAGACGATCTTGAGGACGCTGTTCGCGGCCTCGGCGACACCCTCGATGACCCCGAGCGACATGGCGCCGGCGCCGAGCACGCGCGTGAGAAACAGCGGCAGCAGCGGATAGACCATCTCGCTGGCCGTATCGGTGAAGAAGCTGACCCATCCGAGCAACCAGACCGGCCGCGACAGGCCGAATCGATCGAGCGCATTGCCCGAAGGATCGGTGCCATATCGCGCCGCCACACGCGCATCCGCCATCCGGTGAGCGTACAATACGTCGCCATCCGATGCCGTCCACGACACCGTTCGACGCCGTGCTCCTGGTTGCCTTCGGGGGGCCGCAGGGGATCGATGACATCCGTCCGTTTCTTGCGAACGTGCTGCGCGGCCGGCGCGTGTCGCCCGAGCGCGTCGACGAGGTTGCGCACCACTACGAGCTGTTCGGCGGCGTGTCGCCGCTGACCGCGCTGACGGTCGGCCAGGCGCAGGCACTCGAGGCGCGACTACGCGAACGCGGGGTGCCGCTGCCGGTGTACGTCGGCATGCGCAACTGGCATCCGTACCTTGCGGACACGCTTGCCGAGATATCGCACAAGGGGGTGCGCCGCGCCATCGGTCTGCTCGCGGCGGCGCAGCGCAGCTACTCCGGCTGCCTTCAATACAAGGAGAACGTGCGCGACGCGCAGCTCGCCGCCGCGGCGGCCGGTCATCCGCCCGTCGATGTCGTGTATGTCAGCGACTGGCACGAGCACCCGGGGTTTGTCGCGGCGAACGCCGATCACATCCGGCAGGCGCTCGCGACCCTTCCCCAGGACGCGCGATCGCGCGCGCGCCTCGTGTTCACCGCGCACAGCATTCCGCTGCCGATGGCCGCGCGTTATCCGTACGAAGCGAACCTGCGCGCGTCCGCCGCGCTCGTCGCGCGCGACGCGGGCTTCGACGAGTGGACGCTGGTCTATCAGAGCCGCAGCGGACGCCCCGAGGATCCCTGGCTCGAGCCGGACGTGTGCGATTACCTGCGCGCCGAGCGCACGAAGGGACTCGACGCCCTCGTCCTCTGCCCCATTGGCTTTCTATGCGATCACGTCGAGGTGCTGTTCGATCTCGACGTCGAGGCCGCGGCGGTGTGCCGGGAGCTCGGGATCCAGATGGCGCGTGCGTCGACCGTCAACCTGCATCCGCGGTTCATCGACGCGCTGACCGACGCGGTCCTCGAGGTGTGGCGGCGCTACGAGCACGGACGGCCGCTCACGATCGCGGTGCCGGCCGGCCGCTGATCGGCGGGTCTAAAGACCCGCCCTACGTGTAACGCACAACGCCAGAACTGAGCGTGACAGGCCACCCTCCGTCATCCGTCCTCCGTAATCCTCAAGCGTCACCTGTTAAGAACGTAAAATCTGCGCCGCGATCAACTCTCCGCGCGGCGTTCTCGTCCACAATGTCACCTATGCCACGAATCCTCGTCGCCGCATTGTGTGCGTCGTCCGTGTTCCTGCTCGCGCCGGCGCCGCTGGCCGCCCAGGAGATCCGCCAGCAGATTCAAGTCACCGCGCCCGGTCCCGGCGAGATGCCGATGTTCATGAACCCGAACCGGCAGCCCAAGACCGGCACGGGCGTCATCCGTGGACGCGTCGTCGCCTCCGACACCGGCACGCCGATCCGGCGCGCGCAGGTGCGCATCAACAGCCCCGACATCGGCGCGAAGACGGCGCTCACCGATGCGCAGGGCCGCTACGAGTTCAAGGAGCTGCCGGCGAGCCGCTTCAATCTCAACGTCACGAAGTCCGGCTTCGTCATGATGCAGTTCGGGCAGAACCGTCCCTTCGAGCCGGGACGGCCGATTGAGCTCGCCGAGGGACAGCTGCTCGAGAAGGCCGATGTGTCGCTGCCGCGCGGGAGCGTCCTCGCCGGACGCGTCGTCGATGAATTCGGCGAACCGGTCGCGGACGCGAACGTCAGCGCGATGCGCATGCAATACGCGAACGGGCACCGTCGGCTCTTGCCGGCGGGCCGCAACGCGACGACGAACGATCTCGGTCAGTTTCGTTTGTACGGTCTTCCGCCCGGCGAGTACTACGTCAGCGCGACGCTGCGTTCGTTCGACACGATGATGATGGACATGATGAGCGGTCCGGGCGGGCCGACCGGATCGAACCCGAACTCCGGCTACGCACCGACCTACTACCCGGGCTCGTCGACGCCGGCAGAAGCGCAGCGCGTCAGCGTCGCCGTCGGGCAAGAGCTCGCAAGCGTCGACATCGCGCTCCAGCCGGTGCGGCTCGCGAAGATCACCGGCACGGCGATCGGGACCGACGGCAAGCCGATGTCCGGCGCGATGGTGATGCTGGTGCCGTCGATGCGCGAGGCGATGGTGTTCGGGCCCGGCGGCACGTCGCGCACCAACAAGGACGGCCAGTTCACGCTCAGCAGCGTCACGCCCGGCGACTACACGCTGCAGGTGCGTTCGATCGGCACGATGATGACCGAGGTGGCCGGCGCGACCGCGATGATGTTCGCCGTGAATGCCGCGGGGCCGGGCGCCCCGCCACCCGCCGCACAGGGGGAGCCGGAATTCGCGTCCGTGCCGATCAGCGTCAGCGGCGAAGACGTCAGCAACCTGGTCGTCATCACGACGCACGGCGCGAAGGCGACCGGGCGCGTCACGTTCGAAGGCGGCGTGAAGCCGGAAGGGGCAAACGCAATCCGCATCAGCGCACCCCCGGGCGATCAGGAAGGCGGACCGGTCATGAGCGTCGGCGGCGCGGGTGTGAAAGAGAACGGCAGCTTCGAGGTCACCGGGCTCACGGGCGTCCGATTGTTCCGTCCGACGATGCTGCCGAAGGGCTGGGTGCTGAAGAGCGTGCAGTTCGACGGCCGCGACGTCACCGACAGCGGCGTCGAGTTCAAACCGGGCGAAGACGTCAACGGCCTCGACATCGAGCTGACGAACAAGACGACGACGATCACGGGTAGCGTCACGGACGATCATGGGCAGGCCGCGAAGGATTACACGGTGGTCGTCTTCACCGACGATCAGCAGAAATGGACGCTGCCGATGAACCGCTGGATGTCGTCGGTACGCCCTGACCAGGACGGCAAGTTCAAGGTCACGAACCTCCCGGCCGGCAGCTATTACGCGATCGCGATCGAGTACGTGCCCGCCGGCGAATGGACCGATCCCGACTGGCTCGAGCGCGCGCGCACGAAGGCGAAGCGCCTCACGCTCGACGAGGGAGCGACGCAGACACTCGAGTTGAAGCTCTCGGACATGTAGCGTCGATTTCGCAACGGCTGCTAACGTTCGTTTTCGGACGCCTGGCTCTGGCTTCGCTGGATCAGCTCCGTCGCCTCGTCGTCTGACGTCGGGGCTGGTCCCACCTTCCGCGCATACACGTACGAGATCAGGAAGATCACCACGATCAACCCGAACGAGAACCACTTGTTGATCTCGAGGTGGATCCAGCCCTCGACGCGCAGATACTCGACCAGCAGCTTCACGCCGACCCACGCGATGATGATGAAGGCGCCGTCGACGAGCGCCGGATACCTTCGGACCAGCACGAGCAGCTGTCCGATCACCATGCGCATCGTGACGATGCCGAGCAACCCGCCAGTGATGACCACCCAGGTCTTCGGGGACATCGCCACGGCGACGAGGATCGAGTCGACAGCGAAGACGACGTCGGTCAACTCGACTTTCACGACCGTCGCCCAGAACGCCGAGAGCCCGAGCCACGGCGTCGCCTGCTTGATCTCGCGCCGCGCTTCAGAGCCGCCACTCGCGAAAAAGTGTTGATACGAGAGATACAGCAGGTAGATCGCGCCGATCAGCTTCACGAAGCCGACCTGGATCAGGTGAACGGCGAGCAGCACCGCCAGGATGCGGAACGCGAACGCGCCGGCGATCCCGTAACGCAGCGCCTTGCGCTGCTCGTGACGCGGCAGCCCGAGCACGAGGATGGCGAGGACCAGCGCGTTGTCGGCGCTCAGCAGCCCTTCGAGCAGGACCAGCAGCCCGATAGTGATGAAGTCTGACGCGTGAACGTCCATGCCGTCGATCGGGTTACCTTGACACGCTGCGTATCAAGCCCTATGTTTGGATCGACGCAAGGTTGAGGCCACGTCATGCGCGCCGAACACGACCTGTACTTTATCAGCATGGCCGCGCGGCTGCTGGACATGCACCCGCAAACACTGCGGAAATACGAGCGTCTTGGCCTCGTGCGGCCGACCCGTACGATCGGCAGCATGCGCGTCTACTCGCGCGATGAGCTCGACCGGCTGAAGCTGATCAAGCACCTCGTCGAAGATGAAGGCGTCAACCTCGCTGGCGTGCAGCGGCTGCTGTCGATTGCCGAAGCGGTGCAGCGCCTGCGGCCGCTGATGAGCGGTGAAGGCGGAGGTCGCGACGCGCGCCGCCGCCTCGCGCAGGAGATCGATCGCATCGCCGAACTGATTGGACTGTAGAGCGGGCGCGGTGGATGGCGCGTGGCAGGCGCGCCACGCTGGAGCGGAGCGGGGCGAGGGCCCCCCGCGAGCGACGGCGATGGGGGGTCCGGCGGGGCGAAGCCCCCGGTCTAATGATGGAATTTAAGGACTATTACGCGACGCTCGGCGTCTCGAAGACGGCGACCGACAAAGAGCTGAAGCAGGCCTACCGCAAGCTCGCGCGCAAGCACCATCCCGACGTCAACCCCGGCGACAAGACGGCTGAAGCGCGGTTCAAGGAGATCAACGAGGCCTACGAGGTGCTCGGCGATCCCGAGAAGCGGCGCAAGTACGACGAGCTCGGCGCGAACTGGCGGATGTACGAGCAGGCGCAGCAGCAGGGCGGCGGCGCCGGCTGGCCCGGCGGATCGCCGTTCGGCGGCGGCTTCGGCGGCGGCGAAGGCGGCGCGTGGACGATCAACATGGGCGGCGGGCCGGGCGGCTACCGCACCATGTCCGAAGACGAAATGCGCGAGATGTTCGGAACGGAAGATCCGTTCTCGGACTTCTTCAAAACGTTCTTCGGTGGCGGCGGCGCGGAGCCGCGCGGCCGCGCCGGACGCGCGCCGCGCAGTCAGAAGGGGCGCGACATCGAGCACGAGGTCGAGCTCACGCTGGAAGAGGCCTATCACGGCGCGATGCGCCGCATCTCGATCAAGCTTGGCGGCCACGCCCGCAGCGTCGACGTGCGCATCCCCGCCGGCGTCAAGGACGGATCGCGCGTCCGGGCGGCCGGCGAAGGCGAGGCCGGCAGCGGCGGCGCGCAATCCGGAGATCTCTTCCTGCGCGTTCGCATCAA
>JBKPRU010000156.1:0-13968 GCA_046734675.1 Acidobacteriota bacterium
GGAAAGAGATGGTCGTCACCGGTTGTGTGGCGCGTTCAACCGACGGGGACTACTCGCTGACCAACGCGGCGGGGAAGAAGGGCGCGATGGGCTCCTACGTTCTCGTCGCCGACGGTGACGAGAAGGACACGCTCGAGAAACACGTCGGCCACCGCGTCGAGATCAAGGGCAAGGCGGCGGACAAGGGGGACGGGGAAGTCACCATCAAGACCCAGAGTGAAGTCCGCGGCGGCGACGGCGACAAGAAGAAGCGCGAAAGCACGACGACCGTCAAGGGCGACCTGGACGGGTTGCCGCTGCTCGGGGTCAAATCCGTGCGCATGCTCGCCAGCGTCTGCCCGTAGCCCCGTCCGAGTTGTCAGCGCCGCGTCAGCGCGGCCACGGAGCAACCGGACCGCATGAGCGACGCGACGACCGCCACCCTCCTCGTCAGCTGCCGCGACCGCACGGGGCTCGTTGCCGCGCTGTCGGATTTCGTGTTCCGGCACGGCGGCAACATTCTCGATGCCGACCAGCACGCGGAAAGCGGAGAAGGGGAGAGCGGACTCTTCTTCATGCGTCTGCGCTGGGATCTCGCGCGTTTCCAGCTCGACGAGCCCGCGATGCGCGCGGCGGTCGGTGCGCTGGGTGAGCGCTTCGACCTGACGTGGGAGCTCACGCTCGACAGCCGCCGTCCGCGCGTCGTCATCTTCGTCAGCAGCGCGCCGCACTGCCTGTACGACCTGCTGCTCTGCGCGCAGCTCGGCGAACTCGGCGGCGACATCGTCCGCGTGGTCTCGAACCACGACACGCTGGCCGAGGTGTGCCGCCATTTCGACGTGGCCTTCACGCACACGCCGATCGACCCCGCGCAACCACAGACGGCCGAGGCGATGCAGATGACGCTGCTTGACGAGTTGCAGGTCGATCTCGTCGTCCTCGCGCGCTACATGCAGATCCTCTCGCCGCGCTTCGTGGAGCGGTGGCTCGGACGGATCATCAACATCCACCATTCGTTCCTGCCAGCGTTCGTCGGCGCGAGGCCGTACCACCAGGCCAAGCAGCGCGGCGTCAAGCTGATTGGCGCCACCGCGCATTACGTCACTCAGGACCTCGACCAGGGACCGATCATCGAGCAGGACGTCTGCCGCGTCAGCCACCGCGACGACGTCGAGGATCTCGTACAGAAAGGCCGCGAGCTCGAACGCCAGGTGCTGACGCGCGCCGTGCGGTTGCACCTGCAGCGGCGCGTGCTGATCTTCGGGAACCGCACGATCGTGTTCGGTTAGTTTGTTCGTTACGCCTGAGTCGTCGTAGGCGCTCGAGCTGGATTTTTTCGCGCAAGCCGTCTACGCTTTTTATCTCCGTTCACTGCCAGTCCGTCCTGCTTTCCCGGCCTCACCAGGCCAGGAGGAATGACCTTATGCCGTCTCGTCCCGGGGCGTTGTTCGCTGTTGCCCTTACCTTGACCCTGGGCGTCGCGCCCATCGCGCATGCCCAGTCACCATCGCCAGAAGAAGCACTCCTCTCATCGGTAAAGAATGGTCCGCTCCAGAAGCTCGGGCCGTGGCTCGCCAATCTTTACGACGAATATCGCGGCGCGCCCAACAAGGATGCGTTCGTGTCGCGGAATCCGGTCATCAAACTGCGGGGCGGCAAGGTGGGCGTCAACCTGTACGCCAGTGATGCGGCGGCGCTGCAGGCGGCGCTGACGACGCTGGGCGCGACCAACATCAAAGCGCAGGGGCCGCTCGTCTCGGCGGACGTGCCGGTGCGCGCGCTTGGCGATCTCGCCGCGCTGCCCTCGCTGCAGTTCGGTGACCCGGTGCTCGCGGCGACGCGCGTCGCGGCCACGCAGGGGACTGTCGTCAGCCAGGGGGACGTCAGCCTGCACAGCGATGCCGTGCGAGCGGAGACGGGCCTCGACGGGAGCGGCATCACCGTGGGCGTGCTCTCTGACAGCTATGAATGCAATCCGGCCGCGTTCGTGCCGGGCGCGCCGACGACGACGGCGGCGCAGGATGATCTCTCGGGCGACGTGCCGCCGAACGTGCAGGTGCTCAGCAACGGCCCGTGTCCCGGTACCGACGAAGGGCGCGCGATGGTGCAGCTCGTTCACGACGTCGCGCCCGGCGCCGCGCAGAAGTTTCACACCGCCTTCAACAGCCTCGTCGATTTCGCGAGCGGCATCCTGCGGCTACGCGCGGCTGGCGCCAAGGTGATCGTCGACGACGTGATCTATTTCGCGGAGAACATGTTCTCTGACGGCATCATCGCGCAGGCCGCCGATCGGGCAGTGGCGCAGGGTGCTGTGTATTTCTCGGCCGCCGGCAACTACGCGCGGCTCTCCTACGAGTCGGCCTACCGCGAGACCAGCGTCGAAACGAACGGGGGCGGCAATCTGAACGGCAACGGTGCTCCGTTCGTGCTGCGCGCGCACGATTTCGATGCGTCCGGCGGCACTGACACGCTGCAGAAGATCAAAGTGACCGAGAGCAACGGGCAGGCCGTTGTTGTCTTCAGCTTCCAGTGGGACGATCCCTTCCTCTCGTCGACCACTTACGCGCACCTGACCGATCCGACGTCGACGTCACAGCCGCGCGGCGCCACCAGCGATCTGGACATGCTGTTCTATGACGCGACCGGCACGCTCGTGCCGCAATGCCCGCCGGGGGTCTCCGTCGGCATCACCTGCCAGATCACGGGCACGCGCAACATCGGGCGGGATGCAGTCGATCTCGCCGCGCTCGTCGTCACCGGTCCGAAGTCGACCGGCGACTTCTTCGTCCGCTTCGTCCGCGCCGGCGGCTCCGTGCCGCAGCACGTCAAGTACGTCGCGTTCGAATTTGCCGGTACGATGGACATCGTCAACCACGACACCGCGAGCGGAACCGCATACGGCCACGCCAACGCGCGCAGTGTCGCGTCGGTTGGTGCCTCCTCGTGGTATCTGACCGGGGCATTCGACAAGCAGTTCTCGGACCTGGTGCAGGACACCCCGGGCGCGTGCGTGCCGGCATGCCTGAACGACTTCTCGTCGGCCGGCGACGTGCCGGTCTACCTTGACAAGTACGGCGTGCGCCTCGCGTCCGCGGATCGGCGTCCCAACCCGCGCTTCACGGGTCCGGATGGCGGCAACACGACGTTCTTCTTCGCCGACTCGTCGTTCGACGACGACGACAACGACGGACAGAACAGCCCGACGAGCACGTTCATCACGCCGAAGCTGGACAACCCCGCCGACGAGAAGCCGAATTTCTTCGGCACGTCCGCCTCGTCCCCGCATGTCGCCGCGGTGGCGGCGCTGATGCTGCAGAAGAACGCCACACTGAAGCCGCAGGAGGTCTACGCGATCCTGTCGGACACGGCTGGGGACATCACGAAGCGCGAGGTGGCGGTGGTGCCCGGTCCGGGCGACTCCCAGTTCTCGGCAATCGGCACCGGGTACGACTCCGACGCCGGCGCCGGGTTCGTGAACGCGCAGGCCGCCATCGCGGCGGTGCCGGCACTGCCGACGCTGTCGACGAAGACGACGAAGAAGTAGTACAGCGCGACGGGTGGACACGCGTCCGCCCGTCCTCTCTTCACGCGCACACCGATCTCGAGTGGTGATGACTACTGCGCGCGGAGCGCGTCGACGGGATTGACGGAGGCAGCGCGGCGCGCCGGGATCAGGCTGGCCACGAGCGTGAGGCCGCCAAACACGACCGCGCCCGCGGCGAACGAGATCGCATCCAGCGCGCGCACGCCGTACAACATTCCTTCGAACAAACGCGTCGCCAACGCGGCGGCCACGAGGCCGAGCAGGATGCCGGCAGACGCCAGCCAGAGCGCCTGGCGGAGGACCAGCCGCAGTACCTCGGCGCGGACCGCGCCCAGGGCCATGCGAATCCCGATCTCCCGCGTCCGCAGGCCGGCGTGGTACGCGGTGATGCCGTAGACGCCAAGCGCCGCGAGGAAGGCCCCCACCGCGCCGACGATCGCGGCGAGCCAGGCCGCCAGACGTTGCGGAAACAGCGTGAACGCGGTCATCTCCTCGAGAGTACCGCTTCGCATCACCGGCAGGTTCGGGTCCAACTCACGGACTACCGCGCGGACCTGCGGGATCGCGGTCGCCCCCGCCGTTCGCAACAGAATCCACTGGACAGGCTCATAGCGTTGCGCAGCCGGCACGTAGAAGAATGGCTCGGGCCCTTCGCCGATCGTGCGGTACTTCGCGTCGGCGACCAGGCCGACGATCTCGAGAGGCCGCCGGCTCCTCCCCACGAGGATGCGTTTGCCGACGGCGCGCGCGCCCGGCCACGCACGGCGGGCCAGCGTCTCGTTCACGATCGCCACGGCCGGTGAGCTGGCGCGATCGGCTGCCACGAAATTGCGGCCGTCGAGCATCCTGAGACCAAGCGTCCGGAAGAACCCCGGGGTCACGATGTTCTGGCTCGCGTCAACCGCGCGCTCGTCGCCGTACTCGCCCGGCAGCCACAAGCGGCCGCCTTCCCGTTCGCCGCTCAACGGCACGACGCGCGCGAACGCCGCCGCGTCGACGCCAGGCAGGCTCTCGATCCGCGGCAGCAATGCTTCGAGGAATCGTTCGCCGCGCGTCGCGTCGTAGCCGCCGAGCCGAAGGTTCAGCCCCACGACCTCGACGCCTTCCATGCGGAACCCGGGATCGGTTCGAGCGGCATGTCGAATGGAGCGCGTGAGCACAAACGCACAGACGACGAGCAGCGCGGAGAGTGCGATCTGCGCGACGACGAACGTCGATCGTGCGCGCAGCCTGGGCGCGGCGCCGCCGCGGCTGCGATTGAGCGTCGACGCCACATCCACGCGAGTCGAAGCCGATGCGGGAACAAGACCGGATGCGAGACCGGTGATCGTGGCGAGCACGAGTGAAAACAGGATGGTCCGCACATCCAGGCGGAGATCGAGGTCGATGTTCAGATTCGGCGTCAGGGGAATCAGGCGCTCGAGGATGCGTATGGCGCTCCAGCCCAGGACGATGCCGACAACCGCGCCGCCGATCGCCACGGTGACACTTTCCACAACGAGCAGTCGGACGACGCGTGTCCGCGACGCGCCGAGCGCGAGCCGGATGCCCAGCTCCGGCGCGCGCGCCACTCCGCGCGCCAGCAGCATGCCGGCCGCGTTGAAGCACGCAATCAACAGCACCAGCCCGACCAGTGCGAACAGGAACGTGACGAATCGATCCACGATCGAGCGCGCCGCGACCGGCACCGAACCCACTGGCTCGACCCCGAGGCCGTGACCGCGGTTGTCGTCGGGGAACTCCCGCTCGAGGTCCCGCCCGATCCGCGCCATTTCGGTCCTCGCCCGCTCCAGCGTGACCCCGGGTTTCAGCCGTCCGATGCCCATCAGCCACTGGCGCCCCCGCAATCCGACGCGCCGGAGGTCTGCCCCGTCGGGATATCCGGTCAGAGGGACCCAGAGCCGCTGCGTGTCGAACGTGTATCCAGTGAAGCCCGGCTCGGTGACGCCGATGATCGTGAACGGACGGCCGTTCAGCCGCACGCTCGCGCCGATGATGTCGGGGCGCGCCGCGAATTGCGTCTGCCAGAGCCGATGGCTGATGACCGCGACCGCCGCTGGGCTCTCGAGGCGCTCCTCCTCCGGCACGAATGCGCGTCCCAGCGCCATACGAACGCCAAGCACGTCGAAAAAATTTGCGGAAACGTATGCGCCGGGCACCTGCACCGCGTCCCGTTCGGTGCCGAGCCCGAATGTCGCCAGCCCGCCGACGTGATAGGCCGCGAGCCCGTCGAAGACGGTCTGACGCGCACGGTAATCGAGGTAGTTGGGGTAGGAGAACGTGTCGAAGCCGTCGCCGGCGTAGTATCCGCCGCCGTTGCCGCTGTCGGTGCGGCCGACCTCGGCGAGGCGATCGGGCTGCGCGATGCCGGCCGGATACCGCAAGATCAACGCATTCGCGAGGCTGAACACGAAGACGTTGCCGGCGATCCCCAGACCGAGCGACAGCACTGCGGTCACCGCGAACAGCGGACTGCGCCGCAGCGCCCGCGCCGCGTAGCGCACGTCCTGGAGGAGCCACGCAATCCCTGCTCCTGCCTTGGCGTCACGCACTCGACCCTTCACCGCCTCGAGGCCACCCAGCTCGATCGCCGCGGCGCGCCGCGCCTCGTGAGGAGCGAGGCCCATTCGTGCTTTCTCGTCGGCGAGCAGTGCGAGCGTCGCGCGCAGCTCCTCGTCGATCTCGCGGTCCATCCGTTCGCGATGGATCAGATTTCGCCAGAGCGCCGCAAGCCGAACACGCAGTCTCATGTCGACATCCGATATGAAGCCGCGAGCTTGCGCCCTTTCCTATCGGATGTCAATAGGAGCCGCGCGCCTCCGCCGGCGATCGTTGCCGGAAGTGTCCGTTGTGACGATAATCGCGCTCGTCCGGGCTGCCGTCATGCCTGCAGAACTCGCCACCGTGCACCTCACCACCCGTCGACAGTGGCGAGCGTGGCTGGCCAAACATCACGGCTCGAGCCCAGGCGTCTGGCTCGTCTTCTTCAAGACCCACACCGGGGTTGCGTCGATTCCGTACGAAGATATGGTGCGCGAAGCCCTCTGCTTCGGATGGATCGACAGTCTCGTCAAGCGTCTCGACGACGACCGCTACGCGGTGAAGGTGACGCCGCGGAAGCCGACGAGCAGGTGGTCCGACATCAATCGCAAACGGTGGGCGGAACTGGAGGCGGCAGGCCTGCTCGCACCCGCGGGGATCGCGGCTGCGCCGACGAACAATACCTACGCGCCGCGACCCGTCATCCCTGTTCTCCCGACCTACATCGCCAAAGCGCTGAAGGCGAATCCAGCGGCGTGGAAGTTCTTCCGGGAGCTGGCGCCGACCTACCGGCGTGACTTCGTCGTGTGGATTCACATGGCCAAGCGCCCGGAGACGCGTGCCCGCCGCATTCGCGAATCGATCGCGCTGCTCGCCGCCGGAAAGAAGCTTGGGCTGAGGTAAACCGGGTCACACGCCAACGGGCGCCGCTCCGCCAGCGGGCGCCTTGACGATCGTCACGATACCGCCGGTGCCGTCGACCGTAATCCGCTGGCCGGTGACGATCCGGCTCGTCGCGCCCGGCACGCCGACGACGGCGGGAATGCCGTATTCACGCGCGACGACCGCGCCGTGCGAGTTCGCGCCGCCCATCTCCATCACTAGCCCGCCGGCGGTCAGGAACAGCGGCGTCCATCCCGGATCGGTGGACGGCGCAACGAGGATCTCCCCCGGTTCGAGGTGCGCACCGACTGGATCGAGAATGACGCGTGCCGGACCTGTCACCGAGCCGGCAGAGGCCGGCGTGCCGGTCAGGCCACCATGAGCAGGAATCGCAGCGACTGCTTGCGCCTCGGGCTCCGTTCCGTCGGAGAGCAGCACGCGAGGCACGTGCCGGCGGCGGAGTTCCTGTGTGTACTCGGCGCGCCGACTCTCGGCCACCGCCGTCATGTCCTGCCCGGCCAGCGCGGCGCGCACCTCGCGCAACTCCAGGAAGAAGATATCGTCGGTCGCGGCGATCGTGCGAGTGCGTACCAGTTCGTCTCCGATGGCGACGAGCTGATGGCGCAAGTTCGACAGCGCCACGATCAGAAAGTACTTCGGCAGCTCGCGCACGCCGGCCAGCTGGCGGGTACGGTCGAGCGCAAACGCGACGATACGAGCGCGCAGGCGGCCGCGGGCACGCGCGCGAGCAGTGAGGGTATCGATCATCGCGTCCGCTTCAGCGGCGCTGCGGGCGAACAGCGCGTCCGGTGCCCGTTGCGGATCGTCCAGGCGCAGGTAGTTCGCCAGCACGCCGATGATGTGCGCGGGTTCCTCGGACCACCGCGGCATGCCGATGTCGATCTCGGCGACGGCGCGATGGCCGTATTGCGCGAGGAAGGTCGCGAGGCCCTGCTGCATGACGGGCGGCAAGGCGTTGGCGAGATACTTCGCGGCCAGGTCGGCGGCCGGCGTCGTGCGAACGAACTCGGCGGCGCGGGCGTCGGTCGCAATCCTGGTCGCCAGCCGCCACAGTTCGAGATCCATCTCGGTCGTGACGTTGTGCGGCAGCGCTCGAATGACGGTCTGCAGATCTCCGTCGCGGGCGTCGTCGCCGAGCAGCTTGCCGGCGAGGGCAAGCATGCCGAAGCCGGCGACGGCGACGGGCATCACGCGCGGCATCATTGGAAGGACGCCCTCGCTCAAGGTCCTGATGACGAAGTCCAGTCGTTCAGCCGGCGTCGCGGCGGCGGGCGGTTCAGTGCGGCGAACGAGGTCGGCTTGGAGTTCCGCCAGCCGCCGGCGAGCCGCTTCGGGACGTCGCAGCGCGCGCAGAACGATGAGCGGAACGCCGCAGCGTATGGCGATCCGCGCGATCCGCCCGACGGCGATCCACCGAGAACGATCCGATATCGGCAGCCGCGGGTCTTCGAGGAGCCGGCGCAGCACCACCGCCGAACGTGCCTCCATCACGTCGAGTACTTTCGGAAACACCGTGCGTCCGATCGGGTGGCGCATCATCGTCGTGATATCGAAGAACAGACGCAAGGCGGCGCTGCACACGGCCGGAGGACCGGCAAGCACGTCGGCAACCGGCAAACCATAGATGCGCGCCGCCGACGTTGCAAGGACGCTGATCGCCGAGAGGCCCATCGGCGTGAGCGGCCGCGTCAGGCCCTGCGCAAGGCTGAAACAGAAGAAGATGCGAAGACCTGTCGATCGAGGTACGACGGGCAGCGGAAAGAGCGTCGTGATCGGCCGCGCCTGCGTCAGCCACAACGCGCCACCCTCGTCGATCGCCCATTCGGTATCCTGCGGCGATCCGTAATGCGCCTGGACTTTCTGGCCGAGCGCCACCAGTGCACGGACCGCCGCATCCGTGACGCATGGGGCACTGTCGCCCGACTCGCGCGTCTGGTGCCTCGTGCCGCCGCCAGGGGTGGCGAGAATGACGAGCCGCTTGTCCCCGAGACGCCGCTCGACGATCTCCCCCGTCTCTTTGTCGACGACGAAATGATCCGGGTTCACCGCGCCTGACACGACCGCCTCGCCAAGTCCCGGGCTCGCATCGATGACCGTCTCGGCGCGTCTGCCCGTCACCGGATTCGCGGTGAACATCACGCCGGCAACCGACGCATTCACCATGCGCTGGACCACGACGGCAAGGCGAACGGTGCGTGGATCGATGGCGTTCGTCGCGCGATACGAAACAGCGCGGTCGGTCCAGAGCGACGCCCAACACCGGTGGATCGCGTCGAGCACGCTTTCGATGCCGACGATGTTCAGGTAGGTGTCCTGTTGGCCGGCGAAGCTGGCGAATGGCAAATCTTCAGCGGTCGCCGACGAGCGCACCGCGACAGGCTGGTCGTCGCCAAGCGCGCGATACGCATTCGCAACCGCGGTGGCGATATCGACGGGCATCGGCGTCGCAAGCACGGCCGCGCGCGCTCGTGCCGCGTGTGCGCTCAGCGCGTCGGTGTCCCCCGGCAGCGTGGCGGCGATGTCATCGATGACCTCGCCCAGCGCGCCGGCGCCGACCGCAAGGCGGTACCCCTCGGTGGTGAGACAAAAGCCCGGCGGCACCGGCAGACGTGCGCGCGTCAGCTCGCCGAGATTTGCGGCCTTGCCGCCGACGAGCGCCAGCATCCCGGCCCCGATGTCGCCGAACTGCAGAACGAGTGGGCGTTCGGACATCATCAGCTTTCCGCCTTCCGTCTTCCGTCTTCCGTCTTCCGTCTTCAGATCGCGTCCCATCCGCCCTCGGGTGCGAGGATCGTCTGCGCCTCCTTGGGACCGAATGTTCCCGGCTCGTACTCGTACACCGGCGTGGTCTCGCGAGCACCGGATCGACCGATGCGCCACGCCTCCTCGACGTAGTCCTGCCGGGCAAAGCGCGCCGGAATGCGCTGCATCGTATCCGAGCGCAGCTCCTCGTACGCGCCCATCTCGATCGGATTGGCATGTTCGCTGACCACCAGCTCGACGGGCTCACCTTGCAAGCGCTGGCCGGCACCTTGACGAACGGGCGGATCGCGATCACCCGAGGGCCGTGCGAGCGATCAGCCATACTGCTGGACGCTCTCCTCATCCTTCACGATCGTCGGCGACGCGTCGATTCCGAATGCGACGACCGAGCAGCAGGCGAGCTACCAGATTGTCAGCGCCGGCTACTTTCGCGTGCTGAGCATCCCGCTGGAGGCGGGGCGCCTCTTTACCGAGGACGACGGCGCCGGCCACCCGCCGGTGGCGATCGTCAATCGCGAAATGGCGCGGCGCTTCTGGCCGGATGGAAACCCGCTCGGACGGCAGATTCGTGCCGGGGAAGGGCCGCGCGCCGCGACGATGACGATCGTCGGCATCGTCGGCAACGTCCGTCCGCCGTTTCAGTTCGGAGACGCTCCGCAGATCTACGTGTCCTACAGGCAGCAGAGCGAGCCGAACATCGCACTGATGGTGCGCACGGCATCGTCCGCGCCGTTGCCGATCGCCGCCATCAAGCAGGCGATCTGGTCGGTGGAACCGCGCCAGGCCATCTTCGATGTGCATACGCTCGAAGGACAGCTGGCGCAGGCGACCGCGAACCAGCGCGCGATCGCGACGCTCATCGGCGGCTTTGCCGCACTGGCGCTCGCGCTGTCGATTTCCGGCGTCTACACAGTGATCACCTATCTCGTGTCGCGCCGCTACAAGGAGATCGCGGTCCGGCGGGCCATTGGCGCGACCGGCGGCGACGTGATGTGGTCGCTGGCCCGCCCGACGCTCGTGTGGACACTGGCGGGATTGGTCGTGGGCGCCGCCGCGGCGGCTGCCGCCAGCCGCGTGCTTCGCGCGGCGATGTCCGGCATCGTCCCTCTCGAACCGTGGCTCACCGGCCTCGTCGCGGTTGCATATCTGCTGGTCGTGTTGCTCGCGATTGCCGCAGCGGCCCGGGCCGCACTTCGCATCGATCCGGTCCTTGCGCTGCGAGCGGAGTAGGGCTGCTGGTGATCAGCGCAGCTCTTCTCCCGCCTTGATCCGGCGCGCGATCCGTGTGATAGCTGTGAGATCGGCGAGCGGATCGTTCTCGAACACGAGGAAATCGGCGGGCGCGCCTTCGGCCAGGCCGAAGGGAGCCCGCTTGGGAAAAACCGTCGCCGGCGTGTCGATGGTGAGGGCGCGCAACAGCGCCGCCGGCGACAGCAGCCCCGCCTTCGCTAGAGTGAGTGCCTCGGGAACCGACGTGCTCCGGAACTGATCGCTGCCCACGGCCAGGCGAACGCCATGTGCGGACAGCCGACTCAGGTTCGCCCGATAGACCCGCAGCATTTCTTGACGAGCCGCCGCATACTTCTCATCGCCCTCGAGTGTGGTCAGTGCCTCGCCAAGGGTGGTCACCACGGTCGCGTGATGCCGGGCCGCCGTCGCGGCCGCCGCGTCGGAGATCTCGTAGATCGATGCGCCCTTTGCGGCAATGCGCGGGGGATCCGGCCAGAAGCCGGGGAAGTGCGCGATGACGTCCGCGCCCGCGTTGGCAGCAATCTCGAAGTCGCGCGCGCTCTCGACGTGTGCCGAGACCCGCAACCCGTTGGCGTGCGCCTTCCTGACGATGTAGGGGACGAGCGCGGGATCGAGGCCATAGCGATCGCTGTTGGCGGGCGGCGCGACGCCCGCCTCGCGATCCTCCGAGTAGACCAGCACCACCTTCACGAAATCCGGCCGGTGCGGTCGCACGACGTGCGCCCAGAGGCGATCCACGTCATCCTTCGACGGGGCGGCAAGAATGAACCCGTCCGTGAGGTCGACCTCGGTCATGCCGCCGTTGGCGATATTCCGCCGCACGAGCGCCGTGGGATGCCCGCCTGGCGCCGTGAAGAGACCGTTCGCGAAGGCCACGTCCACCGACGTCGGCGTGTTGATCTTTCCCTGAAGCGTCGCCGGCACATCAGGCTGATTGCCTTGGATCATTACGTAATAGATACCCTGCGCGAGATAGGTCCGAATGGTCGCATCGATGTCGGGCGACGGAATGTTGTGGTTGTGCGCTTCGCCGAATGCGCCGGTCACGTATCCGTTCGCCAGGTCGACGCGCCGATCGATCCGCGCGGGGTGCTTCATCGTGAGCGTGGGGCCGATCGAATACACCTCGGTCCGGACGAAACGGGTTCCGTCGAACCATCGTCCGTTCGTCCATGCCGTGACGGGCGCCGGCTGCCGCGCGAGGACCGGAACCGCGAGGACGAGCGCGAGGATCGGGATCAGCGTGCGAAGGTGTGTTCGACCCATCGAAGTCCCTGCTCCCAGTTCTGTTGAATCAATCGGGCGGCATCGGCGTGCCGTTTGCGCTTGAGCGCGAGGCCGACGGCGTCGTGTTGCCGCGCCGATTCGACGATGGCGTTGCGCCCGGAGAAGAAGCGGTACTCGTAGCGTGCGGCGGCGGCGCGGAGGGGTTCGAGCACGGCGGCGGTGCGGGCGGCGCCGGTCTGGCGCACCAGCTCTTCGTGCCAGGCACCGTCCCACGCGAGCGCCTGCTGCGGGTCCTGCGCCCGCCGGAAGCGCGCGTTGATGGCGGCGAGAGCCGCTGCGTCTGCGGGCGCGCCGCGCTCGAGCGCCAGGCTTTCGAGCGTCCAGATCAACGGATAGATCTCGCGCGCTTCCGTCACGGTCAGGTCGGTGACGAAGAAGCCACGCTGCGCTTCGAGGCGGAGCAGGCCTTCGGCGGCGAGCCCCAGCAGCGCCTCGCGCAGCGGCGTCCGGCTCACGCCGAGCGCCTCGCTCAGATCGCGTTCACGCAGGTTCGCGCCGGGAGGGAGGCGGCCATCGAGGATGCGGGCGCGGAGCGCCTCGCGAGTTTCGGCCCGGAGCGTGGTGCGGCGCACCGGCTCCTCGACCTGGCGTAGGTGCACGGCAGACATCATGCAAAATATTGTATACCAAAGTCGGCGCCTTCGCTCAGACCGAGTCCGTCGAAATCGCCTGCCTGATGCCTGCGGTGGTCAGTGGCCTGCCAAAGACCTTGCTCCACGTTGTCGCCCGGGACTTGTCGCTTAGCACTTTGAGCGGGCCGCTGTACTCTTCGGGGTGTGTCATCACGACGTCGACTTGCTTGCCCGCATTGAACACCACGACCTCGAAGTGTCGCTGTCATAGAGACTGGTAGACACAGCCGCGGTCTTTAAGATCTTCGACGCCGCCAGCGCCAGGTCTTTGAGTTCTCCAGTGTCCAGCGCCGCGTTGTCGCCGTCATACACGGATAGAAACGCCTCGCCTTCTTTGCGACGCAGGATCACGTCCTTGCCACCTTCAGGCGATGCGGACTTCGCGTGCTGGAAGCCGAGCGTCGCATAGGCGCGGACGATGCCGTCGAGGGCGTCAGGGGTTGCGGCGGTCAGCGCGATGTGGACACTGGCACAGGTGTTTCGCATGTAGGGGCTTCTCTACGAGGTGACGCAGACGCGTGAGCTTTCCCACAGGACCGATTGCTGATCGAACGCCTTGCGGTACGCCTGGATCACGGCCTGCACGGATTGTCGCGCCGCTGCGGTATCAGCGTGCACGAGGAGCAGCACTTTCGATTGCTCGTGATCGATGCTGCCTGTGGGAGTCAGCCACTGGCCCTCCGCCTCCCAGACGGTGAGGCCGTCAGGAAAGCGCCTGGTGACCTCGTCGCGGAGGAAGATTTGCCATTCGAGCTCGCTGACCGATCCTTTCGGCCGCGACAGCCCGAAGTAGAGGGTCGTGCGGACCTGCGCAGCCGACGCGGTGCCGCACTCGATCGTGACGGTGAGTCCCTGGGCTCCGACCGGCGTCGGCCATCGTCCACCGGCAGCGTAGCCGGCGGCGAAGATCAACGCGAAGGAAGCGGCCACCAGCGCTCGCATCAAGCACTCCTCCTGTTGTGAGTGATGCGCGGCATTGTAGTCGGCGCGGACTACCATTGCACGATGCCATCCAACGGAGATCGGCGCGATCAATGCCGCGAGCGTTGCGTCACCACCATGTCTAGG
>JBKPRU010000157.1:0-7614 GCA_046734675.1 Acidobacteriota bacterium
GAAACATGTCGCTGTTCTCGAACGCCAGTCTGAGACTGCGCTGCGCATCCAGCGACATCGTCTCCACCTGCCCGAGCGCGTCCTAGCCGTCGAACATCCAACCGTCGGCGCCGGAGAGCAGCGCATACGCAACGTTGCGGATGGCGTCCTCGATGCGGGCGCGCGGCCGTGTCGACGGACCCGTGCCCTGGATCCACTGCCGCTGCAGATCGGCGGGAATGTCGCTGCCCGTGAAGCGCCCGGACCGCGCGTCGCTGACGCGGATGTTGGTGCGGCCGATGGTCGCGTCAGCGGGAAGGAAGGCGATCGGCTCGCGGTCGCGGCGGCGCCGCTCGCGTCGATCGATGCGGGCGCGCATCAACTGTCTCCGGTCGGCATCGAACGGCGCGAGCGCGGCGATGGTGTCGAGCGCCGCCGGCGTGAGCACGTCCGAGTAGCGATCGCGGATCCCGTTTCTGAAACGCATGACTATGTGCCGATGCCTCCAAGTGCCAGGTACTTGATCTCGAGATACTCGTCGATGCCGTACTTGGATCCTTCGCGTCCGAGTCCGGACGCCTTCATGCCGCCGAACGGCGCGACGGTGGTCGAGATGATCCCTTCGTTGATGCCGATGATGCCGCTCTCGAGCGCTTCGGCGATGCGGAAGATGCGGCCGATGTCACGGCTGTAGAAATAGGCGGCGAGGCCGAACTCGGTGTCGTTCGCGAGCGCGATCGCCTCCGCCTCCGTCTTGAAGCGGAAGAGCGGTGCGAGCGGACCAAACGTCTCCTCGCGCGCCAGGACGGCGCCGGCGGGCACGTCCAGGAGAATCGTCGGCTGGAAGAAGTTGCCGCCCAGCTCGTGCCGCCTTCCGCCGAGCACGACGCGCGCGCCTCGCTTCACCGCGTCATCGATGTGCTGCTCGACTTTCTTTACCGCGTCGGGTCCAATCATCGGGCCCTGCGTGGTGCCGGCCTCCATGCCGTTGCCGACCTTCAGCGTGCCGACCGCCTCTTTCAGCTTTTCAGCGAACGCGTCGTAGACGCCCTCCTGCACCAGGATGCGATTCGCGCACACGCACGTCTGCCCGGTGTTGCGGAACTTCGAGACCATCGCGCCCTGCACTGCGGCGTCGAGGTCGGCATCGTCGAAGACGATGAAGGGCGCGTTGCCGCCGAGCTCCATGCTCATCTTCTTCACCGTCGGCGCGCACTGCTGAATGAGCTTCGCGCCGATGCGTGTGCTGCCGGTGAACGACAGCTTGCGGACGAGCGGGTTCGAGGTCAGTTCGCCGCCGATCGGTTCCGGCGATCCGGTGACGACGTTGCAGACGCCTGGCGGAAGACCGGCGCGTTCGGCAAGTTCCGCCATCGCGAGCGCGGAGAACGGCGTCTGGGTTGCGGGACGGATCACACCGGTGCAGCCGACGGCCCAGCCCGGTCCGGCCTTGCGCGCGATCATTGCCGCCGGGAAGTTCCACGGCGTGATCGCCGCGAACACGCCGACCGGCTCCTTCAGCACGATGATCCGGCGCCCGCGTTCGTTCTGCGGGATCGTGTCGCCGTAGACGCGCTTGCCTTCTTCCGCGAACCATTCGATGAAGCTGGCGGCGTAACGGATTTCACCGCGGCTCTCGGCGAGCGGCTTCCCCTGTTCCGCCGTCATGATGACGGCGAGATCTTCCAGATGCTCGAGCATCAGGAAGTACAGCTTCCGGAGGATGGCGGATCGCTCGCTGGCGAGCGCGGCACGCCAGGCAGGCAAGGCGCGAGAGGCGGCCTCGATGGCGCGGCGTGTTTCCGCCGCCCCCATCTCCGGCACCTCGCCGACCACGTCACCGGTCGCCGGGTTGCGGACCGCGACGGTCGCGCCGCTGTCGGACTGCACCCACTTGCCATCGATGTAGTTGGCCTGGCGCAGCAGCGCGGGATCGGACAGCCTGAGCGAGGCGACGGCGGATCCCATGGGCGTGTGCTCCTTCCTCTACTTCGTCGAACGGCCGGTCGGCGTGTCCTCGGCCGGCAGATCGCCGAGCACGTATTGAATGCCGGCGGTGATGTGCTGCAGCAGCAGCGGGTTCGCGTAGACCTTTTCGTTGTGCCCGTGCGCCTCGTAGAAGACCCGTCCCTTTCCTTCGCGGTGAATCCAACTGAGCCCGTAATCGCCGTCGGGCCGCGGATTCTGTTCCTTGGCTTTGTCCTCTGCGCTCATCTTCGCGTAGTCGATGCTGGTCAGCACGCGCAGGTTCTCGCGCGAGTAGGTGTTGCGGCTGAACGTGTAGGTCTCGTCGACGATCACGTACTCCTGTCCCTTGAACGGAGCATTGATCGGGTGATTCGGCTCGTCGATCTTCACGGTGATCGATTGCCCGTCGTTCCAGTGGAATTTGAAGAAGCCGCCGATCATGCGGTTGAACTCCGGCCACGTGCCGACTTCGGTGTCCGGACCGAGGTTGGTGGCGGGCGCCTGGCCGTTGCCGCGGCTGCTCTGACCCGCCGGCGCGGGCGGAGGCGGTAGCGCCGCGAAGCGGGTCGGGAAGTCGGCGCGGGCAATGCGGCCGCTCTTGTCGGGATCGAGCTTCTCGAACCAGGCGTCGGCGAGTCCGGTGAATTCCTCGCGCGACAGTCGTCCGTCGCCGTTGCGATCGCCGGCCAGCATCTGCATCACCACCGGAATGATCTGGAAGTTGAAGCCGGCGCTGCCAGCCGGCTGCGCGCTGTTGCGGTGATACGAGTCGGTCGCGGCGTGAATCCCCGCCAGACCCTTGCCGCCGCGCACGAAATCGAGCAGCGCCTTGCGGCGGGCGGCGGTCGCGGCCGCGTCCTTCGGATCGTCAAGGAACTCGCCGGTCGTGCTCGCCAGGAAGATGGCGTCGTACTGTTTGAGATTTGCCTCGTTGATGTCTGCCGGGTCGTAGGTGATGGTCGTCGACCAGGCGCCGGTCTTCTTGCCGATCTCCTCGATCGTGCGCGCCGCGAGCGGAATCGACGAGTGCACGAAGCCCGCGGCCTTACCGAGCACGAGTACCCGGCGCGGTTGGCGCGGCTTGACCGGCGCGGCAGCCGGCAGCGCCGCCATCATCGCGTTCACATCTTCCGGCCGGGGCGTCTGATTCTGCGGCGGCGCCGCGCCGGGCGCGGGCGGGGGAAATACGTTGTTGACGCCGAAGAAGACCTGCTCCGCCACGACCGCGTTGTTCTTGCCGGTGTCCCACCGCGTATACCACTCGTCGAGCGTCGACCGCAGCTCGTCGCGCGTGACGGCGCCGTCGCTGTTGCGATCGACGAGCGTGAAGAGCGATCCCGCCGGTCCCCCGCCGGTGCTCCGGGCTGCGGCCTGGTCGGCAGTGATCCGCGTCGACCCCGCGTGTGCGGCCACGCCGAACGACGCCACACCCACGACGAAATGCAGCAGCCTCCGTCTCGACTTCATCGAAGCCTCCTCACAGCTATTTCTTTTCCGCGCCGAGCCCCTCCGGCGCCCAGCCGTCGACGATGGTCTTGGCCATACGCGCGATCAGCAGCTCGCCTTCGTTCTCCGGTGTCCAGCTCGTGTCCGCATTCTCGTAGGTGAACGCAGCGATCACGACCGGACCGTTCTTCGTGTACACGATGCCGACGTCGTTACGCACGCGATCCAGGCTGCCGGTCTTGTTGGCGATGTGGCTCGGGACTTCCGTCGTATCCGTGTCCTCGAGAAAATGCGGGATGCAGTTGCGCCAGAACTGGTGCTGCAGCATGTCGATCATGCGCGCGCAGAGTTTCGCGTCGCCAAGATCGCAGCGCTCGATCGATTCGAGGATGCCGGCCATCTCGCGGGCGGTCGTCCGTCCGATCCCGAACGGCTTCAGCTCCGGACTCTGATCGCCTTCCTTGGGACGGCTGATCGGGCGAATGCTCGTCGTCAGCGGGAAGCCGAGGGTGCGCAGCCGCTTGTTGACGTTCTCGCGGCCGATGTGCGCGAGCACGAGGTTGGTGGCCGTGTTGTCGCTCTGCGTGATCATCAGCACGAGCGCCGTCTCGAAATTCACGTCGGCGGGCGTGTGGAAGAGCAGCAGCACGCCGGAGCCCGACACCTGGTCCTCGTGGCGCAGCCGCAGCATGTCGTCGAGCGAGACGCGGCCGTCCTTCACCTGATACATCGCCTCGAGCATGATGGCGACCTTGATCACCGATGCGGTGTTGACCGGCACGTCGGGATTGACCGCCACGCTCTTGCCGCTTCGGAGGTGCCGCGCATAGAGCGAGACCTTTCCTCGGTGGTGACGGACGTAGTTGTCCATCAGGTGCTGCATGGTCTCGTCCGGACGATCCGCCTGCGCGTCCGCGCGCTGCCGCTGCGCGAAGGCACCCGTTGTGCCGGTGCCGAGCACGCCCAGGGCGACGAGAAGGACACAACACACGAAGCGGATCGCTGCAGTCATAGAAGATGCGTTCGTTTCTCAGCAACAGAGGCGCGGCAACACGTGACTGAGCGGACTGCGGATGACCGCGTCCGCGAGTTGATCCATCGGGGTTGGTTCGCCGTTGGCGATCACGATCCTGGCACCGGCGCTCCGGGCGAGCGGCACCAGCCCGGCGATCGGATACACCTGCAGGCTGGTCCCGACCGCGATGAACAGGTCGGCGCTGCCGGCCGCTTCGATCGCCCGCTCGACGACGGCGGGCACGAGCGGCTGACCGAAGGAAATGGTCGCGCTCTTCAGGATCCCGCCGCACTGCTCGCACGGCGGGTCTTCTTCGCCGGCGCGCACGCGGTCGAGCGTCGCCTGCATCGGACCGCGCCAGCCGCAGTGCATGCACGTCGCCTCGTGCATCGTGCCGTGGACCTCGATGACACGATCGCGCGCATGACCGGCGCGGCGGTGCAGGCCGTCGATGTTCTGGGTCACGAGCGCGAGCAGCTTGCCGCGGCGTTCGAGCTCGACGAGCGCGCGATGCCCCGCATTCGGTCTCGCGCGCCACGCCGGGTGGTCGAGACGCGCCCGCCACGAGCGCTTTCGCACCTCGGGATCCGACATGTACGCGTGGATGCTCGAGAGCTGCTGCGCCTTGGGATCCTTGGTCCACACACCCTGCGGCCCGCGAAAGTCGGGAATCCCAGAGTCGGTGGAAATGCCCGCCCCCGTCAGCAGGACGATCCGCGACGATTCGGCGATCCACGTGCGCGCCGCCGCTTCGGTTGCGTCGACGGATGGCCCGGAGTTACTCGACGCGTTCATAAATGAAATGGTTGTCACCCGTCCCGTCGCCGCCTACGATGTGACCGCATGACGCGGCGTGATCTCCTGGCACTGCTTGGCCTCACGGTCACCGGCGCGCTCGGCGCCGGACGCCTCGAACCGCGGCGTGCTGCGAGGAGGCTATCACCGTTCCCGCTGCGCGACGTCCGCTTGCTCGACGGCCCGTTCCTCGACGCGCAGAAGCGCGACCTCGAGTACCTGATCGCGCTGGAGCCGGACCGCATGCTCCACAACTTCCGCGTGAACGCGGGCTTGGAACCGAAGGCGCCGGTCTACGGCGGATGGGAGTCTGAGGAGCCGTGGGTGGATATCCGCTGCCACGGTCACACGCTCGGCCACTATCTCACCGCCGCGTCGCTGATGTATGCGTCGACCGCCGACGAACGCATGAAGCAGCGCGTCGACTACGTCGTCGGCGAGTTGCGGGCCTGCCAGGAACACGCACGCACCGGCTTCGTGTGCGCGTTCCCCGATGGCGCGACCCAGATCGAAAACGCGATCGCCGGGCGGAAGTTCATCGGCGTGCCGTGGTACACCATGCACAAGGTGTTCGCGGGGCTGCACGACGCGCATGTTCACGCGGGCAGCGCGCCGGCGCTCGACGTGCTGAAGAAGCTCGCCGACTGGGCCGCCGGGGCAACGGCGCCGATGACGACCGAGCAGTTCCAGCGCATGCTGCGGATTGAGCATGGCGGGATGAACGAAGTCCTTGCCGAGACCGCCGCGCTGACGAACGACACCACGCACCTGGCGCTTGCGCAGCGGTTCAGCGATGAAGCGCTGCTCGGGCCGCTCGCTGAAGCACGCGACGTCCTCGACGGCCTGCACGCGAACACCCAGATCCCCAAGGTCGTCGGGTTTCAGCGGCTCTTCGAATCGACGGGGGAAGACCGATACCGGCGGGCGGCGCGGTTTTTCTGGCGAACCGTGGTCGAACGGCGGTCGTTTGTCACCGGCGGCCACGGCGACGGCGAGCACTTCTTTCCGCCAGCCGAATTCGTGAAGCACCTCGACTCGGCAAAGACGATGGAGACGTGCTGCACGCACAACATGCTGCGGCTGACACGGCGGCTGTTTCTGGATGACCCGTCCGCCGTTTACGCGGATTACTACGAGCGCGCGCTCTACAACGGCATCCTTTCTTCGCAGGATCCGGAGAGCGGCATGATGACCTACTTCCAGGCGACGCGCCCGGGGTACGTCCGGCTCTTCCACACGCCCGAGCGGTCGTTCTGGTGCTGCACCGGCACCGGCATGGAGAACCATGCGAAGTACGGCGACTCGATCTATTTCCACGACTCCGCGGGGCTGTGGATCAACCTCTTCGTCCCGTCGCGCGTGACCTGGAAGGACATGGGTCTTACGCTCCGCCAGGAGACGGCGTTTCCCGACAGCCCCGACGCGCGGCTGGCCGTCACCGTCGATCGGCCGGTCCGCGCCACGCTGAACGTGCGCGACCCGCGGTGGTGCACGGGTATGACCATACGCGTGAATCGACGACGATGGAACGGCGCCGCGGGCGCAAACGGCTACGTGGCCATTGAACGCGAGTGGCGCAGCGGCGATGTCATCGACCTGCAGTTGCCCATGTCACTCCGCGCCGAGCCGCTGCCGGGCACTACCGACATCGTCGCGTTCGTCTACGGTCCGATCGTCCTGGCCGGGCGTCTCGGCCGCGAGGGGCTCGTGCGCGGCAACCAGATCATCGTGAACGAACGCGAGTCCGGCACCATGCTGAACGCCGCTACCGATGTCCCTGTACTCATCGGCGACGCGTCGACGCTCCTGAAGCGTATCCATCACGACCCGCGGGACCCGCTGCTGTTTCGCACGTCCGGTGTCGCCCGTCCTCGCGATGTCGAGCTCACGCCCTACTATCGTCTCGCCCACGAGCGCTACAACCTCTATTGGAAGGTCGTACCGGCATGAGCCGCCGTTCAGGCGCACTCGAGTGGTCTGACGTCCTCGAAGCGGAATACGAGGCGCTCTACGGCGCGCCGCCGCGCGACGCCGACCCGCCGTCCTCTGGCTCGCAGGCCCGCCGCGATCGCATCCATCGCCTGCTGCACGCGCGGCGACCGACGGCGCTCTGTCTGTCCGGCGGGGGCATCCGCAGCGCGACGTTTGGTCTGGGCGTGCTGCAGGCGCTCGCGAGCATCGGCGTGCTGGGAAAACTCGATTACCTCTCGACCGTGTCCGGCGGCGGCTACGTTGGCGGCTGGCTGACATCGTGGCTGCACCGCGACGGTCGCGCCAGCGTGCTCGAAGGACTGGATCCGGCAACCGTCGGCGGACTGCGTGGCGAGCGCGCGCGCTTTTCACCCGTCAACCGTCTGCGCGCGACCTGCCGGTATCTGGCGCCGAAGGGCGGTTTGATCTCCGCCGACGTG
>JBKPRU010000158.1:0-5254 GCA_046734675.1 Acidobacteriota bacterium
GTCTCGACCGGCTTCAGCACGTAGTCGACCGCGTTCACGTCGAACGCCTCGATCGCGTACTGGTCGAAAGCGGTGACGAAGACCAGGTGCGATTCCATGCCGGCCTGCAGCACGCGCCGCGCCACCTCGAACCCGGTGATGCCGGGCATCTGCACGTCCAGCATCACGAGATCCGGTTGATGCTCCTCGATGACGCGCAGCGCATCGACGCCGTTCGCCGCCTGCGCCACGACCTCGATCCCGCCCAACTGCTGGAGCAGGTAGCACAGCTCCTCCCGCGCCAACTGCTCGTCGTCGACGACAACGGTGCGCAGGTCGTCGGCGGTCGTCATGCCGTGATGCGGGCCGGAGCTTCGAGCTCGGGGATCACGATGCGCGCGCACGTGCCCTCGCCCGGAACGCTATCGAGCTGCAGCTGATAGTTCGCGCCGTAGATCACGCGCAGCCGCTCGTTGACGTTGCGAAGGCCGATGCCGTTCCCCTTTGCACGCGCCGCGTCGCCGTCCGGCACGCCGATGCCGTTGTCGATCACGTCGATGACCGTGTGGCCGTTCTGGCGAGCGCTGCGGATTGTGATGCGCCCGTCGCCGAGCTTGTGCGACAGCCCGTGCTTGATCGAGTTCTCGACCAGTGGCTGGAGCAGCATGCTGGGGACGACGAGATCGAGCGTCGCCGGATCGATGTCCTTCTCGATGCGCAGCTTCGGACCGAAGCGCACGCTCTCGATGTCGAGGTACTCGTCGATTGCTTCGAGCTCCTCGCGCAGCGGCACGAAGTACTCCTGGCTGCGGAGCAGCCGCCGGAGCAGTCCGGAGAGCTTGACGATCAGCGTGCGCGCGGTCTCCGGCTGCGAGCGGATCAGCGACGAGATCGAGGTCAGGGTGTTGAACAGGAAGTGCGGATTGATCTGGCTGGCAAGCGCGTCGAGCTGCGCGGCCATCAGCAGCTTCTCCTGTTCCTGCAGCCGGTGCTCGATGCGCGCGCTGTTCCAGATCTTGATCGGGATCGCCACCGACAATACCGTCGCGAGGATGACGAAGAACCAGAGCAGCGGCGTGTGCGCGGGGATCACGAACAGACGCGTCGGCCAGCGGTACCCGATCGCCTGCAGGATCACCTCGAGTCCGATCGGCACCGCGAGCAGCACGACGACCCAGTCGATCTGGAACCGCCGCACCAGCTTCCATACGTGACGATGGAGTCCGGTGAAGAAGAGGGGAGAGAAGTGCCAGATCGCTTCCGTCGGACAAATCTCGCGGAGACCGCCGCCCGCGAACCCGCAGCCGACCGCGAAGGGCAGCGCTGCGAACTCGCCGGCCGCGAACGCGGGGATGCCGACCATCGCGCCAACGATGGCGCCCGCGTAGGGTCCCGCGAGCAGACCCGCGAGGAAGGCGCCCGAGAGCGTGAGATCCGCCGCGTTATTGTTCAGGAGCAGACGCCACAGCACGCCGGCGGTCAGCGGAATGCCGAGGCTGAGCGCAAAGACCAATCGCTCGGGCCAGTCGCGCTTCTCGGTGAGGAGGATGCGCCGGAACCACGGGAACCGCACCAGCATCGTCGACAGGACGGCGCCCACGGCCAGCTTCGCCATGAGCGTCGTGAGCACGACCTGCTCGCTCGACAGCAGCCTCGATTGTCCTTCCACGTAGGGTGTAAGTATAGCAGCTGCTGCCTGTTAGCGCCGAAACCGATGGTCGAGAGCGACACGCGAGAGGCGAGCGGCCGAGGCTCGGTCTGATATGATCGGCCGATATGATTCGTCCGTTGATTGTCGGCTTTGCGACCACCTTCAAGCACATCTTCAAGAAGAAGATCACGGTCAATTATCCCGACGAGAAAATCCCGGTCTTCCCGAAGTGGCGCGGCAAGCAGGTGCTGATGCGCGACGAGAACGGGCTGGAGAAGTGCGTCGCCTGCGGGCTGTGCGCGGTGGCGTGCCCGGCCGACGCGATCTACCTCGAGGCTGCCGAGAACGACGGCAGCGTGCAGGCGGGGCCACGCTACGCGAAGGTCTACCAGATCCACAAGACGCGCTGCATCTTCTGCGGTTACTGCGAAGAGGCCTGCCCGGTCTCGGCGATCTTCATGGGCAAGGACTATGAGCTCGCGGTCTACAGCAACAAGGATTTCATCTGGGACAAGACGGACCTGCTGGTGCCCGCGACGGTGAACCCGCCGGCGCCGGCGTCTTCGGCGCGCTAGGGGACGTCCACGGCGCGTTTGCCGACGCGCGCCGCGTCACCGCACGGCATCCGAACGTCCCGTTCTGGTTGTGCGTCGGCGACATCGCGACAGACGACGGGGATTACGAGTCGCTTGGCGCGCTCGTCTATTGGATCCACGGTAACAACGACAACTTCGACGCCATCGCGTCGGGTGCGTTGCCCGGCGATCTGCACTACATCGCCAACGGGGGCGTGACGGACGCAGGCCGGCGGGTCGGAGCCTTCGCATTGCGCGTCGCGGGACTCGGCGGCACGTTCGCGCCGACCTGGTATGAGACCCCGGCTGCGGAACTCCCGCACCCGAAAAAGGCCAGCGCGAAGGCTACAGAACTCGCGGACAAGCGACGACACTTCGTTCGCGAGCAGGTGGAGGCGTGCAACGCGCTTCGTGACGTGGACGTCTTCCTGACGCACGAAGCCGCAAAACCCTTTCGTCCGTTCCCGGGCGGCCGCGGGCCGGACGCGGGGAAGAGCCAGATCAACGAGGTGCTCGCGGCGATGCGGCCGCGGCTGCATCTGTTCGGCCACCATCATCGGTTCAGCGAACAGGAACGCGAGGGCGTGCGTTCGGTCGGTCTGGACCTCGTGTCGCGCTCGTATCTGCTGATCGACGCGCGCACGCTCGAGTACGAATTCCATGCCACTGCCTGACATCCTCGGCGAACTCGACAAGCGCGTGCTGGTCTGCGACGGCGCGATGGGCACGATGCTCTACGGCCGCGGAATCTTCCTGAACCGCTCGTTCGACGAGCTGAATCTGACGGAGCCGGACCTGGTTGCCGAAGTGCACCAGGCCTACGCGCGCGCCGGAGCGGACGTGATCGAGACGAACACGTTCGGCGCCAACCGCGTGAAGCTCGCCGCCTTTGGTCTCGCCGATCGCGTGCACGCGATCAACGTGCAGGGGGCGAAGATTGCGCGCCATGCGGCGCGCGAGAACGCCTACGTCGCGGGCGCGATCGGGCCGCTCGGGATTCGCATCGAGCCCTGGGGCAAGACGGGCGTCGATGAGGCGGAAGACATTTTTCGCGAGCAGGCGCGCGCCCTCGTCGAAGGCGGCGTCGACCTGTTCGTGCTCGAGACCTTCCGTGACGTCAATGAAATCGGCGCGGCCATCCGCGCGGTCAGAAGCGTGTGCGCGCTGCCGATCGTCGCGCAGATGACGACCGAAGAGGACGGCAACAGCCTGGACGGCGTTGCGCCGGAGACGTTCGTGCCCGAGCTCGAGCACGCGGGCGCGGACGTGGTCGGCTTGAACTGCAGCGTGGGACCCGCGGCGATGCTCGAGACGATCGAGCGCATGGCGCACGTCGCGCACGTGAAGCTCTCGGCGCAGCCGAACGCGGGACGGCCGCGCGAGATCGAAGGAAGAAATCTGTACCTGTGCTCGCCGGAGTACATGGCGTCGTACGCGCGCCGCTTCATCTCGAGCGGCGTGCGGATGGTCGGCGGCTGCTGTGGCACGACGCCCGATCACATTCGGCAGATCAAGCTGGCGGTGCGCGCGCTGGCGCCGGCCGCGGTGCGTCAGAAGCCGGCGAGCGACGCGGCGCGGCAGAAGCCCGAGGTCCGCGTCGAAACGGTTCCGCGCGCACAGAAGTCGCGGATGGCCAACACGCTGGCGCGCGGCGGATTCCCGATCAGCGTGGAGCTGGTGCCGCCGCGCGGGTATCAGGCCGACGCGCTCGTCGAGCAGGCGCGGCAGCTCAAGATCCGCGGTATCGATCTCGTGAACATCCCCGACGGTCCGCGCGCGAGCGCGCGCATGAGCGCACTCGCCGCGGCGCTGCTCGTGCAGCAGCAGGCCGGCGTCGAAACGATCCTTCACTACGCCTGCCGCGATCGGAACCTGCTCGGCATGCAATCGGATCTGCTCGGCGCGCACTCGATGGGCGTGCGCAACGTGCTTCTCGTCACCGGCGATGCGCCGCGTATCGGCGACTATCCCGATGCGACGGCGGTGTTCGACGTCGATTCGATCGGCTTGACGAACGTCGTCGCCCAGCTCAATCGCGGCCTCGACATTGGCGGCCAACCCATCGGACAGCCGACGGCGTTTCACATCGGCGTGGCCGTGAATCCCGGCGCATTCAACCTCGACGAAGAGCTACGTCGATTTGCCTACAAAGTCGAAGCAGGCGCGGAGTTCGCCATTACCCAGCCGGTGTTCGATCTCACCGAGTTCCGCGCCTTCATCGCGCGCATCGGTCCGCACGGCATTCCGATCATCGCCGGCATGGTCCCGCTCGAGAGTACGCGCCACGCCGAGTACATGGCGAACGAGGTGCCCGGCGTCCGCGTGCCGGACGCGGTGATCGAGCGGATGAGGCGGGCCGAGGCGCAGGGACGCGCCACTGATGAAGGGCTGGCGATCGCGCGAGAAATTGCGGGTGAGGTTCGATCCTTGGTACACGGCGTGCAGATTTCTGCAACGCCGAAGGCCATAGATGTGGCGCTCGGTGTTATTGACGCGCTGGGCGCGTGATATAGTCGCCTTCCTGCGATGGCCTTATTCGACCGTAAGACAGACGAAGAGAACGTGACGGGCGACGCGGCAACGCGGGCCCTGTCGGTTGCGGCGGTTGAAAACGATTTCGTCGAGGGTGTCTACGACAAGCTCGCCAAAGTCTACGACCTGATTTTCGGTCCGACGCTGCACCCTGGACGGCTCGCCGCCATCCAGCGCATGAACATTCAACCCGGCGAGCGCGTGCTCGAAGTCGGTGTCGGCACCGGGATCAACCTGTCGCTCTATCCACGCGAAGCAGTCGTCACCGGAATCGACTTCTCATCGTCGATGCTGGAGAAGGCGCGCGAGCGCGCGGCGCGTCCCGATGCGCCGCCGGTCAGGCTGCTGCAAATGGACGCGGCGGATCTCAAATTCGCAGACGACTCGTTCGACATCGTCTACGCGCCGTATTTGATTAGCGTGGTGCCGGACCCGGTGAAAGTCGCGCAGGAAATGCGCCGCGTCTGCCGGCCGGGCGGCCGAATCATTTTCCTGAATCACTTCCTCAGCCCGAACC
>JBKPRU010000159.1:0-19951 GCA_046734675.1 Acidobacteriota bacterium
TCCTTCCACGAGGACGCGGCCGTGTCCTTCTCGCCACTGGCCAGTCCTTCGCTCACCGCGTCGGCCAGCATGATCACGTTGCCCGACGTCTTCACGGAATCCGCGAGCGCCGCATCACTCTCCGCACCCGTCCAATACTGCTCGTCGATCTTGTAGCGATCGACCTTGTCGGGTTCAGGCAGGCTGATGTCGACCGCGACGACTTTCGCGGGCGCGCGGTGCAGGTAGTCGAGGACGTACGACAAGGCCACGCGCGGCCACGGCCAATGCCCGAAGATCGGCGCCATGTCGCGCACCGTGGTGTCGTTGATCTCGACGAGGACGATGTCGCGGGTGACCGCGGCGGGGCGGGCGGCCCACTGCATGCGCCGGTCGTACGCCTTCATCTCGGCCGTATCGAGGAGGCCAAGCGCGGAGAGCGCGAGCACGACGACCGCAGCGCCCGCGCCGAGTGCGAGACCTGCCGCCAGTTTTCGGACCATAAACAATGAGCCTCGCGCTCGTGCGAGGCTCGAATGTCGGGCGGGTGGAAAGGGTTGGTACCGCTACGGGGATTCGAACCCCGGTCCCGTGGCTGAGAACCACGTGTCCTGACCCCTAGACGATAGCGGCACGAACCACTGATTTTAGCTGGCGGAGCGCCTCAACGCAACCCCGAGCCACCGAACCGCCAGCGCATGGTCGACGACTCGTCGCGACGATCACTACGTCTTGTCCGGTAACACGTACGGCGCCCGATACGTGCGGCCGAGCAGCTGGTCCGCCTCTTCGTCCGCCACGAACTTCTCAGCGGTTCCATCGAACGTCACCGAACGGCCGACGCGATAGGAAATGTTTCCGAGGTGACACAACGCCGTCGAGAGGTGTCCCTCCTCGAGCGGCGCTCGCAGGTTCTCGAGCTTCCGCGAGCGTACGCAGTCGATGAAGTTCTGGAAATGCGCCTGGCCTGAATCTTCGCTCTCCTCGCTCGTCAGCGTCGGCCCGGGTTCGTTCTTACGTCCGAAGAACACCTGGGTCTTGTCACTGCCGACCTTCATCCATCCCTTGGATCCAAACACGTAGAGGCCCTGCGCTTCCGGTGGTCCGGCGAACCAGTTTCGCAGATCGCAGTGAAGCTCGGTTCCGTCGGCGTACTGATACGACACGTACTGATTGTTCGGCGTCTTCTGATTCGTTGGTGCGCCCGCTTCATGCAGGCCACCGGCACAATACGCGCTGCGAGGATGTTCCTGTTTCCCGATCAGCCACCGCGCCGCGTCGAGCGAATGCACGCCGGTGTTGCCGAGATCGCTGGTGCCGTATTCCCAGAAGAAGTGCCAGTGGTAATGGAAGTGATTCTCGTTGAACGCGCGCGCCGGGGCGGGACAGAGCCACATGTCGTAGTGCACGCCGGGCGGCACGGTGCTGTCGGCCACCACGCCGATGGGATCACGCGGCCGGTAGATCACGGCCTTCGCCGAGTGGACCGTGCCGAGTCCACCCGCGCGCAGGAACTCGACGGACTTGCCCAGCAGGACACCGCTGCGTCTCTGTGTTCCCACGGCAACGACGCGATTGGTCCGTCGCGCCGTCTCGATCATCCTCCGGCCTTCAACGATGTTGTGGCTGATTGGCTTTTCGACGTACACGTCCTTGCCTGCCTGGCACGCCCAGATCGTCATCAGCGCGTGCCAGTGATCCGGCGCGGCAATCGTCACGGCATCGACATCGCGGTTGTCGAGCACCCGCCGGAAGTCGGTCTCCGGCTTGGGATCGCCTCCCCACTTTTCCTTTGCAAACGGCAGGGACGTTGCGAAGTGGCGCTCGTCGATGTCCACGACGTGGGTGATGCGGACGTTCTTGATCTCCGACAAGTGCTCGTAGTGGTCGAGGCCGCGCCCGCGATCCGTCCAGGTTGGATGTCCCTTGTTGTCGCCGCGCAATCCGATGATGGCGACATTGACGGTGTCGTTCGCGCTCCGCTGCGCCCGCGCCCGCGCGGGCGTCATGGCCAGTCCAACCGCGGCGGCCGCGGTTTTCGACAGGAATACACGCCGGTTCACACTCACCCCCATTTCTTGGGCGCTCCGGGTCGCCGGTTACTTTGCGGAACGCTTTACCGTCGCCAGCAATGCCTTCCCCTCGGCCTCGGGCATCTCGCGAATGTAGATGTTGCGGAAGCGCACTTCCGAGCCGTGGGTCTGCAGTTCGATCGAGCCAGTCGGCAGTACCGGTTGCGTCCGATCGAAGAAGTTGTCGAGCACCTGACCTTCCACGGTTGGTTTGCCGTTCAGCGTGACCCACACGCGGTTTCCCACCATCTTGATGTCCAGCGTGTTCCACTCGCCAATCGGATTGTCCGCCTTCACGAGCGGCCACCGACCGGGATTGTCCGGGCTGTTGTTCCACAGTCCGCCAGACCCCTTGTCCGCGCCGTTTTTCTGCTCGCGAGGATTCGCCGGATCCCAGAGCTGCACTTGCGGATAGTCGCGTAGATAAATGCCGGAATCGCCGCCCGCCTGGGTGAGCAGCCAGTCGACGCGAAGCTCGAAATCGCCGTAGGCCTTCTCGGTTGCGAGGTGGACGCCCTTGCCGTCGGAAACGATCTCACCCTTTGCCGTGTCGACGCGCCAGTGGAGGTCGCGATCGGCGTTCCATTCCTTCTGCTTGGCGGCGCGCTCCTCTGGCGTGAACTTCGCCTCCACGTACGGGCTGAAGACGCCGCCCCCGCCCGGCCGGCCGCGCCAGCCGCTCAGGTCCTTGCCGTTGAAGAGGGCCGTGAAGCCCGGCGGCGGCGACGGCGTCACCGCTTGCGCATGGAGCATCGACAGCGCGGCTGCGCACACGAGCATCGTCGAGGCGCCGGCGATCGGGAATCGCAACTGCATTCGTGAACACCTCCCCGTCCTGACACTCTGCCACAGAAGCACGACGTGTTGCCGGGTCTCCGAACGCGCGGGTGCGCGGTAGGGCGCACCTTCAGGTGCGCCACCACGATGGCGCCTCTCTAAAGAGGCGCCCTACACCGGTTCGGGTTGGTGTGGTGTACCTTATTTCCTCATATGCGATTTCTGCTCGGGTTGGTCCTCATCCTGCTGCTTGCGGCGGGCGGCGTCTTTCTCTATGCCGGCCGCCTTCCCGCTCCCGCCATCGAGATTGCGAAGCCGACGAAATACGTCGGGCAGTCCACGCCAGTCGAGGTCGCGGTCACCGCGCCCGGCGCCGCCCTTCAGGCGCTGACGATTGCCTTCGAGCAGAACGGCAAGCAGACGCCGCTCTTCTCGCTGGCGTCGACCGGCAACGCGAACATCCGGCAGGAGAACGCCGACCAGGTTCGCATCACGAAGACCATCGATCGTCAGACCGTTCCCGATCTCAAGACCGGGCCGGCGCGCATCGTTGTCACCGCGTCGCGCAAGGTGATGCGCGGGATCCGCTCCCTGCAGACGACCACCGCGAAGGACGTGCAGGTGCGGCTCGAGCGGCCGACGATTGCGGTGCTCTCGACGAAGCACTACATCAATCTCGGCGGATCGGAGATGCTCGTATATCGCGCGACGCCCCCCGACGTCGAGTCGGGCGTCCAGGTGGGCGACGTCACCTACCCGGGCTATCCCGCCAGCGGCGCGAAGATCGAAGGCATCCACATTGCCGATCCCGCCGTGAAGGTGGCGTTCTTTGCGCTGCGCTTCGACCAGGACGTCAACACGCCGATGTTCGCTTACGCGCGCGACGAGGCCGGCAACAGCGCGCGCGCCGACTTCGACAAGATGACGTTCCCGAAGCCGTTCAAGCGCAGCCGCATCGAGCTCAACGACGCGTTCCTCAATCGTGTCGTGCCCGCGATCCTCGAGACGACCAACGAGGTGAAGCCGGAGGGGGACGTGCTGCAGAAGTTCCTGGTCCTCAACGGCGAGCTGCGTCGGAAGAACGCCGAGACCATCGCGGGTCTCGTGCGTCAGTCATCCCCTGACATGCTGTGGGCCGGCGTCGTGTTCCACCCGTTCACCAGTAGCGCCGTCGAGGCCGCGTTTGCCGACCAGCGCACCTACGTCTATCAAGGGAAGGACGTCGATCGACAGGTACACCTCGGCTTCGATCTCGCGAAGGTGGTGAACTCACCGATCGTGTCGGCCAACAAGGGGAAGGTCGTCTACGCCGCGCCGCTCGGGATCTACGGCAACTGCGTCGTCGTCGATCACGGGATGGGCGTGCAGTCGCTCTACGGTCATCTCTCGTCCATTGGCGTGCAGGTCGGCCAGGAAGTGGCGAAGGAGCAGGAGCTCGGGCGGAGCGGCATGACCGGACTCGCTGGCGGCGATCATCTGCACTTCACCATGCTCGTCAACGGCCAGATGGTGAATCCGGTCGAGTGGTGGGACTCCCACTGGATCCAGGACCGGATTCTGAGGAAGCTCAAAGAAGCCAGCGGGAGCTAGTGCTCGCCGGGTCTAAAGACCCGGCCTACACCAGACAGTGTGGTAGGGCGCACCTTTAGGTGCGCTAGGGCGACGGCGCCTCTGAAGAGGCGCCCTACCGTCCGGCGCCCGAGAGCCGTAGGGCGGGTCTTCAGACCCGCCGGATGATCTGTGATATTCAAAGGTTATGGTTCGTCTTCATAGGTTGATACTCCCCGCCGTCGCCGCGCTCGCGATCGCGGCCTGCGGCGGTTCCGATCAGAGCAAGTCTTCCAACGCCATCTCTCCAGCGGCGGCGCCCGACGCGAAGAAGGTCGACGAGGCGACCGCCGGATCCATCAGCGGGAAAGTCGTCGTCGAAGGCGCGCTCCCGCAGAACGCGCCGATTCAGATGTCGAGCGATCCGGCGTGCGAAGCGGCCAGCAAGGGGGTGCCGGCCGCGCAGGAAACCTACGTGGCATCCGACGGCGGCCTCCAGAACGTGTTCGTCTACATCAAGGACGGACTCGGCAACAAGTACCTGTTCGACACGCCGACCGACCCGGTGAAACTCGAGCAGAAGGGCTGCCACTACGTGCCGCACGTGCTCGGCGTTCGCGTCGGGCAGCCGCTGCAGGTCGTCAACGACGACAAGACGATGCACAACGTGCACGGCTCGCCGACCACGAACCGCGACTTCAACTTCAGCCAGCCGGTTCCGATGACGAGCACGGTGACCTTCACCACGAAAGAAGTGATGATCCCGTTCAAGTGCAACGTGCACTCGTGGATGCACGCCTATGTGGGCGCGCTCGATCATCCGTACTTCGCGGTCACGGGTTCCGGCGGCAAGTTCGATCTGCGCACCGTTCCGCCCGGCACCTACACGGTTGAAGCGTGGCACGAAAAGCTGGGCACCGCGACGCAGTCGGTGACGCTCGGCGAGAAGGACTCGAAGGAGATCACGTTCACGTTCAAGGCGCCCGCGGCGACCCAGTGATGCTGCACCGCTACGCCAAACTCGTTACCGCGTTCACCGTCCTGCTGATTGCGGCGGGCGGCATGGTCACGAGCACCGGCTCGGGGCTGTCCGTTCCCGACTGGCCGACGACCTACGGCTGGAACATGTTCGCGTTCCCGTTCAGCAAGTGGGTCGGGGGCATCCGTTATGAGCACACGCATCGGCTGATCGCGAGCACCGTCGGGTTCCTGACGATCATTCTTGCGGTCTGGACGTGGCGCGTCGAGCCGCGCCGCTGGGTGCGGACGCTTGGATTTCTCTGTCTGGGCGCGGTGATCCTGCAGGGACTACTCGGAGGACTGACGGTTCTGTTACTGCTGCCGGCGCCGGTGTCGATCGGCCACGCCGGCCTCGCGCAGATCTTCTTCTGCCTGACGCTGACGCTCGCGCTGGTGACATCGCCGGGCTGGCTGAAGCCGGCACGACCGGTCGTCGATCCGACCCTGCGCCGCGTCGCCACGCTCACCACCGCGGCGATTTACGTGCAGATCCTGCTCGGCGCGACGATGCGCCACAACCAGGCGGGGCTCGCGATTCCGACGTTCCCGCTCGCCTTCGGCTATCTGATTCCGCCCGCCTGGACGCCGCAGATCGCGATCCACTATGCGCATCGCGTCGGTGCGGTTATAGTCACGCTCGCCATTCTGGCGGCGACGACGCACGTGTTCTACCACCATCGCGATCGCCGCGAGCTGGTCCGGCCGTCGGTGCTGCTGCTGCTGTTCGTTGCCTCGCAGGTCACGCTGGGAGCGTTCGTGGTGATGAGCGGGTTGAATCCGATCGTGAATACCGCACACGTGGTGAACGGCGCGCTGGTCCTGGGGACCTCGCTCGTGCTGACGCTGCGCAGCTACCGCGCGACGCTGCCGGTGACGCGTGTCGCGGAGACGGCCATGCCGCGCCTCGGTGAGGTCCGGCCATGAGATCGGAAGCGGTCGCGCTCGCTCAGTCGCGTACCCGCGTCGCGGACTTCGTCGCGCTGGCGAAGCCGCGGCTGAACGTGCTGGTCGTCGCGTCGACCGCCGCCGGCTATGCGATGGGCGCGCTCGACGGCCTCGGCGCGGTGCGCCTGATGGGCATGTTGATCGGCACCGGGTTGGTCGCGGGAGGCGCCTCTGCCTTCAACCAGGTGATCGAACGGGACGCCGACGCACTGATGCGGCGCACGCGGATGCGGCCGGTCGCGGACCAGCGTCTGCTCCCGGGCGAAGGATCGCTCTTCGCCGCGGCGATTTCGTTGACCGGCCTGCTGATGCTGGCCGCGTCGGCAAACCTGCTGGCGGCGGCGGTCGCGCTCGCGACGCTCGTGTCCTACGCGCTCGTCTACACGCCGCTCAAGCGCCGCACGTCGTTCGCCACGGTCATCGGCGCCGTTCCGGGAGCGCTGCCGCCGGTGATCGGCTGGGCCGCCGCGCGCAACAATCTGTCGGGCGAAGCGTGGGTGCTCTTCGGGATTGCGTTCCTGTGGCAGCTGCCGCACTTCCTGTCGATCGCGTGGATCTTCCGCGAAGACTACGCGCGCGCCGGATTCCCGATGCTCCCGGTCATCGAGCCCGACGGGCTCAGCACCGGCCGTCAGTCGGTCGTGTATGCGGCGGCGCTCATCCCGGTCAGCCTGGTGCCGACGCTGCTCGGCCTCGCCGGCCGCGCATATTTCGCTGCCGCGCTCGCTCTTGGTTTTGCGTTCCTCTACGTCACGTTCCGGTTCGCCCGGACCCGCTCGATCCGCGACGCGCGCACGCTGTTCTTCGCCTCGATCCTCTATCTGCCGGTGCTGTGGATCGCGATGATCGCCAATAAATTGTAGTCGTGGGGATCGCGGACCTGCCGGCGCTGAATGCGACCCTCAACGCCACGGCGGCCGTCCTCCTCTCGATCGGCTACATCCTGATCCGCAAGGGACGCATCGAAACGCATCGCAAGGTGATGCTGACCGCGTTTGCGACCTCGGTCCTTTTTCTCGTCTCGTATCTCGTCTACCACGCCAACGTCGGATCGAAGCGTTTCCCCGGCGTGGGCGCGATCCGCACGGTGTATCTCACGATCCTTCTGACTCATACCGTGCTCGCCGCGGCGATCGTCCCGCTGGTGCTCGTCACGCTCTCGCGCGGGCTGTCGGCGCGCTACGATCGACATCGGACGATCGCGCGGTGGACGCTGCCGTTGTGGCTTTACGTGTCGGTCACCGGCGTGATCGTCTACTGGATGTTGTACCGCATGTAGCGTCCGCGCCCGGTGGCGCGTCGTCGTCCAACCGACCGTCCGCATGATCGCACTCGTCCTCGCCATGCTTGCTCCGCTCGACCAGGGCGGCGGCGTCTCTCCAGGCGTCGCCACCGTGAATCCGCGGGTGCTGGCGGGCGCCACCGCCGTCGTCATCGCGTCGCTGCTCCTCCTGCTCTACGTCTATCGACGGCGTCCGTTCATCCTCTATTGGATCGCGGCGTGGCTGCTCGTCGCCTCGTCGATGTTCCTCACCTTCCGCTCGTTCACCGATCTGCACATCGGCTGGATGGTGTTCGGCATCTCGCAGTTTCTCGCGATCGTCGGCGCGCTCGTCTTCGTCGTCGCGGCGGATGCCTATCGACATCGGCCGCGGCTGCGGCGCGGCTATGGACTCGTGCTGTTACCGGTCGCGATCTGGTTCAGCCTCGCGCCGGTCGCGCTCGGCATCCCCGCCGTCTTCGCGCCTGGCCACGTGCTCATGGCCGGCGCCCTCACCGCCGCCGCCGTCGCGCACCTGCTGCTCCTCAGGCAGGTGCGTCTGCTTGGCGCGCTCATCGTCGGCGTCACCTTCGTCGCGCTCGCCGCGGTCAACGTTTGGATGGCGGCCGCACTCTCCAGCCCGGTCGACGAAGGCATGAAGAACGCGCTCGTCACGACGACGTTCGTGTTCGTGGTCGCGGCGCTCGGCATGCAGCTCATGACCTTCGAGGACATGACCTACGAGCTGCGGCGCACGAACCGCCGTCTCGAGAACGCGCAGAGCGACCTGCGCGAGCTGGTGATTAGCGACCCGCTGACCGGAACGCGCAACCGGCGGTTCTTCGACGAGATCATCGGCAAGGAGCTGCAGCGTCACATCCGCTATCGCACGCCGATGTCGCTGCTCTTCATCGACATCGATCGGTTCAAGGCGATCAACGACACGCTCGGCCACGAGACCGGCGACCGCGTGCTGCGCTTCGTCGCCGCGTTCCTGCTCCGCAACATCCGCGAAGCCGATTACGTGTTCCGCTGGGGCGGCGACGAGTTTCTGGTGCTGATCACCTGCAGCGAGGAAGAAGGGATGAAGCGCGGCACCGAGCTGCAGGCGCAGTTCCACGCGTCGCCGGAGCTGGCCGAGCTCCCCGCCGGCGTCGCGCTCAGCATCGGCGTCGTCGGGGTGCCGGTCGACGCGAAGGACGTGGTGCCGCTCATCCAGAAGGCAGATGAACGGATGTACGAGAACAAAAAACGGCGCAGGTGACGCCGGAGTATGCGGTAGGGCGCACCTTTAGTGCGCCTCGAACGGCACCTCTACTAAAGAGGCGCCCTACCGTCAGCGCCGGGGATGGCGCCTCTCTAATACAACAGGTATTTCGCTCGGATCGAGCGCCAGCGGCTCTCCGCCGCACCCCACGACGCGGCGATTGACGCGGGGTCCTCGCCCAGCTTCACGCGCGACAACGCGTCCCGCGATCCGAAGAGTTGCACCGCCGTGTCGAGCTGATACTTCGAGGGATAGAGCTTCGTCAGCGCCGCCGCGATCTCCAGACCAAGACGCACCGGCCGCAGCGCGCCCCGATCGGTGACGATGACGAAGACGCCCTGGCATTCCTCGTTCGCGTACTTGCTCGACGTCGGGGTGAAGCGGAGCGGATAGAAGTGCACGCCGGGGATACTGCGCGCGTTCAGCAGGTCGGCGAGCTGCACGCCGTCAACCCACGGAGCGCCGACGTGCTCGAACGGCGTGTCCGTGCCGCGTCCAACCGACACGTTCGTCCCCTCGATCGCGCCGATGCCCGGATAGAGGGTCGCCTCGTTCATGTTGCGCATGTTCGGCGACGGGTTGATCCAGGGTAGCGCCGTGTCATCGAACCAGTCGTCGCGGCGCCAGTTCTTCATCGCGACGACGGTGAGGTCGGCGCCGATCTTGTTCTCGCCGTTGAACAGACGCGCCAGCTCGCCGAGCGTCATGCCGTGGCGGATCGGCATCGCGTTGAAGTACCCCGTGAACGTGCCTACGACTTCCCTGTCGAGCGCCGGCCCTTCGATCTGCCAGCCGTTCACCGGGTTCGGGCGGTCCAGCACGAACACCGGCAGCCGCCGCTTCGCAGCTTCCTCCAACACGTACGCCATGGTCGTCATGTAGGTGTAGAAGCGGGCGCCGATGTCCTGCAGATCGATGACGATCGCGTCGAGGTTCTCGAGCATCGCCGCGGTCGGCCGCTGCGTCGCGCCGTAGAGCGACGTGATCGGCAGCTTCGTCTTCTCGTCGATTGACGACGGGACGTTGACGTCGAGAATGCCGCGGATGCCGTGCTCGGGGCTGAAGAGCGACACCAGCTTCACGTCCTTCGCGTTGAACAGCAGATCGATCGCGGTCGATCCGTCGCGGGCGCGGCCGGTGTGGTTCGTGACCAGCCCGACTCGCCGGCCGCGCAGCGGCGCAAAGTCCTCTGAGCGGAGCACGTCGAGACCGGACTGCACCGGCGCGCGTGCGGCGCGTGGGGCGGCGCCGGATGGCCCGAAATCGCGGCCCGTCATCGGCCTGGCCGGCGACGACGACACGCTGTCGACGATTGCCGATGCCGCAATCGTCGACACGCGCGCGCGAAGCGGTGTCACGTCCCCCTTTCCATCGGGGTGCACGCGGTTCGAGAGGAACACGACGAACTCCTTCGTCACCGGATCGATCCAGAGCGATGTGCCGGTGAAGCCGGTGTGGCCGAACGATCCCACCGGCAGCAGCTCGCCGCGGTTCGACGAGTACGGCGAGTCGATGTCCCAGCCCAGCCCGCGCAACGCTGGATCGTTGCCGACGACTGGCCCGGTCATCTTCGCAACCGTCAGCGGCGATAGGATGCGCGCGCCGTTGAACTCGCCGCCGTTCAGCAGCATCCGGCAGAAGTTCGCCAGGTCTGCCGCGGTGCCGAAGAGGCCCGCATGTCCGGCCACGCCGCCCATGCGGCGCGCGGTCGGATCGTGGACGATGCCGCGGAGCATCTGCGGGCCGGTTCCGTCGCACGGAGTGCACTTCTCCGTCGGCGCGATGCGCGCGCGCAGCGGCTCGGGCGGCAGGAACATGGTGTCGTTCATCTTCAGCGGCGTGAAGATCTCCTCGTGTGCGTACTGATCGAGGGACCGCCCGCTCACGCGGCGCACGATCTCGCCAAGAAGCAGGAAGTTGATGTCGCTGTAGACGAACCGCTCGCCCGGTGCGGCCGTCGGCACTTCTTCGATGGCCAGGGTGATCGCCTGCTCCGCGCCGCTCCACGGTTCGTCGAGATCGAGATCCGGCCGGAGTCCCGACGTATGCGCCAGCAGATGGCGGATCGTGATGTCCGCCTTGCGATATCGCTCGAAGCCGGGAATGAAGGTCGCCACCCGATCGTTGAGGCGGATCCTGCCGTCCTCGAGCAGCTTCATCACGCTCGTGGTGGTCGCGATCACCTTCGTCAGCGACGCCAGGTCGAAGATCGTGTCGGCCGTCATCGCCTCGATCGACGGCTCGACGGCGCGATTCCCGATCGCCTTCTGGTAGACGACCTTGTCGCCGCGGCCGACCAGCACGACCGCCCCCGGCAGCTTTTTCTCCATGATCGCGGCCTCGACGATCGGCTGGATCTCGTCGAGACGCTTGGTATCGAGGCCCGCTTCGGCCACCACCGTTTCGCGACGCGCGTCGAGCCCGGGAACCGAAAGGGTGGCAAGAAGGAGGAGAACTCCGCCGCGGATCACCAGTGTTCGCATCAGCGCTGAATTATACTTTTGGGCATGCACCTGATCCTTCGGCGGCTGGCTGCGACCGTCGCGGTGCTGCTCGTCGCGGCCAACGCGTTCGCACAGGGGCGGGTCGTCGGCACCGTCCGTAACCAGGACAGGCAGCCGGTCAAGGGAGCGACGATCAGGGCGACGAGCCCGAACGCGACGCCCGCCACGACCACGACGACGAGCGATGCGAAGGGGCGGTTCTCGTTCCTCGGTCTTCGCGGCGGGCAGTACGTGTTCACGATTGAAGCGCCCGGCTACGCGGCCTCGCAGACCACGGCGACGATCAGATACCTCAGTAACAATCCCGTCCTCGAGATCGTGCTGCAAACCGTCAACGACCTCCCGCCCGGCGGCCCGCTCGCCGGCGTCGACGTCCCCGCACTGCAGCGCCGTCTCGATGAGGCCGCGGCCCGCGAGGCAGACGGCAAGGTCGACGAGGCGATCGCCATCTACCGCGACATCATCACGAAGCATCCGTCTTTGACGATGGTGCACCTGGCGCTCGGTGGCCTGCTCGAGCGGAAGCACGACGGCGCCGGCGCAACGACGGAGTACAAAGCCGTGCTCGCGAGCGATCCCACGAATACGAAGGCGCGCGCCGCGCTCGATCGGCTTTCGCGCCCATAGAACCGATGAAGCGACGCGCGACGGGAGCGGCGATCGCAACAGCCGCGGCACTGGTCGCGCTCGCTGCCCTCGCGTGGTTTCTCTACCGCGCCAGCAGCACCGTCACGATCGAACGGCGGGCCGACCAGAACATCCTGCTGATCACCATCGATACGCTGCGGGCGGACGCACTGGGGTGTTACGGCGCGGCGGTGCGGACGCCAAATCTCGATCAGCTCGCCTCCGAAGGCCTGCGGTTCGATTTCGCGCACGCCCACGCGGTGCTGACGCGCCCGTCGCACACCAGTATCCTGACCGGCCTCTATCCGTACGAACACGGGGTCCGCGATCACAGCGGCTATCGCATGAAGACGGGCACGCCGACGATCGCGACGATCCTCAAGCAGCATGGCTTCACGACCGGCGCGTTCATCGGCGGCGCACCGCTCGAGCGCCGCTTCGGCCTCGCGGACGGCTTCGACGTCTACGACGATCGGCTGGGACGCACGGGAAACTCCTCCGACTTCTCGCTCGCCGAGCGGCCGGCCGGGGAGGTCATCGCGCCGGCGCTCACCTGGATTCGCGATCGTCCCGGACGCTGGTTCGCGTGGGTGCATCTGTTCGACCCGCACGCGCCTTACCTGCCTCCGCCGCCCTTCGACCAGCAGTATTCGTACAAGCCGTACCTCGGCGAGGTCGCCTACGTGGACCAGGCGCTGCGTCCGCTGCTCGACACGATCCGCGCATCCGCGCGTCCGACACTCGTCGTCGTCACCTCGGATCACGGCGAAGGGCTCGGCGATCATGGCGAGCTGACGCACGGTCTCTTCGCCTACGAATCAACGCTGCACGTGCCGTTGATCGTCGCCCAGGTGGGCGGCGCCCGCTCGCACGGCACGGTCTCTCACCTGCCGGTGCGCCACGTCGATCTCGTGCCGACGATGCTCGATGCCGTTGACGTGAAGCCACCCGACGGCCTGCCGGGCCGATCGCTGCTGCCGGATCGTCCGCAGCCGGCGGAGGCGGATGTCTCGTCGTATTTCGAAGCGATGTCGGCGATGCTGAATCGCGGCTGGGCGCCGCTCAGCGGAGTGATCGGCGGCCGTGAGAAGTACATCGACCTGCCGCAGCCGGAGCTCTACGATCTCGCAACCGACGCGGGCGAATCCACCAACCTGCTCGATCGCCGGCCCGAACGCCGCCGCGCGCTCGAGGCACGGCTTCGCGATTTCCACGCCGCGCCGCCCGGCGAACGCTTCGCCGAATCGCCGGAAGTGGCGGCGACCCTCCAGTCGCTCGGCTACACCTCGGGCAGCGCGCCGCGCAAGGTGAAGTACACCGAAGACGACGACCCGAAGCGGCTGATCGATCTCGACCAGTGGATTCAGCAGGGTATCGAGGCGTGGCAGCACGATCGCCGGGACGAGGCGCTGTCCATCTACGAGCGCGTCATTCAGCGACGGCCGTCGATGGCCATCGGGTATCGCAACATGGCGCTGCTTCAATGGCAGAACGGCGATGCGAAGGGCGCGATTCACACCCTCGAACGCGCGTTCCGCGCCGGCGCAATCGAGCCGGGCATGACCACCCAGCTGGGCTCCTACCTGGCGGAGGCGGGACGGCCATCGGATGCGATTGCGCTGCTCGAACCGCTTGCCGCGCCGACGCCGGCCGATCCCGACGCGTTGAACGCGCTCGGCATCGCCTACGCGCGCGCCGGACGAGACGACAAATCGTCGGCGACATTCCGGCGCGCGCTCGCGGAGAATCCCACCAATGTCCAGGCGCTCGAGAACATCGGCACGCTGGAACTGCAGCGCGGCAATCTTCCTGCCGCCGAACGTGCGTTGAACGAAGCGGCGGCCATCGATCCGAAGTCGGCGCGCGCGCAGAACGGCCTCGGCGTCATCGCCATGAAGACCGATCGCCGTGACGCCGCGTTCGCGTACTGGAAGCGGGCGGTCGACCTCGCACCGCAGGACTTCGACGCGTTGTACAACCTGGCCACGGAGCTGGATGCGGCGGGCCGACGCGATGAGGCGCGCCCGTATCTCGAGCGCTTCGCGCGCGAAGCCCCGGCCGCGCAGTACGCGCCCGACATCGCGCGCGTCAAGAGGATGCTGGGGCAGTGAGAAAGGAGGCAAACGGGCACGGCGCACGCGCTGACGGCCGCGTCACGAAACCCACGAAGGGACGACGCTCACGAAGGCGTGTCCTGGTTTTCATGATGCTCGCTGTTCTCGGCGTCGTTGCATGGATCGGTCTGCGACGGCTGCCCGGAGCGCGCTCGCCTGCCGACGGTCCGATCATCCTGATCTCGATCGACACGCTACGCGCCGATCATCTGCCCGCCTATGGCTACACGGGCGTGCGCACGCCCAACATCGACGCGCTCGCGTCCGAGGGTATCGTCTTCGAGCAGGCGTATTCGCACTCACCGCAGACGCTGCCGTCGCACACCAGCATCCTGTCCGGCCAGCTGCCGTTCGAGCACGGCGTCCGCGACAACATCGGGTTCACGGTCAGAACGGACCAGTGGTTCGTCCAGCGTGCGCTGCACGAGCGCGGCTGGCCGAGCGCGGCGTTCGTGTCCGCGTACGTGCTGCGCGCCGCCACCGGCATCAACCAGGGGTTCGACACCTACGACAGCGAGATGCCTGCGGCGTCGCCGGAAGTGTCGATTGGCCAGGTGCAGCGCGACGGTGCGCAGACGCTCGCTGCCGCCGAGAAGTGGCTGGCCACGCAAGGCGCCAGGCCGTTCTTCCTGTTCCTGCATTTCTACGAACCGCACAAGCCGTACGCGCCGCCGGCGCGGTTTGCGCAGTACGCGCCCTACGACGGCGAGATCGCGTACGCCGACGAACTGGTCGGGCGCCTGCTCGATCGGCTGCGCGCGGCGGACCTCTACGAGCGCGCCACGATCGTGCTGCTCGCGGACCACGGTGAAGGACTTGGCGACCACGGCGAACAGGAGCACGGGATGTTCCTGTATCGCGAGACCACGCACGTGCCGTTCATCGTCAAGCTGCCCGGCCGTCACTCCGCGAAGCGCGTCGCCACGCCGGTGCAGCACATCGACCTCGTTCCCACGCTGCTCGATCTGGTTGGCGCGCCGGCGCACGCGGGATTGCACGGCCGTTCACTCCGTCCGCTGATCGAAGGCAGCGGCGCGATCGCCGAGGCGGGCATCTATTCGGAAGCGCTCTATTCGCGCTACCACTTCGGATGGAGTGAGCTCTATGCGCTGAGCGACGCGCGGTATCGCCTGATTCGCGCGCCGCGCGACGAACTGTACGACCTCGAGCGCGATCCGAAAGAGTCGGCGTCGGTCGCGGCGGAACGGCCGCAGGTCCGCCAGGCGATGCGCGGCGCGCTCGAATCGCTGATCGCGAGCACCTCGATTGCGGCGCCCTCCGCCGTGTCGGACGAGGATCGCCAGCGCCTGGCTGCGCTCGGCTACGTAGGCAGCGGCAGCAACGAATCGCTGTCGCTTCCGGGCGATCGCCTGCCGGATCCCAAGGACAAGGTGCACGTCCTCGAAAAGTACCGGCGCGCGTCCGATCTCGCCGGAAGTCTCAAGTACGCCGAAGCCACCGTGCTCTATCGCGAGCTGCTCGCGGACGATCCCGAGATGAGCGACGTGTGGCTGCAGCTCGCGCAGGTGCTCGTGCGACAGGGCCTCACCGCCGACGCGGTGTACGCCTATCAGCAGGTCATCAAGCGCAATCCGAAAGATGCCGGCAGTCTGATTGGCGCCGCCGCCGGCCTGTTGCGCCTCGGGAAGACCGACGAAGCGCAGAAGCACGCCGAGCTCGCCTTGAGCGTGACGCCGGCAGCGGCGCACGAGCTGCTCGCGAAAATCGCGCTCGCGCGGCACGATCGGGCGGCGGCGTTACGTGAGGCCAGGCTCGCTCAGGACGCGGACCCTACGTTACCGATGCCGCTCTACGTCGAAGGGCTCGTCGCCTACAACCAGGGACATTACGCCGAGGCGCTCGGGCCGTTGCTCCGGGCGCGGCAGCAGCTGCAGGGGCGCACCTTGCAGATGAACGAGTTGAACTATTACATTGGCGACTCGTACGCCCGCCTCGAACGCTACCCGGAGGCGGAGCCGTACCTGCTGGAGGAGATCCGGGTGTTTCCGCACAATACCCGCGCGCGGGCCGGTCTGGCCATGCTCTACCGCGCCATGGGGCGCGACGCGGACTCCGAGCGCGCCATCGCCGAACTGCTCCGGGTCTCGCCGACGGCGGAAGGGCGAAGCCTGGCGGTGCAGCTCTGGACGATGTTCGGCGAGCCCGAGAAGGCGGCCGCGGTCCGATGACTCGGACGTCCCTCCCGCGACTGGCGTTGGCGACCATGCTCGGTGCGCTTGCCCCGATGCAGGCGCAGGAGCGGGCACAGAACGTCTTCCGCTCCGGCGTCGACGTCGTGCGGTTCGACGTCCGCGTCACCGATGGATCCGGACGCGCGATCACCGACCTGAAGCCCGACGAAATCCAGATCGTCGAGGACGGCCGGCCGCGGCCGATCCTCCTGTTCCAGCACGTCCAGGAGCCGGCGGGACTCTATCGGGAGGCGGCCCTTCGTGCCGTTTCGGCGGAAGTCTCGAGCAACCAGGGAACGCCGCGCGGGCACCTCTACATCCTCGTCTTCGATCAGCATCACATCACCGCGGGCAACGAACAGATCGCGCGGCGCGCCGCGGAGGCGTTCATCGCGAAGCGCGTTCGCCCGCTGGATCGCATCGCCATCTTCGGGGTCCCCGGGCCCGGCCCGCAGCTCGGGTTCACCGCGGACAAGACCCGCGCCGTGGCGGAACTGCAGAAGGTACACGGAACGCTCGAGCGCAACATGACCACCGCTCTCGGCCGCCTCACGCAGGAGGAGGCGTATCAAATCGCGAGCGGCAACGATCGGGTCACCAGCGACGTCGTCGCACGAGTTGCGACCGAGGGGACCGCCGACGTCCCCACGCTGGCCGCGCGCAATCAGACGCGGTCGACCGAGGATCCCACGATCACGCGACGGCTCGTCATCGAGAACGCCCGGACCTTCGTCGCGACCGCCGACAGCGATACCCGGCAGACGCTGCAGCGACTGGCGGACCTGATCGAGCAGTACCGCGCGATCGAAGGACGGAAGACCGTGGTCCTGTTCTCGGAAGGCTTCCATCAGCAGAACGTCACGCGCGAGCTCGAACAGGTTGCGGCGGCCGCCGCGCAGAGTTATGCGGTCTTCTATTCGTTCGATCTCAACCGACGCGGCACCGACGTGAAGGCGAGCGAGCCCACGACGACGACGCAGGGAGGCGAGATCCAGGCTCGCGTGGAACCGCTCGGCAGCCTGGCGGCGGAAACCGACGGCGTGCTGGTCAATGACGCGCCGTCGCACATCGACGCCGCGCTCGATCGGATCGCGGACCAATCGCAGGACTACTATCTCGTCGGATTCACGCCGAGCGAGGCGGCGCTCGCGAAGCGCGGCGAGTATCGCCGCGTGTCCGTGCGGGTGACGCGTCCTGGCGCCGTCGTCAGCGCGCGCACCGGCTACGCGGCCCCCGCGTCGGCGCCGCTCGACCGGCATCGGGCGATCGATGCGGCGCTCGCCGCCCCGTTCGTCCAGCAGGCGCTGCGCGTCGACTACACCACCTACGTGCTCAAGTCCGACACGAGCGGGCGCGCGCGCGTGGTGCTGTCGCTCGAAGCCGATCTCCCGGTCCGCGACGAGCGGAACGCGAGCGCCGACGTGGTCTTCGTCGTCCGCGACGTCCAGGACGGGCGGGTCGCGGCGAGCGGCACGGATACGATTCCGCTGCCGACGGCCGCGAGTGGCAGCTCGCCGACCGGGCTCGGGACGTATCACGTCCAGTTCGAGCTGCCGCCCGGGTCCTACATCATGCGCACCGTCGTGCGCGAGCCCGGCGGTCTCGTCGGCAGCGCGGATCGGCGGCTCACCGTGCGTGCGTTCGCGGGGCCGGACGTCGCGGTCAGCGATCTCGTGCTCGGCTCCGGCGGGGGCGCGCTGCCGGTGCGTGCCGTCGCGTTCGTGGACGACGGGCTGCCGGGCCTGGTCGAAGCATACGGGCGTGCGCCGGATCAATTGCGCGCGCTGAGCGTCACGGCGTCGCTGGTGCCGGCCGCCGGCGGTGAACCGGCCGCGACCATCGAAGCAGACCTCACCGAGCCGGTTGCCGCCGGGGCAGGCATCTCGCGGCGCGCGACCTTTGCGCTGCCACTGACAGCCGTCACGCCCGGGCCTTATGTCGCGCACGTGCGCGTGCGCGCGCAGGGCGAGCCCGTTGCCGACCTCTCGCGTGAAGTCGACGTGCGCGCCGGCGCCGCGCCAGCGCCGCCTGCGCTTGCTGAAACGACATTTCGTCCTGGTGACGTGCTCGACGGTGATTACGTGAAGCATGCGCAGGCACGATGGCGCGCGGCAGCGACCCCCGCGTCGGCCCGCGCGATCAAAGGCGTCGAGCTGTTCGGGCGGAGCGAGTACGCCGCCGCGGCAATCGAGCTCACGGAGGCGCTGAAGCTGGATCAATCGGACGCCGCGATCGCGTTCGTGCTCGGGTGGGCGCACGAGGCGGCCGGAGAACGGGTGCAGGCGATCGGGGCATGGCGCGCCGCCGCGACGATCGATCCGCGTCTCGTTCCGGCGCATCTCGCCGTCGTCGATGGATACTTGCGCATGGCGGAGCCCGCACTGGCCCGGCAGGCGCTGCGCGCCGGCCTCGCCGCGCGTCCGGATTCGCTGGAGTTGCAGTCGAAGCTCGCGGAGATCGAGAGAAAGCAGTAGTTGCCGGTTGCCGGAACGGTTCTTCAAGGCCGCCGCGAAGCGGCGGCAAGCCCGACCCTTCGACAGGCTCAGGGTCGTCCCGAGCGACGTCGAGGGACGAAGGGCGTCGCGCGAAGCGCGTGAAGCGCGTGGGCGTGGGGCCCCACGCGCAGTGAGAAATGCTGACATTGACGTAACGGGAGATCCACATGCTGATTGCGGTACTCGCGTTGTCGCTCGTCCCGCTCGTCGTCGATCAGGACGTCAAGAGTCTGCAGCTCGCCGCGCCCGCCTCGCTCGCCGAGATCGATACCGGCAAGTTGAAGGGTGAGCCGACGCAGCTGGCGTGGTCGCCCGACGGCAGGTCGCTGGTGCTCCAGACCTCCGAGCGCGATCGCTACGGGATGGTGAAGTCGCCGCGTTACTTCCTGCTATCCACCGCCGGGGGCAAGCCCGAGCCGGTGAAGGACGCGCCCGACTGGCTCGCGGAGTACTGGGCGTGGAAGGCACACAAGTCCGCGCCCGGCGCCGGCAGCTTCGCGATCGACATCACGTCGGAAGAGAAGACCGTCACGGCGACCGCGGCGCCCATGGGCGGCTCGCTCGCGCGCGGCGGCGCCGCCGATCCCGGCCAGGGCACGAGCGTCGAGGATGCGACGATGCGCGCGCAGCAGATGCAGAAGCAGCGCGTGACCACGCTGCGGCTGAAGAACGAAGTCGTCGGCCAGTTCGTCAACCAGCAGTTCCTGCCCGGCTACACGTTCGGCTGGGCGCCGCGTGGCGCGATGATCGCCTACGGCAACGAGCAGGGGCATCTCGCGCTGATGGACCAGAAAGGCGGCAAGCGCGACATCGAGGGCACGAAGGCGGTGCTGCTGCCCGCCTGGTCGCCGGACGGGACGAAGATCGCGTACCTCCAGCGTACCGGGAAGAACAAGTACGAGCTCTGCATCCTGCCGGTCACCGAATAGCGAAGAATCGAAGGAGCGGGGCGAAGAATCGAAGGAGCACGGCCCATTCGACTGCTTCCTCTGTTTGCGCTAGCCGTTGTCACTCTTGCCGCACAGGAGCAGCGGCCGACGTTTCGATCGGCCGCCGATCTCGTCGAAGTGGACGTCCGCGTATTCGACGGCGACGGGCACTTCGTCACGGGACTGACGGCTGGCGATTTCACGCTCGACGAGGACGGCAC
>JBKPRU010000160.1:0-9142 GCA_046734675.1 Acidobacteriota bacterium
TCATACTTGAAGTCTCGTGGGCTCGGAGATGTGTATAAGAGACAGCGGCAAGACGCTGAAGCGCTACAAGGGCACGGCGTGGGACCAGAGTCCGCTGTTCAAGAAGGTCTACGAAGCGGAGTACGGGCAGTTCGGCGGCGAGCCGTTCGGCTGCCTGGTCGGCGACTACTATTTCGATCACACGCCGCCCGACACGGAGCTGCTCGGCGAGATGGCGCAGGTCGCCGCCGCCGCGCACACGCCGTTCATTGCCGCCGCCTCGCCGACGATCATGCAGATGGCGTCGTGGCAGGAACTGGCCAACCCGCGCGACCTGACCAAGATCTTCACGACGCCGGAGTACGCCGCGTGGCGGTCGCTTCGCGAATCGGAAGATTCGCGCTATCTCGGTCTCGCGATGCCGCGCTTCCTGGCCCGCCTGCCCTACGGCGCGAAGACGAACCCCGTCGACGATTTCGCATTCGAGGAGGATACCGGCGCCGCTGATCACAGCAAGTACACCTGGGCCAACTCCGCCTACGCGATGGCCGCCAACATCAACCGGTCGTTCAAGTTGTATGGCTGGTGCTCGCGCATCCGCGGCGTCGAGTCCGGCGGCGCTGTGGAAGGACTACCCGTTCACACCTTCCCGACCGACGACGGCGGGGTGGACATGAAGTGTCCGACCGAGATCGCGATCAGCGATCGCCGCGAAGCGGAGCTCGCGAAGAACGGCTTCATGCCGTTGTTACATCGCAAGAACTCCGACTTCGCGGCGTTCATCGGCGCGCAGTCCGTGCAGAAGCCGTTCGAGTACACCGATCCCGATGCCACCGCGAATGCGAACCTTGCGGCGCGGCTGCCGTATCTTTTTGCATGTTGCCGTTTCGCGCACTATCTGAAGTGCATCGTCCGCGACAAGATTGGTTCGTTCAAGGAACGGGACGACATGCAGCGCTGGCTGCAGAACTGGATCATGAATTACGTCGACGGCGATCCGGCACACTCGCATGAAAGTGTGAAGGCCCAGAAACCGCTCGCCGCCGCGGAAGTGCAGGTGGCAGAAGTGGAGGGGAATCCCGGCTATTACTCGGCGAAGTTCTTCCTCAGGCCGCACTATCAGCTGGAAGGACTCACGGTTTCGCTGCGTCTCGTATCGAAACTGCCGTCGGCAAAAGCCGGTTAAGAGCGCTCCGACCATTCGTCGCGCACGGGCACCCTGGACACGATCATCGATTTTTTCGAGGAGCGTTGAATCATGGCGACAGATATCTTTGCGAAGCTGGGAGACATCAAGGGGGAATCGCTCGACGCGAAGCACAAGGACGAAATCGAAGTGCTGTCGTACTCGTGGGGCGTGTCCAACGCCGGCTCCATGTCGTTCGGCAGCGGCGGCGGCGAAGGCAAGGCGACCTTCCACGACCTGACCTTCACCCACAAGGTCGACAAGGCGTCCCCGGTGCTGATGCAGGCCTGCGCGACCGGCGTCCACCTCAAGGAAGCGGTGATCACGCACCGCAAGGCCGGCAAGGAGCAGCAGGAATACTTCATCGTCAAGATGAACGACGTGATCGTCACCGGCGTCACCCACGGCGGCAACGGCGACGGTGCGGGTCACACCGAGAACGTCAGCCTCGCGTTCGCGAAGGTCGCTGTCGAGTACAAGCCGCAGAAGCCGGACGGCACGCTCGACGCGGGCATCATCTTCAAGTACGACATCAAGGCGCAGAAGGAATAGCCGCCGGAGGCGCAGGTGGGCGTGCCGATTTCCGATCCCGTGGCTCCCAAGGGTCCCGGCGCCGGGGACATGTTCCTCAGCGTCAAAGGATCCAAGTCGGGCACGATCAACGGCGAGGCCCAGGATCAGAGCCACAAGAACGAGATCGAAGTGCTGGCCTGGTCCTGGGGCATGCAGGGGAAGCCTTCCCTGGGCGGCGGTACCGCCGCGGGGAAGGCCACCATCCGCGAGCTGCGCATCACCAAGCGTGTCGACAAGGCGTCGACGGCGCTGATGTCGGCGCTCCGCAGCAACGAGCTGATTAACGAGGCGACGCTGACGCTCCGGAAGATCGGCAAGACGCCGCTCGAATACCTGAAGATCAAGATTCAGAACGGGCGCGTGATGGCGATCGATCTCGAGGCGGGCGATTCGTCGAGCAGCCCGGCGCTCTTCGAGCGCGTCAGCTTCTCCTTCAACAAGATTTCCATTCAGTACACGCCACAGGGTCCCGACGGCAACGCGCTGGGGGCCACGAGCTTCGACGACGAATGGACCACAGCGAGTTAGGCCATGACGCTTTCGGACGCCGCCGAGCGCACGTTGAAGGAAGGGGACCCTCTCGCCGCCCTGGCCCGCCTGCAGGAGGACGTTCGCGCCCATCCGTCTGACGCGAAGCTCCGCGTCTTTCTGTTCCAGCTGCTGTGCGTCGTCGGGCAGTGGAATCGCGCGCTCAATCAGCTCAAGGTGGCCTCCGAGCTCGATCCGGTCGCGCTGCCAATGGCGCAGATGTACGGCGACGCGGTGCGCTGCGAGCTGATTCGCGACGAGGTCTTCGAAGGCAAGAAGTCGCCGATGGTGCTCGGCGAGCCGGAACAGTGGCTGGCATTCCTGATCGAATCGCGCCTGCTGACCGGCCGCGGCGAGTCGGCGCACGCCGAGGAGCTGCGGCTGCGCGGCTTCGACGAGGCGCCCGCGTCGGGCGGCCGCCTGAACGGCGAGCCCTTCGAGTGGATTGCCGACGCGGACTCGCGGCTTGGTCCGGTTCTCGAAGCGGTCATCAACGGACGCTACTATTGGGTGCCGTTCACGCGTCTCAGCGAGATCACGATGGAGGCGCCAGAGGATCTCCGCGATCTCGTGTGGATGCCCGCGCACCTCACCTTCCAGAACGGTGGTGAATCCCTCGCGCTGATTCCAACGCGCTACCCAGGGTCGCACGCGTCAGAAGAGGGTGCGATTGCGCTGGCGCGGAAGACCGCGTGGGAGCCGATCGCCGAAGACGCGTATCGCGGGCTCGGGCAGCGCGTTCTCGCTACGGACGTGGGCGAGACGCCGTTTCTCGAGGTGCGCGCGCTCACCATCGCGCCGGAGGGCGCGGCGCCGGCGAGCGCGGGCGCGGATCATGCCTGAGCAGCGGACCCCCGAAGAGCAGCTCCAGCCCGCGCTCTTGGACCGGCTCACCGACGAAGAGCCAGACAAGAAGCTCGAGCCGCGGCTGCAGCGCGTCATCTCGAAGCGCCGCCTGCGCGAGGCGGTGCTGCGCGATCTGGCGTGGCTGTTCAACTCGACGCGTCAGGACGCGGACATGGATCCGCTCGTGTTTCCTCACACTCGTCGGTCCGTCGTCAACTATGGTCTGCCGCCGCTCTCCGGCCAGACTGCCTCGTCGATCGAAGTTGCCGACCTCGAACGGGCCATCAAGCAGGCGATCCTCGACTTCGAGCCCCGTATTCTGCCGGCCACGCTGCGCGTGCGGGCGCTCGAAACCGCCGGTCTCGACCATCACAACGTCATCGGGGTGGAGATCTCCGGGCAGCTCTGGGCCCAACCGCTTCCCTTGGAGCTGCTGGTGCGGACCGAGATCGATCTCGAAACCGGGCAGGTCGAAGTGGCCGACGTCGCCGCCACTCGGGTTGTTTGATGGATCCCCGCTTTCGCGAGTACTACGAACGCGAGCTCGGCCACCTGAGAGAGATGGGGGCGGAGTTCGCCGAGCAGTTCCCGAAGATTGCCGCACGCCTCGACATGAAGGGACTGCAGGTCCCCGATCCGTACGTCGAACGCCTGCTCGAAGGCGCGGCGTTCCTGGCGGCGCGCGTGCAGCTCAAGCTCGACGCGGAATTCCCGCGCTTCACGCAGTCGCTGCTCGAGATCATCTACCCGCACTATCTTGCGCCGACCCCCTCGATGCTGGTCGCGCAGCTGCATCCGGACAAGAACGATCCGAGCCTCGGGAGCGGCGCGCGCACCGTACCGCGCGGAACGACGCTGCATTCGATCACTGGGCCCGACGACACGACCGCGTGTGAGTTCCGTACGGCGCACGACGTCACGCTTCTGCCGCTCGACGTTGCGTCGGCGAGCTATTTTTCCTTCGCCCCGGATCTGCCCCTGAACGCGCTTCCGATTGCGCAGCGTATCAAGGGAGGCGTTCGCCTGCGGCTGAAGACGACCGCCGGCCTGAAGTTTTCGCAGACGAAGATCGAGCGCCTCTGCTTCTACCTGGGGGGCCGTGACGACGCGGCCAACAAGCTGCTCGAACTGTCGCTCGCGACCGGACTTGGCGTGCTGGTTCGTCCGCTCGGCACGCATCCGTCCGACCCGACGTTCCTTCCCGCGTCAGTGATCCGTCCCGTCGGGTTCACGGACGAAGAAGCGCTGCTGCCAGCCACGGTGCGATCGTTCCAGGGCTATCGGCTGCTCCAGGAATATTTCACGTTCCCGCAGCGGTATCGCTTCCTCGAGCTTGGGGGCCTGGCTCCCGCGTTGAGCCGCGTGCGTGGCAACGAAGTGGAGCTCGTAATCCTGTTCGGCCGCGGCGACGCGACGCTCGAGAGCCTGATCGACGCCGGCTACTTCGAATTGTTCTGCACGCCGGCGATCAATCTGTTCCAAAAGCCGCGCATCGACCGCATTCACGTGAATGACTCGACCTTCGAGTTCCACGTCGTTGCGGATCGGACGCGTCCGCTCGACTTCGAGATCTACCAGGTCACTGACGTCGTCGGGCACGGCGCTGGGGACGACAGCGAGCAACAATTCCTGCCGTTCTACTCGGCGGACAGCACCGACCTGTATCACCACCAGCCCGCGTACTTCACGACACGCCGGCAGCCGCGCCTGATTCCGCCCGACCAGCGGCGCCGCGGTCCGCGATCGAGCTACGTCGGCACCGAAGTGTTTCTTTCGCTCGTCGACTCGACGCAGGCGCCCTACGCGGCGGATCTCCGGCAGCTCTCAGTGCAGGCGCTGTGTACCAATCGCGACCTCGTGCTGCAGATGCCAACTGGTCTCGGTAAGAGCGATTTCACGCTGAACATCGCCGCCCCGGTCACGAGCGTGCGCACGATCGCGGGGCCGAGCCGTCCGTATTCCGCAATCGTCGACAGCGCGATCGCGTGGCGCGCCATCAGCCATCTCTCGCTGAACTACCTGTCGCTGGTCAACGCGACCGGGCAGCAGGGGGCAGCCGCGTTGCGCGATCTGCTGGAGCTCTACGCGACAACGAGCGACGTCAGCGCGAGACGTCAGATCGAAGGCATACAAAGCGTCAACGTGCGCCGGGTCGTACGACGGTTGCCCTCGCGTGGGCCGATTGCCTTCGGGCGTGCTCTCGAAATCACCGTCGAGGTCGACGAGCTCGCCTTCGAGGGTGGGAGCGCGTTTCTGCTGGGCGCGGTGCTCGATCGCTACTTCGCGCGTTACGTGTCGATCAACTCGGCAACCGAAACCGTGCTGCGATCTCCGGGTCGCGGCGAGATCAATCGATGGACGCCAAACTGGGGAACGCGGCCGACGCTCTGACGTTCCTGGCGGACGTCGCGAAGGAACCCTACCGCTACGATTTCTACCAGACGTTGCGGCGGCTCGAATGCCTGTACGCGGCGAAGCCGCGCTGGGGCACGGCGCTGCGGCCGATCGACGAGCCCGTACGCCTGGGACAGGATCCGGATCTCGCGTTCGCACCCGCGCCGCTCGCATCGCTGGAGTTCGGAAAGGACGGTGCGCCGCCGCGGCTGCAGGTGCGGCTGTTCGGGCTGCTCGGGCCGAACGGGCCGCTGCCGATCCACCTCACCGAATACGCGCGTCACCGGCTGCGCCATGCCGGCGATCCGACGCTGAGCCGCTTCCTCGACGTCTTCCATCACCGCTTCCTCGCCCTGCTGTACCGCGCGTGGGCGCAGGCGCAGCCGCACGTCAATCGCGATCGCGCAGGGGAAGATCGCTACCTGACCTACGTCGGCGCGTTCATCGGGCTTGCGCCCGGGGCGCTGCGGCAGCGCGACACGGTGCCGGATCTTGCGAAGCTGTTTCATGCCGGCACGCTGGCGCGCCACGTCCGTGACGCCGACGGCCTCGCGCAGATCCTCCGTCAGTTCTTCCACGTGCCGGCGCGGATCGAGGAATTCGTCGGCCATTGGCTCACGCTGTCGCCGCGCGATCGCACGTACCTCAGAGCCGAAGGGCAGACGCTCGGAGGCAGCGCCGTGCTCGGCGCGCGCGTGTGGGATCACCAGAGCAAGTTTCGCATTCACGTCGGGCCGCTGACGCTCCAGCAATACGAGGCGTTCCTCCCCGCCACGCGTCCGGGCGCGGGCGGGCCCGCGCGCAGTGGGACGCTGCTGCGCAAACTCGTGGACTGGGTCAGGTTCTATATGTGTTTCGAGCTGGATTGGGACGTCCGGCTCCACCTCCAACGCGACCAGGTGCCCACGTTGAAGCTGGGCGTCCAGGGGCAGCTCGGGTGGACGACGTGGCTGGGCACCAGGACATCGGCGGCTGATGCCGCCGATCTTTCGCTCGACGGCGAACGCTTCGTCGAGCGGGAACAGGCCGCATGACCGAGATCAGCCGCTCCGCATTGTTCGGCAAGCTCAATAGCCTCGCCTACAAAGCCATCGAAGGGGCGACGGTGTTCTGCAAGCTGCGCGGAAATCCCTACGTCGAGCTGGTGCACTGGATCCAGCAGATTCTCTCGACGCCCGATTCAGACCTCCATCGCATCGTCCGCCACTTCGAGATCGATGGGTCGCGGCTCGCGAAGGACATCACCGATGCGCTCGATCGATTGCCGCGCGGCGCCACGTCGATCTCGGATCTCTCGACGCACGTCGAGAACGCGGTCGAGCGTGGCTGGGTCTACGCGACGCTGATGTTTGGCGACACCCGCGTGCGCACCGGCCATTTGATGGTCGGTATGATGAAGACGCCGTCGCTGCGCAACGCGCTGCTCGGGATTTCACGCCACTTCGACGCCATCAAGGTCGACACGCTGACCGAGCAGCTCGGCAAGATCGTGCACGGGTCGCCCGAGGACGCGCTCGGCGCCACCGACAACTCGTCGCTGGCGGCGCCCGGTGAGTCGAGCGGCGCGATGGCGCCGGCGCAGCTCGGAAAGAAGGAGGCGCTCAAGCGCTTCGCGACGAACCTCACCGAACGCGCGAAGAACGGCCAGCTCGATCCGGTGAGCGGCCGCGACGAGGAGATCCGGCAGATCGTCGACATCCTCATGCGCCGGCGTCAGAACAATCCGATCCTGACCGGCGAAGCGGGCGTCGGCAAGACCGCCGTCGTCGAAGGATTCGCCGCTCGCATCGCGCGCGGCGACGTGCCGCCTCCGCTCAAAAACGTCCAGGTGTACACGCTCGACATCGGCCTGCTGCAGGCCGGCGCCAGCATGAAGGGGGAGTTCGAGAACCGGCTGCGTCAGGTCATCGAAGAAGTGCAGGCCTCGTCGGAGCCGATCATCCTCTTCGTCGACGAGGCGCACACGTTGATCGGCGCCGGCGGGGCGGCCGGCACTGGCGACGCGGCGAACCTGCTGAAGCCCGCGCTCGCGCGCGGCACGCTGCGCACGATTGCCGCGACCACGTGGGCGGAATACAAGAAATACATCGAGAAGGATCCGGCGCTGACGCGTCGCTTCCAGGTCGTGCAGGTCGTCGAGCCCAGTGAAGAGAAGGCGACGCTGATGGTGCGCGGCGTCGCGTCGACGCTGGAGAAGCATCATCGCGTGCAGCTGCTCGACGAGGCGCTCGAAGCGGCTGTCCGCCTCTCGCATCGTTACATTCCCGCGCGTCAGCTGCCGGATAAGGCGGTGAGCCTCCTCGATACCGTCTGCGCGCGCGTCGCAATCAGCCAGCACGCCGTCCCGCCGCAGCTCGAAGACAGCCGCAAGACGATCGACGCGCTCAATATCGAGCTCGGCATCATCGAGCGCGAAGAAGCCGTCGGCGTCGACACCACCGAGCGCCGGACCGAGTGCGAGCGGAAGCTGGCCGCGGAAGAGGCGCGGCGCGCCGATCTCGAGAAGCGTTGGGCCGACGAGCACAAGCTCGCCGATCGCCTCCTTGAAATTCGCGCCACGCTTCGCAAGGCGGCTGACGAGAAAGCCGCGGCGAAAGACAAGCCGCAGGACGCGAGCGCGCCGCCGGCGCTGAGCGACGAGGAACGCGCGAAGCTGCGCGCAGAACTTGCCGACCTGCAGAAGCAGCTGGCGGCGCTGCAGGGAGACTCTCCGCTGATCCTTCCCAGCGTCGACGAGCAGGCCGTCGCCGCGGTCGTGCAGGACTGGACGGGTGTGCCGGTCGGCAAGATGGTGAAGAACGAGGTCGAGTCGCTGCTCAACCTCGCCGAGACGCTGAATCAGCGCGTCATCGGGCAGCGCCACGCGCTCGACATGATCGCGCGCCGCATCCATACCTCACGCGCGAAGCTTGATAACCCGAACAAGCCAATCGGCGTGTTCATGCTGTGCGGACCGTCCGGCGTCGGCAAGACCGAAACCGCGCTCACGCTCGCGGAAGCGTTGTATGGCGGCGAACAGAACGTCATCACGATCAACATGAGCGAGTTCCAGGAGAAGCACACCGTCTCCACGCTCAAGGGATCACCGCCGGGATACGTCGGCTACGGCGAGGGAGGCATCCTTACCGAGGCGGTCCGCCGCCGGCCATACAGCGTCGTCCTGCTCGATGAAATTGAAAAGGCGCACTCTGACGTGCACGAGCTGTTCTTCCAGGTCTTCGACAAGGGCTGGATGGAAGACGCCGAAGGGCGCTACATCGATTTCAAGAACACGATCATCCTGCTGACCTCGAACGTCGGCACCGAGCTCATCGTCAGCATGTGCAAGGACCCCGAGCTGATGCCGGACCCGGAGGGGATCGCGAAGGCGCTGCGCGAGCCGCTGCTGAAGAAGTTCCCGGCGGCGCTGCTCGGACGGCTGGTAGTGATTCCGTACTACCCGCTCGGTGACGCCATGCTGTCGAACATCGTCAGGTTGCAGCTGGGGCGCATCTCGAAACGAGTCGAGGATCACCACAAGATCCCCTTCACCTACAACGACGACGCAGTGAAGCTGATTGTGAGCCGCTGCACTGAAGTCGAGAGCGGCGGACGCATGATTGACGCGATTCTGACGAATACCGTGCTGCCGGAAAT
>JBKPRU010000161.1:0-6750 GCA_046734675.1 Acidobacteriota bacterium
GGTGGCGGGCAAGGTGTTCGGGGCGCTGGGCAATGCCGGCGTCAACGTGCGCGCGATCGCGCAAGGGGCGTCGGAGCGCAACATCTCGCTGGTCATCGACGAGCGGCAGGCCTCGCGGGCATTGGGCTCGGTCCACGCCAGCTTCTATCTCTCCCCGCACACGATCTCGATCGGGCTGATCGGTCCGGGCCTCGTCGGGAGCGCGCTGCTCGATCAGCTCGCGTCGCAGGCGGCGCGGCTGTTCCGCGATGCCCGGCTCGACCTCCGCGTGCGCGGTATCACGACCTCTACGCAGATGCTGCTCGGCGATCCATCGGTTCCGCTGACCGACTGGCGCGCGCGGTTGACGACGGGGTCACCGTCGAACCTGCGCCGCTTCGAGGAACACGTGCACGCCGATCATCTGCCGCACACGGTGCTGATCGATTGTTCCGCGAGCGCGGAGGTGGCGTCGCACTATCCGCGGTGGCTCGGCGCCGGCATTCATGTCGTGACGCCGAACAAGAAGGCGAACAGCGCCGACTGGGCGCTCTACGAACGGGTGCACGGCGCGCGGCGCGTCGGCGGCACACATTACCTCTACGAAGCCACCGTCGGCGCGGGGCTGCCGATCATCCAGACGCTGCGCGATCTGCGCGAGACGGGCGACGAGATCCGTCGTATCGAGGGGATTCTCTCGGGGACGCTGTCGTACCTGTTCAACGTCTGGGACGGCGCGCGGCCGTTCTCCGCCGTCGTCCGCGACGCGAAGGCCAGCGGCTACACCGAACCCGACCCGCGCGACGACCTGTCGGGCATGGACGTCGCGCGCAAGCTGATCATTCTCGGCCGCGAGATGGGCCTGCGGCTCGAGCTCGGCGACGTGGAGCTCGAAAGCCTGATCCCGCCGTCGCTGACCTCGTGCACCACCGAGGAGTTCCTCGCGCGTGTGCCGGAGCTCGACGCCGCGATGCTCGAACGCTACGCGGCAGCGCAAGCAGACGGCCGTGTGCTGCGCTACGTCGGCATGCTCGACGCCGCGACGAAGCGTGCGACCGTCGGCCTGGTCGCGCTCGAACGGTCGCATCCGTTCGCAAACATCAATCTCACCGACAACGTCGTCCGTTTTGTGACGAGCCGTTACGACCAGAATCCGCTCGTCGTCCAGGGCCCGGGCGCCGGTCCTGCGGTCACGGCCGCGGGTGTGTTTGCGGATCTGCTGCGGGTGTGCGCGTACCTGGGAGCAAAACTGTAGCGAAGTATCGAAGGAGTACGAAGAATCGAAGGAGCGGGCTCCTTCGACCCTTCGTCGTCCTTCGTACCTTCGATTACCCGAATTCCGGACCCGTAATCGCAAATACCAGCTCGCGCTGACCGGGCGACGTGAGTTGACCCCGATACATCCGCAGGAACGGACGCTCGATCGCGAACCCGGCCGCGGCTAGCGTGTCGGTCCACGCGCGCTGATCGTCGGGTGCGTCGATGAAGAAGCGGCGATCGGGATGAGCGGACCGGCACGCGGTCAACAGCGCATGCGCGGTCTCAGTACTGTCCGCGACCAGCGGACCGATGTGCTCGCGCACGTGGCCGTGACGGCCGAACACGAATCCGCGCAGCCCGCCGTGCGCATCCTTCACGATCCAAGCGTACTCAAGGGCCTCGCGCGCGAGCCGCTCGAGCAGCCGCACGCGCCTCGCGCCGAACGCACGCAGGTCCAACTCGCGCACTCGCGGCCAGTCGTCCGGCTGGAGCGCCCGCACGCCAGGTGCGAGCGGTGCCGGCGGTGCAGCTGCATCGACGAACCAGCGCGCGAGCGCGAGCTCGCCGGCGAATCCCAATCGCGCGTACAACTTTTCACCGGCGGGCGTCGCGTCGAGCCGCGCCGCCACATCGTCTGGAATCAGGGCCAGTCCGCGCTGCAACAGCGTCATGCCGATGCCCCTCCCGCGGACGGCGGGGTCGACCAGCACCATCGAGATCCACGTGAACGGTCCGTAGGGCATCGTCGCGACGCTGCCGACGACTTTCCCCTCGTGCTCGGCGACGAGCGCGCCGCGTGGCGCGGACGTGAGGAAGTGCTGCCAGTCGCGCTCGGTCTGGTTCCAATGGCTGGCCCGGCAGAGCGCGAGCCCCGCCGGGATGTCGGCGATCGTCATCTCGCGGACCTGCGCGGGCGCGCCGGGCGGCATCGACGTGTCATTCCGATCGCGAAACTCCGGGCTCATCAGCGACCGGCATCATAATAGGGCGCGCATGCCGGCCCCGGGAACGATTCGCGACGTCGCTCACCTCGAAGCGCTGTTGAGCGATCCGTCGGATTCCGCCTTCGACGCGATGCGCCGCTGCGCTGGCGACGTGATCGTCCTCGGCGCCGCGGGCAAGATGGGTCCGACGCTGGCGCGCATGGCCAGGCGCGCGATGGACGCCGCGGGGCTCTCGCACCGCGTGATGGCCGTCTCGCGCTTTTCGTCGGAGGACCTCCAGCGTGCGCTCGAAGCGGAGGGCGTCGAGACGATCCGCTGCGACCTGCTCGATGCGGACGCTGTGGCGCGGCTGCCGGACGCGCCGAACGTCATCTACATGGCCGGCCGCAAGTTCGGATCGACGGGCGACGAGCCGCTGACGTGGGCGATGAACACGCATCTTCCCTCGATCGTCTGCGAGCGCTATCAGCGAAGCCGAATCGTCGCGTTCTCGACCGGCAACGTCTATGGCCTGACCCGGCATGGCCGCGGCGGATCGCGCGAGGAGGATCAGCCGTCGCCGGTCGGCGAGTACGCGATGAGCTGTCTCGGACGGGAGCGGATGTTCGAGTACTTCAGCCGGTCGCGCTCGATCGCTGTCGCGATTCTGCGTCTCAACTACGCGGTCGAGATGCGCTACGGTGTCGTTGTCGATCTCGCGGGCCGCATCGCGCGGGGTGAGGCGATCGATCTCACGATGGGATACTTCAACGCGATTTGGCAGGGCGATGCGAATGCCATGGCGCTCGCGGCGCTGGCGCACGCGTCGACGCCGCCGCTCATCGTCAACCTCGCCGGACCCGAAGAACTGAGCGTCCGCGACGTGTGCGCAGAACTGGCGCGGCTGCTCGACGTCGACGTCTCGTTCGCCGGCCGCGAAGCGGAAGACGCGCTGCTCAGCAACGGGACGCGCGGGTGGACGCTGCTCGGACGTCCTCGCATCGACGCGGCGCAGGTGCTTTCGTGGACCGCGGACTGGATCCGCCGCGGCGGCGAGACGCTCGGGAAACCCACCCACTTCGAGTCGCGCGCGGGACGATTCTGATGGCATCGCTGCCCCCGTCGGTTCGTGCCGCGCTGGACGAGGGACAGGTCATTCCCGCGCACCCGCTGGCGCTCGACGCTGACGGCCGTTTCGACGAGCGGCATCAGCGGGCTTTGACGCGGTACTACATTGCCGCCGGCGCCGGGGGACTCGCCGTCGGCGTGCACACCACGCAGTTCGCGATCCGCGATCCGAAGATCGGCCTGTTCGAGCCGGTGCTGACGATTGCCGCCGAGGAGATGCATCGAGCCGACGCCAGCCGCGCGGTGCCGCTCATTCGGATCGGCGGCATCTGCGGACGGACCGACCAGGCGCTGCGGGAAGCCGACCTGCTCGCGCGCCTTGGCTACCATGCCGGACTCCTGAGCCTGGCCGCCCTTGCGGACGCCGACGATCGAGTGCTCATCGCTCACTGTGAAGCGATCGCCGCGCGCATGCCAATCATCGGTTTCTACCTGCAGCCGTCGGTTGGCGGGCGTCGGTTGTCGTACGAGTTCTGGCGCCGCTTCGCGGAGATTCCGACGGTCGTCGCGATCAAGATCGCCCCGTTCAATCGTTACCAGACGCTCGACGTCGTTCGCGCCGTCGTCGAGACGAAGCGTGACGACATCGCGCTCTACACGGGCAACGACGACGCGATCGTCGCCGACCTTCTCACCCCGTTTCGGTTCGGCATCGGCACAGGGCAGCGCACGCGCCGTATCGCCGGCGGACTGCTCGGTCACTGGGCCGTGTGGACGCAGTGCGCCGTGGCGCTGCTGGCGGATTGTCATACCGCGGTGGACGACGGCGAAGTGCCGGTCGAGCTCCTGTGCCACGGCATAGAAGTGACGGATGCGAACGCAGCGTTCTTCGATGCCGCGCACGGGTTCGCCGGCTGCATCGCCGGCATCCAGGAGGTGCTGCGACGCCAGGGTCTCGTCGCGAGCACCCGCTGCCTCGATCCGCGCGAAACGCTCAGTCCCGGACAGGCCCAGGAAATCGATCGCGTGTACCGAGCGTACCCACACCTGGCGGACGATGAATTCGTCGCCGCGCATCTGGAAGAATGGTTGCGATGTTGAGCCGCATCGTCGTCGTCCTGGTTGTCACGCTGACGTCCGCGTTGACCGTGTCGCAGACCACGTCGACGCCCGCGGATCTCGTCGTCCTCGACGCAAAGGTGCTGACCGTCGACGCGCGGTTCAGCGAGGCCCGCGCGTTCGCGGTGCGCGGCGGTCGATTCGTCGCGGTCGGATCGACTGACGAGGTGCGGCGCCACATTGGGAGCGGGACGCGCGTGATCGAAGGGGGCGGCCGCACCGTCATTCCCGGCATCATCGATACGCACGTCCATGCGCTCGGCGTCGCCGCCGAAGAGGCCTCGCGGTCGTTCCGGAATCTCCAATCGATCGGCGAGCTGCAAGCGTGGATTCGCGGGCAGGTGTCCGCGACACCCGCGCGCGGTGATGCGTGGATCTGGACGCCGCGCGTGTATCCGACTCGGCTCCGTGAGCATCGGTTTCCGACGCGTCAGGAGCTCGACGCCGCTGCGCCGAACCGTCCGGTGGCGGTCGACGGCGCGTATGCGCTGTCGCTCAACACGGCGGCGCTCCGTGCAGCCGGCATCACCGGGACGACGGCCGATCCCCGGGGCGGCGCGATCGTGAAGGATGCCGCCGGCGAGCCAACGGGACTGTTGAGAAACGTCGGTGGCCTCCTGTCGCGGTTCCGTCCCGCGGCGTCCGCCGATGCCCCGCTCGACATTCTCGAGCGCGTGCATCGGCAGTACATCGAGACTGGCATCACGAGCATCATCGAGCGCGGCGCCACGCTCGACGGCTATCACACGTATGAAGCGCTGCGGCGCGCGGATCGACTGAAGGTGCGCTCCACCGTGACCGTCCGAATCCCTCATCCGGAAGATGCAGCGCAGACGGAACGTTTCATCAGCGGCCTGCCGTTCAAGTTCGGCAGCGGTGACGAATGGCTCAAGGCGGGACCGCTGAAGATCGTGGCGGACGGCGGGATCCTGATTGGTACGTCCTACATGCGCGAGCCGTATGGGCCGGCGGCGCATGACCTCTATGCCGTCGACGATCCGCAGTATCGCGGGTTCCTCACGCTCACGCCCGAGCAGATGAAAACCGCGGTCGCGATCGGCCACAAGCACGGCTGGCAGATGGTCGCGCACGTGACCGGCGACGCCGGCGTCGACGTCGTGCTCGACGCCTTCGAAGCGGCGCAGCAGGCGCAACCGTCGCCGGATCGTCGGCACACGCTGATTCACGCGTACTTCGTCCACGCGGAGACCGCCGCGCGCGCCGCGCGCCTCGGCGTCCTCGTCGACACGCAGCCCGCGTGGTACTACAAGGATGCCGACGCGCTGTCGGCGGCGCTCGGCCCCGAGCGGCTCGGGCATTTCATCGGCCTGCGCACGCTCCACGAGGCGGGCGTCACCGTCGCGATCAACACCGACCACATGTTCGGCATGGACCGCGACGACGCGATGAATCCGTTCAATCCATTCCTGACGATGTATGCGGCGACGACGCGGCGCACGGAGTCCGGCCAGATCATCGGCCAGGCGGAGGCCGTCTCGCGCCAAGAGGCTCTACGCATGATGACCAGCGATGCGGCGCGCTTCAGTTTCGACGAGAAGACCCGCGGCTCGATCGAGCCGGGCAAGCTCGCCGACTTCGTCGTGCTGAGCGACGACTTCATGACCTGTCCGCCCGAGCGCTTGCGCGCGATTCGCCCGGATCTGACGGCCATCGATGGACACGTCGTCTTCGAGCGGACACCACAGTGATCCACCACGGATGGACACGGATACTGGTCGGCGGGTCTAAAGACCCGCCCTACGTGAAACCGGTGATGGACCTGCGATGTAATTCCCACGTAGGCCGGGTCTTCCGCCTTCGCGCCAAGCGCTCCGGCGAGACTCGCCGTAGCCTTGGCGGAGGCGGTCAGACCCGGCATCTTCTGGTGAACTCGTCGATGATCACAAGGCGTGTTTTGGTCGTGCTTTCCTGGATCGCGCTGATTGCCGGGACGGCGTTTCCGCGCGCGCGCGTGCATGCCGCGCAGGCGTCCACGCCCCAAGCGCCGGGCGCGCAGGCGCTGCCGGCGCAGGATACGCCGGAGGACCTGAAGGCGCGGGAGACGTTCATCCGCGTCTGCACGCGCTGTCATCCCGCCGATCGCGTGATCGCCGAAGGGCGGTCGCGGTCGCAGTGGGAAGCGACGATCGTGACGATGCAGACGGCCCGCGGCGCGGTGATCACCCCGGAGGAATTCGACATCGTCCTGAACTACCTGACGAAACACTTCGGGCGGGATGCGATCGTGATTCCGCCGACGCGCGGCGGCGCGCCGGTTGCGCGCGGCCCGCGCGCGCACGTCGGCGCGGCGGACCGCCATCGGGTCGATGAGGCGGCGGCCGAGCGCGGCGCGCATACCTATGTGACCGAATGCGTGACCTGCCACGGCACGACCGCGCGC
>JBKPRU010000162.1:0-19116 GCA_046734675.1 Acidobacteriota bacterium
CTTCGGCGCGGACTAAGCTATGCGTGTCCGAGATCAGTCCGATCAGCATGATTAACGATAGCCACTGTCACTTCTTTTCGTCGACGTTCCTCGAGAAGCTCGCTCCGAACGGCGGCGGCGCCGAGGCGCTTGCGCAGCGACTGGGGTGGGACGCGCCGGGATCCGCCGCTCAGCTCGCGGACCGGTGGGTCGCCGAGCTCGATCGGCATGGCGTCGCGCGCGCGGCGCTCATCGCGAGCATCCCCGGAGATGACGCGGCGGTCGCCGAGGCTGTCGCGCGTCATCCGGCGCGGTTCGTCGGCTTCTTCATGTTCAACCCGCTCGCGCCCGAGTGGGACGCGGCACTCGCGCGTGCGTTCACGGACCACCGGCTGCGCGTCGCCTGCCTCTTCCCCGCCATGCACGGCTACTCGCTGGGCGACGAACGGGTCGAGCGCGTGTTTGCGTCAGCCCGCGACCACAACGGCGCCGTCTTCGTGCATTGCGGCGTGCTCACCGTCGGCGTCCGCAAGAAACTTGGTCTGCCCAGCCGCTTCGATCTCCGCCTCGGCGACCCGCTCGCGCTCGCCCGCACGGCGCTCGGCTTTCCCGAGGTGCCGGTGATCGTTCCGCACTTCGGAGCCGGCTTCCTGCGCGAAGCACTGATGGCTGCCGATCAGTGCCCGACGATTCACCTCGACACCTCGAGCTCGAACAGCTGGACGAAGTTTCATCCCGGCCTCACCTTCGAGGAGGTGCTCCGGCAGGCGCTGTTGGTTGCGGGTGCCGACCGCATTCTGTTTGGCACGGACTCGTCGTTCTTTCCGCGCGGCTGGCAGCGCGGCATCTTCGAGTCGCAGCAGCGCGCGCTCGAGACGCTCGGTGTCGGCACGGAAGATCGGGCAAAGATCTTCGCCGGGAATTTCGACCGGCTCTTTCCCGCGTGAGCGGCGCATCGCGAGCACGCCGCGCGTTCCGCTGGACGCTCGGCATCCTGATCGTCAGCGCCGTCGTGCTCGCGGCGTGGGCCTTGTGGCTCGAGCCGGCGAGCCTCGTGGTCGCGGAGGAGCGCATCGCGCTTCCCTGGTCCACCCGCGCGGCGCTGCGAATTGCCGTCCTCACTGACCTGCACGTCGGGTCGCCGTTCAACGGAGTCGGGAAGCTACGGCGCACGGTCGAGCGCACGAACGACGCGCGTCCCGACGTCATCTGCCTGCTCGGCGATCTCGTCATCCAGGGCGTCGTCGGCGGCCGCTTCGTCGAGCCCGAAACGATCACGGCGGAGCTCGCGAATCTGCGGGCGCCTGGCGGCACGTTCGCGGTGCTCGGCAACCACGATGGCTGGCTGGATCACGATCGCGTCCGCCGCGCCCTCGAAGCGAGCCACGTACGCGTCGTCGAGGACACGGCCGTCAAAATTGAGACGCCTGGCGGACCGGTTTGGATGGCTGGCATCAGCGACCTGTGGACGGGACGGCACGACATTGGCGCGGCGCTGGCGCAGGTCACCGACGAGGCGCCGGTGATCCTGCTCACGCACAACCCGGACGTGTTCGTTGACGTGCCGCCGCGCGTCGCGCTCACACTCGCCGGCCACACGCACGGCGGACAGGTTCGGCTGCCATTGGTCGGCCGCCCCGTCGTGCCGTCGCGATACGGGCAGCGGTTCGCCGCCGGCCACATCGTCGAGAAGGGGCGTCACATGTTCGTCGCGACGGGTATCGGAACGAGCATCCTGCCCGTGCGCTTTCGGGTGCCGCCATCAGTGGCGGTGCTCACGATCGTTCGAGAGAACTAGCGGGACCTTCGCCCTGCCGGGTCTAAAGACCCGGCCTGCGTGGAACTGTCGCGAATCACCTGATTCGCGTAGGGCGGGTCTTCAGACCCGCCGGGGATGAGGCGCGAATTCGTGTGCGCCGCGTCTGAGACCCGACCTCCGCGCCGGAAATCGCGCCAGCGTGGCGATCACGCGAGCCCGGCGCCCTGAGTCGCGACATACAGCGCGTAGATCGATTGGCTCGCGGCCATGAACAGGCGATTGCGCTTCGGCCCGCCGAACGTGAGGTTGCCGCAGACCTCGGGCAGGCGAATACGCCCGAGCAGCTTCCCTTGCGGGTTCCACACCGTCACACCGCTGTAGCCGAGCGCGCGGCCGGCGTTGCTCGACGCCCACAGGTTGCCGTCGACGTCGCAGCGCAGGCCGTCGGGCGCGCATTTCACTTCGTCGATCACACAATCCGAGAACAGGCGACGGTTGGTCGCCTTGTTGTCGGCGCCGATGTCGAAGGCGTAGACCTCTCCCTTCCCTCCCTCGCCCTTGTCGCCCGGACCCTTGCCCGTACTCGCGACGTAGAGTCGCGTGAAGTCCGGCGAGAACGCCAGCCCGTTCGGGTCGGGCACCTGGTCTTCACTGACCACCATCTGGATGCGGCCGCCCGGATCGACGCGATACACGTTGGTCGGCAACTCGCGCTTCAACGTGCCGACCTCCGCCCGCTGGCCCGCACGCGCGCTCAATCGTCCGGCGGCATTCGTCGGCCCTCCCGCGGCGTCGGGCGCGCCTTCATACAACTGGCCGCCGTACGGCGGATCCGTGAACCAGATGCTCCCGTCCTTGTGCACGACCACGTCGTTCGGCGAGTTGAGACGCTTGCCCTCGAAGGCGTCGGCGATGATCGTGATCGATCCGTCGTGCTCGTAGCGAACGACCCGGCGCGTGAGGTGCTCGCACGACAGCTGACGCCCCTGAGAGTCGAACGAGTTCCCGTTGCTATTGTTCGTGGGGCTCCTGAACACGGACACGTGTCCGTCGTCTTCGAGCCAACGATGCTGACGATCGTTCGGGATGTCGCTCCACAGCAGGAACCGTCCCTGGCTGCACCACGCCGGACCTTCGGTCCACAGTGCGCCGGTCCACAGCCGCTTGATGGCGGTGTTCGGCTGGACGAGCCCGTTGAAGGCAGGGTCGACGGTCAGGACGTCGGGATCGTAGAAGTACGTCGTCGGCGGCGCGTCGGGCCCGAAGTCGCGCGGTGGATTCGAGATGACCGTTGGCGCCGACTGCGGTCCCGGCCGCTGCTGCGCGAACGCCGACCCGCCCGCCACGATTGCCGCACCGCCCACCGCCGAGAGGAATCCGCGTCGCGAGATATCAGATGTCATCTGTGTCCGCCTCACTCGTGCGGCATCTTATACCGGCGGGTCTGAAGACCCGCCCCGACGTGACAAAAATGCAGCGGTCGAAGCTATCCGTGTCCATCCGTGTCCATCCGTGGTGGATAATCGCGAGTGATGCGCACCGTCAGAGTCGTCGTGTTCACGATCTTCGTCGCGTTGGTCGCGACCTTGGTGCTGGAGGCGCGCGGCGCGCAGCAGCCGGCATCGGCGGCCGATCTCGTGCTCACCAACGGCCGCATCGTCACGGTCGAGGACGCGCAGCCGGAGGCGGAAGCGATCGCGATCACCGGCGACAGGATCACCGCGCTCGGTACGGCAGACGCGATGCAGAAGTACGTTGGGGCCAACACACAGGTCGTCGATCTCAAAGGGCAGCTGGCGATCCCCGGCTTCATCGAGAGCCACGGCCACTTCACCGGCGTCGGCGAGACGAAGCTGGTGCTCGACCTGACGACGGCGAAGTCGTGGGACGAGATTGTCGCGAGGGTCGGCGAGGCCGCGAAGAAGGCCGCGCCCGGCGAATGGATTCGCGGACGCGGGTGGCACCAGGAGAAGTGGACGGCGCGTCCCGAACCAAACGTCGAGGGCTTCCCCACGCACGCGTCGCTGGACAAGGTCTCGCCCGACAACCCCGTCGTGCTGACGCACGCCAGCGGCCACGCGACGTTCGTCAACGCCGTGGCGATGGAGCTCTCCGGCATCAAGCGATCGACCGAGAGTCCGGCCGGCGGCGACATCCTGCGCGACGCGAGCGGCGACGCTACCGGACTGCTCCGCGAAACCGCGTCGCGGCTGATCAAGCAGCCGGAGCTCCAGGGCGAGGAGCGCGAGGCATACGGCCGCAAGGTCCTGCAGCTCGCCGATCGGGAGGTCCTCTCCAAGGGCATCACCACCTTCGAGGACGCCGGGTCGCCGCTCGAGACGATCGACCTGATCAAGAAGGTCGTCGACGAGGGCGGCATGGGCGTACGGCTGTGGGTGATGATCCGCCAGCGCAACGAGGACATCGCGTCGAAGCTGGCGCAGTACAAGATGATCGATCACGGCAATGGGCACCTCACGGTGCGCGCGATCAAGAAGGTGATCGATGGCGCGCTGGGATCGCGCGGCGCGTGGCTGCTCGCGCCCTATGCCGACAAGCCAAACAGCAGCGGCCTCGAAACCACCCCTGTCGCGGAAATCGAGCAGACCGCGCGCCTGGCGATCGCCAACGGCTACCAGCTGTGCGTGCACGCGATCGGCGATCGCGGCAACCGCGAGACGCTGAACATCTTCGAGCGCACCTTCACCGCGAACCCATCGAAGCAGGATCTGCGCTGGCGCGTCGAGCACGCGCAGCATCTGAGCGCGCAGGACATCCCGCGCTTCGGCAAGCTCGGGGTGATTGCCTCGATGCAGGGGATTCATTGCACGTCCGACGCGCCGTACGTGATCGAGCGGCTCGGCGCGAAGCGCGCCGAAGAAGGGGCGTACGTCTGGCAGAAGCTGATGAAGACCGGCGCGGTGATCGCCAATGGCACCGACGCACCGGTCGAGGACGTGGATCCGATCGTCAGCTATTACGCGAGCGTCAGCCGGAAGCTGAGAGACGGGACGGTGTTCTATCCGGAACAGCGCATGTCCCGGATGGAGGCGCTCCGGTCCTACACGATCAATGGCGCGTATGCGGGATTCGAAGAAGCGAACCGCGGGTCGCTGAAGCCCGGCAAGTACGCGGACATCACGGTGCTCTCGAAGGATATTTTGAAGGTGCCCGAAGACGAGATTCCCGCCGCGAAGGTGGTCTACACCATCGTCGGCGGGAAGGTGTTATACGCGCGCGATTAACGGACCGAGACGGTCCGATTGCGGCGGCCCGAGTCCTGCGTCTGCGGGACGCGGCGGCGGTACTGATCGAAGAAGCGGTTGCACGCCTTGTGGAAGCGCTCGGACAGCTGACGACCGGTCTCACCCGGCACGGGTACGAGCCGTGCCCATGAGGCCTGCGCCTGCCGCACTTCCTCGGCCATCCCGCGCCACTTGTTCTCTTCTCCGGCGCGTCCGCCGATCGTGTTCGCGGCCAGCGCCTCACGGAGGCGCGCCGCCAGATCCTGCGACGAGGAACCGGTGCCGGTGTCCTTGTCGCTGACGAAGCTCTCGACGCGCGTCACCAGCTTCTCCATTCGCTGGCGGCTGCCTTCGACGTCGAGCTCGGTGCTGCGGAACGCATCCGGATACGCGGTGAGCAGACGCTCCATCGCGGTCACGAAGCGTCCGCTGAGCGGATCGGCGCCGTGGCGTACCGCGGGCGTCGACTGGTTCCACCGCGAGCGAAGCGAGCGCACTCGTTCGAGCAGGTCGGCTGGCGCCGCCGGCGCCTCCGCGCCTTCGGCCGGCAGCAGCGACTCGAGCTCGGCCGCCAGTGCTTCGCGATCCGCCTGGCGCGACTCGAGCTCGATCTCGTCGCGCCGCTTGTAGCGATCGAAGAACTTGTCGGCCGCGCCGCGGAACCGCTGCCACAGCGCCTCGGACTTGCTGCGGCGCACCGGGCCGATCGTCTTCCACTCCGCCTGCAGCCGGCGAATCTCCGACGCGGTCCGTTCCCAATCCTTCGACTCGGCGAGCTCTTCGGCGCGCGCGCAGAGCGCTTCCTTGCGCGCCTGGTTCGCGGACCACACTTCCTTCCGCTGCGCGAGATCTTCGTTGCGCCGCGTGAAGAAGCGATCGCACGCATCACGGAACCGCTTCCAGACGACGCGTGTGTCGGCGCGGGGTACGGGACCAATCGACTGCCACTCGGCCTGGAGCTTCTTCAGCTCGTCGGCGGTCTTGATCCAGTCCGTGGAATCCGCGATGGCCTCGGCACGCTCGCAGAGTGCGAGCTTCTTCTGGAGGTTCGTCTGACGCTCCTCCGCGCGGTGCGCGAAGAACTCGCGCGCTTTCGCCTGGATCGGGTCCGCAGCCTGACGATAGCGGTGCCACAGCGTCTGCGCCTGCGCGCGCGGCGCCTCGGCCGCCTGCTTCCACCGCTCCTGGATGTCGTGCAGCTCCTTGGCCGCCTTCTCCAGCTCCTCCGGCTTTTCGAAATCGAACTTCGTCTTGAGCGCCTCGGTCTGCGCGATCAGCTCTTCCTGGACGGCGGCGTTCGCAAAGCGCTTCCACTCGTCCATCTCGCGCAGCTCGTGGAGCTTTGGCGCGAGCGTGCCGAGGGCGGCCTTGAGCCGTTCGACGAGCGCGTCGCGCTCCGCGGGGGGGACCGTCGGGGGCGCCTCGATTGCCGAGCGAAGATCGCGTGCGGCCTTATCCGCTTCCTTGAGCGTGAGATCTTCCGCGACCGCGCGCTTCTGCGCACGATCGATCAGCTGCTCGAGCCGCTGCACCTGCTGCCGCAGGACTTTCTCTGCGGCGGCGCGCCGGGCTTCGGTGCGCTGCTGGATGGCGGCCTCGGCATTCGCGAAGCGCTGCGCGACCGCCTCGTCGACCTGGCCGGCGCGTCCCCTGAGGTCGTTCCACTCGCGCTGGATCGACTCCCAGATGTAGGCGGGACTGTCTTCGAGCGCCGCGAGATCCTCGGCTTCCTTCGCGACCTCGGAGAGACGCCCGGTCGCCTTTTCGATCTCCTGACGGTTGGCGTGGCGCTCCTCGGCGCGGCGGCAGGCCTCGCTGAAGCGCGCGAGCAGCTCCGGATCGATCGCCGACGGATCGTCGTCGAGCGCCGGCAAGCCTTCCCACTCGCTGCGCGCCTTGCCGACCTCGTCGAGCGCTTCCTCGCCGCGCAGCGCGTCGATGCGCTCGCAGATGCTCACGCGCGCCTGCCGGTCGGCGGCGACGCGTTCGGCGCGGGCCCGTCGGTCCGCCGCGTCGCGGTCCGCGCGATCGATGGCCTCGCGGGCCGCGGCAACGCCGGCCACGAACCGGTCGTGGTCCTCGGCACCGACGTCGATTGGCGCGTTGGCGGTGAGCTCGCGCCACTCCGACTCCGCGTCCGCCAGCGCGGTCGCCGCGTCGGGCGACGATGGGGCCCCGGCCAGGGCTTCGACGCGGGCAAGCGCCCCCGCGAGCCGCTGTTGATGTTGCTCCATCGCCGCGCGCCGTGCGGCCTCCGCGTCGTCCATCGCCTGGACCATGGTACGTGCCCTCTTCGCGACCGATTTGCTCTTCGCACGCGACCCGAGGTCGTCCAGCGTCGCGCGATCGGGGGCGGCCAGTTGCACGGCGCGTTCCAGCGCGCTCAGCCCCGCTTCCTTGTGGTCCGTCTTCGCTGCCACGTTCAGCAGCTCCACGGGATCCTGAATTTTCGTGGCCGCGGTCGCCGCCACGTGTGGGTCGGTGGCGTGGCGCGCGACCGAGCTCAGCACCTTGAGATCGGTAATCCGTCCCACCGCCTCGAGCCGGACCCGCTCCACGGGCGACGATTTCGCCACCGTTCCGATCTGCTTCTGATCGGTCAACGCGCCGAGCGCCTGGATCGCCTCGTCCGCCGCGTCACTCGACGCGGCGAAGCGGGCGAGGCGATCGAGGACCTCCGCACGCAGCCCGTCGTCGGACTCGCCGCCGACCATGGCGGCCAGCACGCCGATGTCGCCGACGCGCGACGCGGCGGCCCGGCGCACACGGACGTCGCCGTCCTCGCGCGCGAGCGACGCGAGCACCGCGGCGTCTTCAGCGGAGTCCGTGAGCTCCTGCACACCGGTGAGGCGGACATCCGGGTCAAGGGATTTGTACTTGGGTTGGAGCTTGAAGCGATCGAGGAAAGACATTCGGGGAGCCTTGCTTCATCCGGCGCAATCGTGAAGTGACGCGAGGGCGGGACGCACGCGCACGGCCGGCACCGCGCACGCGGCCGCGACGGCGGTCATCGCATCCCGCTAGAGCACGTTTACGAAAACGCCAGACGCATCGTTTACGTCGCCGTTGATTCCTGTGTCAGCCAGTCGGCGATCTGTTCGCGCGTCCAGCGGTGATCGTCGTTCAAGTGGACGATCAACGGAGCGAGCGGCAGCCGCTTCGCGCACTTTTCATGCGGGCAGCGCTTCGTTACTTCGTCGAGACAGCGAAACAGCCGTTCGAGATGATCCGGAACGAGCTTGCCGTGCTGTCTGGGCAGGTGATAGACGCCGTCGTACACCGCCCCTAGCGCACACGATCCGCCCTTCTCGTCGAAGTAGCTGCCGAAGCATTGCGGGCCGCGCGTGGATCCGGCGCGGATGAAGTCCGCGAGCTCTTTCTGTTCGCTCTCGAGCTCCGTCACCATGGTTGCCTCCGGAGAAGACCACCTCATTGTAGCCCACCCGTTCGTGCCAGCCGGGTGGCAGCCGCAGTCTTGCACGGAGCGATCCACCTGGTTGAATCCGCGCGGCCCGCGACATTCAACCGCCCGCATGCGAACGCCGGTCGTCCAGCGCCGTTCGATGTGCAAGGCCGCCACGGCCGATGCCGATCGGCGCGGAACGCCCGGAAAATCGGTCCGGAACTCCAGGGCTCGTCCCGGCATTCTCACTTAGGACGCGAGCCCGCAGCGCTGTGCGTTCGGCGCATTGCTACCGGCGTGCCAGCCGTCGCGAGTACACTGGCCGCCTGCCCTCAGGAGGGACCGAGATGACGTGGTTGGTGTGGGCGGTGCTGCTGATGTTCCAGACGTCGCCCGCTGCGCAGACTTCTGCTCCTCAATCCGGCGCCGCTAATCCCGTGGTCGTCGTCGACACGACCGCCGGCTCGTTCACGATCGAGCTGTTCAAGGACAAGGCGCCCGTATCCGTCGAAAACTTCCTGCGATATGCGAAGGAGGGGTTCTACACCGGGACGATCTTCCACCGCGTCGTTGCCGGGTACGTGATTCAGGGCGGGGGCTTTACCGAGGACCTCGCCGAGAAGCGGACGCGCCCGCCCATCCAGAATGAGGCCACCAACGGCTTGAGCAACCGGCGCGGCACGGTCGCCATGGCCCGGACGCGCGTGCTCCGCAGCGGGACCTCCCAGTTCTATGTCAATCTCGCCGACAACCACTCCCTCGATCACACCGGCTATGCGCCGGACGAATTCGGCTACGCCGTGTTCGGCCAGGTGATCGCGGGGATGGACGTCGTCGATCGAATTGGGACGTCGCCGACCTCCGATCGTGGCGGGATGCCGAACGTGCCGGTGACCGCGGTGGTGATCAAGAGCGTGACGGTGAAGCCGTGAGCCGTCCGCTCCTGGTCATATTCCTTACGATCCTCGTCAACCTGATCGGCTTCGGCATCATCATTCCCCTGCTCCCGTTCTACGCGGAGACGTTCGGCGCGTCGCCGCTGGCCATCGGGCTGCTGTTCGCGTCGTTTTCGCTGAGCCAATTGGTGGCGTCTCCCATCCTCGGCGAGCTGTCGGACCGCTGGGGACGGCGGCCCGTCCTCATCTTCAGCCTGCTCGGCACCGTCCTCAGTTTCGTGATGCTCGCGCTCGCTCACAGTCTCCTGATGCTCTTCGCGGCGCGGATCGTCGACGGGCTGTCGGGTGGCAACATCACGACGGCGCGCGCCTACATCGGCGACATCGCGACGGAAGAAAATCGCGCCCGCGCCTTCGGGATGCTGGGTGCCGCGTTCGGCCTCGGCTTCATCATCGGACCCGGCCTCGGCGGACTCTTCGCCCACATCAGTTACACGGCGCCGATCTGGGCGGCGGCGGCCATTACCGTCGCCGCGACGCTCCTGGCGTGGTTCTGGCTCCCGGAGACCGTCCACCGTACCAGCGCCGCCGCCGGATCGCCGTGGCGCGCGCTCCGACAGGTGGGCGCGCGGCCTGGCCTTCGCATCCTGTTCGCGATCGACTTCCTCTACTGGGCGTCGTTCGCCGTCTATCAAACGACGTTCGCGCTGTTCGGGCAGCGGCGCTTCGGGTTCGACGCGACGCACATCGGATATCTCCTCGCCGCGTTCGGGTTCCTCGGCGTACTCGTGCAGGGTGTGATGGTCGGGCCGATCGTGCGGCGGCTTGGGGAGCGTCGGATGCTGACGATCGGTCTGCTCTTCGCGGCGCTCGGGTGGGGCGGAAGTGCGCTGACGCACACGTTGAGCGTGTTCATCGCGATGCTGGTGCCCGGCGCGATCGGGATTGGCCTGACCAACCCGTCGCTGATCGCGCTGGTCAGCGGTGCGGGCGGTCGCCACGAACAGGGCCGCGTGCAGGGCGCCGCCGGTGCGCTCGAAAGCCTCGGGCGGACGCTGGGGCCGGTGTGGGGAAACGGCCTGCTCCAGTGGGCCGGCGAAGGGACCGCCTATGGGTCGGCGGCCGCGGTGCTCGTCGGCACCGCGCTGCTGTCGACGAAGTATCACAAGCCGACCGAGACCGCTTAGTGGTGCCTTCACTTGTCACGGCGGACGGCTGCTCACAAAGATCACGAAGGTACGAATCGTGACGAGCCGTCGGCCGTCAGGGTGAACGCTGCTTCTACTTCAGATTCGCGAGCTCGCGCTCGAGACGCGTGACGAGATCGTCGAGCTGATCGACGACGGCTCGCACCGTGTCGGGCTGACTGAGGTCCACGCCCGCCTTACGCAACTGTTCCATCGGATAGTCGTTGCCGCCCGCCTTGAGGAGCGTCAGAAAACGTTCGCGGGCGTCTGCGGCGGCCGCGCCACCGCCCATGATCTGTTTCGCGAGCCGCGCTGCCGACGCGAAGCAGGTCGCGTATTGATAGACGTAGTACGGCGAGTTGAAGAAATGCGGGATGCGCGCCCAGGTGATGCCAGTCAGTGGCGTCAGGTCGAGCGCCTCGCCGTAGTAGTCCTTCAGCAGCTGCGAGTAGGTCTCCGTCAGGATCTCGGCGGTAATCGGTTGGTCCTGTTCCGCCATCCGGTGCGCCCGCAGCTCGTAGTCGGCAAACAGCACCTGCGTGAAGAACGTGCCGGTGATGTTGTCGATGGCGTGCTGCAGCAGGACGATGCGCTCGGCCGGATCGGTCGAATGCGCCAGCATGTATTCGAGCAGCAGCGCTTCGGACAGCGTCGACGGCACTTCCGCGACGAAGATGGTATAGCTCGAATAGATGAACGGCTGCGTCTCGTGCGACAGGATGGTGTGCATCGAGTGGCCCATCTCGTGCGCCGTCGTGAACACATCGTCCAGGGTGTCGGTGTAATTGAGCAGCATGTAGGGATGCGTGCCGTACACGGGCGCCGAGTAGGCGCCCGAGCGCTTCCCTTCGTTCTCGTAGACGTCAATCCAGCCGCCGCTGAACCCGGTCCGCATGCGCGCCTGATAGTCGGCGCCGATCGGCGCGACCGATTCGGTGATCCAGTCGAGCACGTCCTCGTAGTTGTATTTCTTCTCGAACGTGACCAGCGGGATCGAGAAGTCGTACACGTGGTAGTTCGCCAGGTCGAGGACGCGGCGTCGCAGCTGGTGGTAGCGCCGCAGTGGCGCGACGCCCGCGCGCGTCGTCTCGATCAAATTTTCGACGACGGATGGAGGGATGTTGTCGCCGTGGAGCGCCGCTTCGAGCGTGCTCTTGTAACCGCGCGAGCGCGCCTGGAACCAGTCGCGCTGGCAGATGCCGTTGTAGAGCGTCGCGTAGGTGTTCAGGGTCCGCTGATAGGTCTCGTGCAGCGCCGTGAACGCCTTTTCGCGATCCGCCTGCTCGCGTCGGGTCGCGAGGATCGCGCGGTACTGGCCGTAGGACACGGTGACCGATTCGCCGGTCGAGAGTGTGATCGTCGGGAACTTCGCGTCCGCGGTCGACAGCGCCCAATACGTTTCATTCGGTGATGCCGAGAGGCGGCTCGCCAGCGACATCAGGCGCTCGCCGGCTTCGTCGAGGACGTGTTCCTGCTGGCGATAGAGGTTTTCGATCGCGAACTCGTAGAGCCGCAGCGGCTCCCGCTCGCGCATCCACTGCCTCACCGTGTCGAGCGGGATCGCGAGTAGTTCCGGGTTGAACCACGACTGTGCCTGGCTGAGGCGCGCGAACAGCAACTGCACCTGCTGCTTCTTCGCGTTGACGCCGTTGTCGCGCTGATCCTGGTCGTACTGCAGCGACGGGTAGTACCACACGCGATATGCGAGCTGGTCGAGTTCCTCCGACAGGCGCAGCGCGGCGAGCAGGCGGTCGGGGCCTCCGGAGAGGGTGCCTTTCAGTGCAAGGTAGCGGTCGATCCCGGACTCGAGCTGTTTATAAGCGGCTTCCCATGCGGTCCAGTCGGGGTAGATGTCCGCGAGGTTCCACTTGAAGCGGTTCGGGATCTCGTCGCGCCGGCGGCTCCGCGGCGCGGTCATCGTCTCTGGGGCCATCCTTCAACTATAGAACGTCTTCTTCAGCGTTTGCTCAGCAGGCGCTCACGACATGGCCGCCGATTGGGGTCATCGTGGTTGTCGGTGGTCGGTTGCGCCGGACAGTGGCTGTCACACTGCTTCGCTCGTCTTCTTGAAAGACGAACGAAGGCAGCGAGACGCGACAGGCCGGCAAGCGACAACCGGCAACCCACCACCGGCTGGGAGGCTGCGATGCGATACGCACTCATGGTGATGCTGCTGCTCGGCGTGCCGGCCTCGGCGGTCGCGCAGTACGCCGCCACGTTCGAGGAGCTGTCGACGGCGACGAAAAAGGGGCAGAAGCTTTTTGTCTTCGATCACGAGGGCAACGAGGTCCGCGGACGGCTCGCCTCTGTGACGGCCGACAGCGTCACGCTGGTCGTCGACAAAGGGGCCACCCGCGAGCTGACCCGCGAACAGATCACGCTGATTCGCACGCCGGCGCAGGATTCCGTGCTGAATGGCGCCGCGATTGGCGCCGCCGTGACCGCCACGGTGGGACTCATCTCGCTTCTTGAGTGCGGCGAGTGCAACGGCGCGGGTTCGTTCATGCTCGGCGCGCTCGTCTGGGGCGGCGGCATCGGCGCGCTGATCGATGCGTCGATCCTCACGCCGCGCGACGTCTATCGGGTCGGCAAGAGACGCGTCGAGGTCCAGCCGCTCGCCTCACGCTCGGCGAAAGGGGCTCTGCTCACGCTCGCCTGGTAGTCGCGACAGCTCGTGACGCGACACCTTGGTCTTGCAGTCGTAGGCCGGGTCTCCAGACCCGGCGGCAAGCCGTTGTTCGACATGCCTCACGCCAGGGCGGGTCTAAAGACCCGCCCTACGTGTGATCCAGAAATCCGTCTCCGGCGTGCCGAGTGCGACGTGTAGCACCCGGCACATGGCACCGTGGCACCTTGGCACTCTTGCACCGAACACCCGTAACGCAACACGCGTCGGGTGCCGCGACGGGCATCGGCGTCGCGCTTGCAGCGTGACGCGACACGTGTCTGGTGCAACGTGCCGGATGCACCGTGCCCGGTGCCGGATGCCGTGCAGCACCGTGGGAGCTTCGTTAGGTTGTCTTGCAGTCGTAGGCCGGGTCTTCAGACCCGGCGACAAGCCGTGTTCGACACGCCTCACGCCGAGGCGGGTCTAAAGACCCGCCTAAGTGGGACCCAGAAATCCACGTCTGGCGTGCCGAGTGCGACGTGTAGCACCGGGCACGCGGCACTGTGGCACGCGGCATCCTTGCACCAGACATCGATCGCACACCTTGCACGATCGCACCGAGGTCGTTAGTCTCCCGCGAGGAGGTGCAGATGTCGCGACGGAGACCAGGGGCGCTCGGTCCGTGGTTCGAGGAGTTCTCCACATCGGTCACGCGGTGGACGGGCAGCAGCACGGCGTTCGGGCTCGCCTGCGGGATCATCATCGTGTGGGCCGCGCTGGGGCCGGTGTTCCGGTTCTCCGACACCTGGCAGCTCGTGATCAATACCGGCACCACGATCGTCACCTTCCTCATGGTCTTCCTCATCCAGCGCGCGCAGAACAAGGACGCGCTGGCGCTGCAACTCAAGTTGAACGAGCTGGTCGCGGCGATGGAAGGGGCGAGCAACCGGTTGATCGACGTCGAGGATCTCTCCGAGGCCGAGCTCGACACGCTGCACAAGTACTACCAGCGGCTCGTGTCGATGTCGAAGAAGGACGTGACGTTGACCAATTCGCATTCGATCGAGGAGGCCGAGCACCGTCATTCGGCGAAGGCCACATCGCGGCCGCGCGGGCGCTAGCATGCGCGACCTCTTGTATGCGGCGCGCGGGCTCGCGCGCGCGCGCGCCTTCACGCTGACCTCGCTGACCACGCTGGCGCTCGCGACCGGCGCCGCAATCGCCGTCTTCACCATCGTCGACGCGGTGCTGCTGCGGCCGCTGCCGTACCGCGATCCGGCGCAGGTGGTCATCGTCTGGGCGACGCCGCCGGACGGCTCGCGCACATGGCTGTCGGTGCCCGAGGTCGAGGACCTGTCGCGTGACGCGCGGTCGTTGGCGGGGATCGCTGGACTCGCCGATCTGCGGATGAATGTGACGGGAGCGGGCGCGCCTGAAGAAGTGCAGGTCGTGGCAGCATCCGCGTCCCTGTTCCCGCTGCTCGGCGTCGAGGCCGCGCTCGGCCGCACCTTCGATGCGGACGACGATCGGATCGGCGCGCAGCCCGTGGTGGTACTGGCCGACGCCTTCTGGCGACGACGGTTCGGGGCCGACCCGAACGTCGCCGGCCGCACGCTGCTGCTCGACGGCCGGTCGTACGTGATTCGCGGCGTGCTGCCGGCGCGCTTCTCCATTCCCGCACCCAGCAGCGTGTTTCCCGCGTCGGTCGACGCGTGGGTCGCGTTGACGCCGCACGCGCCGACGCGCGCCCGCGACGTGCGCTACCTGCATGCGCTGGCCAGGCTCGTGCCTGGCGTGACCGCAACCGCCGCAGAGGCGGAAGCGGCGCGGCTCGGCGCCGGCTACACGCGTGCATTCCCGCAGGTCTACCGCGCCGGCGCCTGGACGTTCGCCGTGCGCCCGCTCCAGGAGGACGTCGCACGCGGCGTGAGGCCCGTGCTGACGGCGCTTGGCTGGATCGTCGCAATCCTGATGGCGATTGCCTGCGTGAACGTCGCCAATCTGCTGCTCGTCCGCGGCGAGCAGCGGCGTCGGGAGTTGGCGGTGCGGATCGCGCTTGGCGCGAGCCGAGGCCGGCTGCTGCACCTGCTGTTCAGCGAGGCAGTGTTGCTGGGCATCTCGGGCTGCGGCGCTGGCGCGCTCGTCGCCCTTGGCGTCCCGAGACTTCTCACGACGATCGATCCGCGCGTCCTGCCAGTCGTGAACGGGATCTCATTCGACGTTCGCGTCGCGTGGTTCGTCCTGCTGCTCGTGGGACTCGTCGTCGCCATCTGCGCGGCCGTGCCCGTGCTCACCGCGTCGCGCGCCGGCGATGTCGCGTCGGTCGATCGCAGCGTCGGACGGTCCTTGCGCTTCGCGCTCGCGGGGCGCACGCTGGCCATCGCGCAGATCGCTCTCGCTGCGCTCGCGCTCGTGTGTACGGCGCTGCTGGCGCGGACGGTGGTCCGGCTGACGGCGGTCCCGAGCGGCATCGATCCGGGCGGCGTGTTGACGTTCCGCGTGTCGCTGCCCGGGTCGTATCGCACCGGTGCGGACGTGACGCAGTTCTTCGATCGCGCCGTCGAACGCGTGCAGCAATTGCCTGGCGTGCAGCGCGTCGGCGCGATCACGCAGCTGCCGATGAGCGGGGCGTCGCTCGGCAGCACGTTCGAACGCGTCGATCCCGGAGACACTCGCCGCCTCGACGCAGACCTGCGCGGCGTCGCCGGCGACTACTTCGGCGCGCTGCACATCCCGCTGGTTGCCGGACGAATGTTCACGGCGAGCGACCTCGCCGATCACCCGTCCGTTGCAATCGTCGATCGCGCGTTCGCGCGGCGGCTCCGTCCCGACGGCAACGTCCTCGGGCTGCGGCTCCGCTGGATCCGACGCCCTGACGATCCGATCGAGATCGTCGGCATCGTGGGTGACGTGCGGCATCGCGGCCCGGCCGAGGCCGCGCGCGAAACCGTCTATCGGCCCGCGGCACAATACGCGCGCTGGGCGATGACGTTCGTGGTCCGTGCGGAGCGGGCTGCGGACCTGGCAAGCCCGGCGGCCGCCGCCATCCAGTCGATCGATCCGGGACAGCCGGTCGCGGACCTCGCGTTGATGACCGACATCGCCGGCCGCTCGGTGGCGCGCCCGCGTCTGGCGGCGGCGCTCGCATTCGCGCTCGGCCTGATGGCGCTGGTCATATCGGTGGTCGGTGTCTACGGCGTGTTGAGCTACAGCGTCTCGCAGCGGGTGCGCGAATTCGCGGTGCGACTGGCGATCGGCGCGACGCCGCGAAAGATTCTCGCGCTCGTCTTCAAGGAAGGCGCAGCCGTGACGATCGCGGGCATCGCGGCCGGCTTTGCTGTCGCGCCCTCGGCAGCCACCGTGCTGGCGGCGGCGCTCTTTGGCGTGGGCGCGACGGACCTCGCAGCGTACGCGTCGGCGGGCGCCGCGCTCGCGCTGGCGGCCGCCGTCGCATGCTACATCCCGGCACACCGCGCCAGCCGGTCGGATCCTATGAGCGTGCTGCGGAGCGAATGAACGTGACGACGCGATCGAAGATATCGTTCATCACCGCGCTCGCCTTGCCGACGCGAGCCGGGACGTTGAACGAGTGATCCCCCTCGCGAACCTCGTAGAGCTCGGTCGTCGGCGCAAGCCGCGGCAGCAGGCGCCGGATCTCGTCAGCCGTCCCGAACGGATCGCGGCTCCCTTGCACGAACAGCATCGGCACCTGAATGTCCGGGAGGTGCGCGTCGCGGCGCTGCTCCGGCTTGCCGGGAGGATGCAGAGGATAGCCGAGGTACACCAGCGCCGTGATTGGCAGCGGTCCCGCCGCCGCCGCTTGTGACGCGATACGCCCACCCATCGACTTGCCGCCAATCGCCAGCGGCAGGCCTGCGAAATCGCGATGCGCCGCCGCTTCCGCAATCACGTCGCGCCACGCCTGCTCGAGCACGGGCGCGCGGTCCGGCACCTTGCGCCCTTCCGCGATGTATGGGAAGTCGAATGTCGCAGTCGTGACGCCGCGCTCCGCCAGCGCACGTGCCGCCGCGACCATGAACGCGCTCTTCTGTCCGGCGCCGGCGCCGTGCGCGAGGATGAGCGCCGCGACGGGCGAGTCGCTGCGATAGACTGACAATCCGCGGCCGGCCACGGCCGCATTATCGCGCAGCGCCACCTATGATCACGAGACGAAGAGCATTCTGGACCGTGGCCGCGCCGTTCGCGGCGATGTGCATGGTGATGAACGCGCGCGTCGGCGCGCAGCAGCCAACGGATCAACCGATGGCAAGCCGATCGGGCGTCGATCTCGCCGCCATCGACAAGTCAGCCAACGCGTGTACTGATTTCTATCAGTTCGCGTGCGGCGGCTGGATCGCCAAGCATCCGACGCCGCCCGACCAACCGTCATACGGCCGTTTCGCTGAGCTGCAGGACCGCAACAACGAGATCCTGAAGAACATTCTCGAAGACGCGGCGAAGCCCACGAGCGGCGGCGAGTTGCGCAAGATTGGCGACTACTACGCGAGCTGCATGGATGAAGCCGCGATCGACGCCAAGGGCATCCAGCCGCTCAGGCCGGATCTCGATCGCGTGGCGGCGATCAAGACGAAACAGGACATCGCCGCGGTCGTCGGGCACCTGCACACCACGGGCGTCGGGCCGTTCTTTGGCTTCAGCGCGGCTCCCGACTTCAAGGACGCCTCCCAGGTGATCCCCATCTTCACGCAGAGCGGCCTCGGCCTGCCCGATCGCGATTACTACCTGAAAGACGATGCGAACTCGGTGAAGATTCGCGAGCAGTATCAGCAGCACGTCGCCAAGATGCTGCAGCTTGCGGGTGACTCGCCAGATCGCGCGGCGGCGGCCGCGAAGGCGATCGTGCAGATCGAAACGACGCTCGCCAAGCACGCGCTCGATCGCGTGTCGCGGCGCAACCCGACGAACGTGTACCACAAGATGAGCATGGACGAGGTCCGCCAGCTCGTGCCGTCGCTCAACCTCTCGGCCTACCTCGAGAACGCGGAAGCGCCCGCGGTGACCAACGCGAACGTCTCGGAACCGGAGTTCATGAAGGGCGTCGACGCGGTCATCTCCGGCACGCCGCTCGACGATCTCAAGACCTACATGCGCTGGCAGACGATTCACGGCAACGCGCACGTGCTGCCGAAGGCGTTCGACCAGGAACACTTCTCGTTCTACGACAAGACGCTGCGGGGCGCGCAGGCACAGCGGCCGCGCTGGAAGCGCTGCGTCGATGCGGTCGACGCCGATCTCGGCGAAGCGCTCGGGAAGATCTACGTCGAGCGCACCTTCGGCGCGGAAGGCAAGCAGCGCACCGTCGAAATGGTGCAAGCGATCGAGGCGGCGCTCGCCGACGACATCACCGAGATCGCGTGGATGTCGGACGCGACGAAGCGTCAGGCGGAAGTCAAACTGCGCGCCGTCGCCAACAAGGTGGGATATCCCGAGAAATGGCGCGACTACTCGTCGCTCCGCATCGTGCGCGGCGACGCCCTCGGCAATTCGCAGCGGTCCAACGCGTTCGCGTACCGACGCGAGCTGGCAAAGATCGGCAAGCCCGTCGACAAGACGGAATGGCTGATGACGCCGCCGACCGTGAACGCCTATTACAACCCGCTCGAGAACAACATCAACTTCCCCGCCGGCATCCTGCAGCCGCCGTTCTTCAATCGTGCGGCCGACGATGCGGTGAATTTCGGGGCGGCGGCAGCGGTAGTCGGCCACGAGCTGACGCACGGCTTCGACGATCAGGGGCGTCGCTTCGACGCGCAGGGCAACCTGCGCGACTGGTGGACGCCGGAGGATGGCAAGGCGTTCGAAGAGCGGGCGGCCTGCATCGACCGCCAGTACAGCGGCTACACCGCGGTCGCGGACGTGAAGGTGAACGGCAAGCTCACGCTCGGCGAGAACGTCGCCGACAACGGTGGCCTTCGGCTGGCGTGGATGGCGCTGATGGAGATGCTGAAGACAAAACCGCTCGCGACGGCGGACGGCTTCACGCCGGAGCAGCGTTTCTTCGTCGGCTGGGGGCAGATG
>JBKPRU010000163.1:0-6199 GCA_046734675.1 Acidobacteriota bacterium
ACGGCGCGCCGCACACCACGGATCAATGGTTCAACACCGCCTGCTTCGTGTCGCGTCCGCTTGCCGCGACCGGCGAGCGGCCCGGCAACGCCGGCCGCAACACGATTCGTGGGCCCGGGTTCGCGTCGACGGATCTGTCGCTGTTCAAGAACATCGACTTCAGCCGCAGCCACCGCCTGCAGGTGCGGATCGAGGCGTTCAACGTGTTCAACCAGGTGCGGTTCAACAACCCGAGCGGCGCGCTCGGCACGGCGAACTTCGGCCGCATCACCGTGGCCCAGGACGGCCGGGTGATGCAGTTGGGGATCAAATACTTGTTCTAGGCGAAGGGTCGAAGGAGAGCGAAGGAGTGGAAGGAGCATAATTAGCGATATCGAGGGTCTATGAAATCTTCACTCTCCTTTCTATTAGTCGTGGGCATCAGCGCCGTGCTGGCGGCGCAACAGACCGCGCCGCCGCGCCCGCAGACGGCGACACCGGATCCGAAGGCCGCCGCGTTCGCGAAGCCCGCGGCCGACAACCTGACGCTGACCGCGGTCGAGGGCGTGAAGGTCGGGCACTTCACGCTCAGCGAGCGTCCGACCGGCTGCACCGCGATCCTCGCGAAGGACGGCACCACCGGCGGCGTCGACGTGCGCGGTGGCGCACCCGGCACGCGCGAGACGGATCTGCTCGACCCGGTGAACAACGTGCAGATCGTCAACGCGCTCTCGCTGGCCGGCGGGAGTGCCTTCGGCCTTGACGCCGCGCAAGGCGTCATGCGCTGGCTCGACGAGCGCAACATCGGCTATCCCGTCGGCAACGCGGGGGTGGTGCCGATTGTGCCGGCCGCCATCCTGTTTGATCTCGGGTTCGGCGGGAAACCAACGGTGCGTCCAACCGCCGACTGCGGGTATCGCGCCGCGGATGCCGCCAGCGAGTCGATCGTCCAGGAGGGGAACGTCGGCGCGGGCGCTGGCGCAACCGTCGGCAAGTCGGGCGGGCAACGCGGCGAGCACGGCGGTCCGATGAAAGCGGGGATCGGCTCCGCCGCCGTCAAGCTTCCCAACGGCCTGGTCGTCGCGGCGCTGGTCGCGGTGAATGCGGTCGGCGACATCATCGATCCGTCGAGCGGACAAGTCGTCGCCGGCGCACGCGGAGCGGACGGCAAGCTTGCCGACGCGCGTAAGCTGCTGCGGCAGGGCGGCGGGCGCGAAGGACGGTCGGGAGAAAACACCACCATCGGCGTCGTCGCGACCAACGCGAAGTTGACGAAGGTGCAGGCGCAGAAGATGGCGCAGATGGCGCATGACGGTTACGCGCGCGCGATCTCGCCGGTGCACACGCCGGCCGATGGCGACACGATCTTCTCGCTGGCGACCGGCACATGGGACGGGCAGGCGAACTACGGCCAGATCGGCGCGCTGGCGGCCGAGGCGATGGCCGACGCGATCGTCCGCGCCGCCACACAGGCCACGACGTCGAACGGGTTGCCGGCGGCGCGCGACCTCGGCACCAATCCGGCGCGCTTCAAGTAGCGCGATCGCACCATCGATGGATCGCCGCGAGTTTCTCAAAGTCGCCGCTGCCGCGGCCTGTCTCCCGCCGGTTCGCTCGTTTCAACAGGCGCCCGCGATCGTCGCGGCGCCGAACGCTCGTCCCACGGCGTCGTTCGGCGTCAGCGCGGGTGACGTCGGCGCCGGCCGCGCCGTCATCTGGACGCGCGCGGACCGTGCCGCGCGGATGTTCGTCGAGTTCGCAACCACCGAGTCGTTCGCGAACCCCCGGCGCGTGCGCGGGCCGGCGTTGATCGAGACCTCCGATTTCACCGGCCGCACTGTCCTGACCGATCTCCCCGCCGGTCAGAAGATCTTCTATCGCGTGCTCCTCCAGGACCTCGGCGATCTCAAGACCTGGAGCGAGCCGGTCGGCGGCAGCTTCGGGACGCCGTCGAGCACGCCGCGCGACCTCACCATCGCGTGGTCGGCCGACACCGTCGGCCAGGGCTGGGGGATCGACCCGGAGTGGGGCGGCCTCCGCGTCTACGAGACGATGCGGCGGACCGCGCCCGACGTGTTCATCAACGTCGGCGACACCATCTACGCCGATCAGCCGCTGCAGGCGGAAGTCACGTTGGACGATGGGAAGGTCTGGAAGAACGTCGTCACGCCGGCGAAATCGAAGGTTGCGCAGACCGTCGACGACTTTCGCGGCTGCTACCAGTACAACCTTGGCGATACCAACATGCGGCGCTTCCTCGCGGAGGTGCCGCAGGTCGTGATGTGGGACGACCACGAGGTGCGCGACAACTGGTACTGGGAGCGGCGGCAGGACGCCGATGCGCGCTACGAAGTGAAGTCGGTTGCGTTGCTCGCGGCGCGCGCGCGCCGCGCCTTCTTCGAGTACAACCCGCTGCCGCTGGTCGGCGACGATCCCGAGCGGGTGTTTCGATCGATTCCGATGGGCCCGCTCGTCGAGGTGTTCGCGCTCGACATGCGGTCGTACAAGGGGGCGAACAGCCCGAACCGCCAGACCGCGATCGATTCGTCGTCGGCGATCCTCGGAGCGGCGCAGCTAGCGTGGCTGAAGGACGGTCTCGCGAACAGTCGTGCGACGTGGAAAGTGGTGGCCGCGGATCTGCCGCTCGGTCTCATCGTGCGCGACGGACAGACCGATTACGAAGCCGTGGCGAACGGCGATCCCGGAGTGCCGCTCGGCCGCGAGCTCGAGATCGCGGACCTGCTGCGCGCTCTCAAACAGCGCAACGTCACGAACGTCGTGTGGATCACTGCGGATGTCCACTACTGCGCCGCGCACCACTACGATCCGTCGCGCGCGAAGTTCACCGACTTCGACCCGTTCTGGGAGTTCGTGGCCGGCCCGCTCAACGCCGGCACGTTCGGCCCCGGCACGCTCGACGCGACGTTCGGGCCCGAAGTGAAGTTCACCGGCATTCCGCCGGGGATGAAAGGGAACCGCCCGCCGAGCGACGGCTTCCAGTTCTTCGGCACGCTGCGCGCGGACGCGCGCACGAAGGCCCTGACCGTGCGCTTGCACAACGTCGCCGGCGATGTGCTCTACTCGGTCCAACTTCCTCCCGCCTGATCGACCACGAATACGCTTGTCTCGACACTTGTCAGGTGCCCCGGTGCTAGGGTGCCGCGTGCCGAGGTGCCGGGTGCACTTCGGTCGCGATCCTTGTCTGGTGCCAGGTGCTAGGGTGCCACGTGCCTTGGTGCCCCGGTGCGCGGCACCGGGCACGTGGCGCCTCGCACTTTCGCACTGTGGCACCAGATACGTTGCGCTGGCGCGTCACGTCCGCGCGCGTGAGTGGAGGTGCCGGGTGCGCGGCACCGGGCACCCGGCCCTGTGGCACCTTGGCACCAGACACGTTGCGCAGCGAGCGCCTTACGCCGCGCCGCGCCAGCGGCGGACGCCGGCGGCGAGCGCGAGACCGGCGGCCGCGAAGGACACGACCTTCGTCATGTCGGAGAGCGCCGCGGTCGTGTAGGCGCTCGATTGCATCACGCGGCCGCGATGCAGGCCGTGCGCGCGGCCGTCGCGCTGCGGGTGCTCGAGGCTGCCGGCGCGCGGCTGCGTGCGATCGTGCGTCTTCTGCTGGCGGAACATCGTCCGCTCCATGTAGCGATCGGTGAGCCGCGGCGCGACACGCCCCATCAGGATCTGCGCCTTGCCGACACCGCCGACGACGACATCGCGGACGGGCTTTTCGGCGCACTTGAGGATCGCCTGCGCGACCACTTCGGGTGCGTAGACCGGCGGCGGCAGCGCCGGCACGCCGTCCTCCATGTAGTTGCGCGCGTGCTCGGGGAACGGCGTGTTGATCGCCGACGGCTTGACCAGCGTCACCGAGATCGGCACGCTGTCGTGCTCCAGCTCCATGCGGAGCGCATCGGTGTAGCCGGCGACCGCATGCTTCGACGCCGAGTAGATGCCCTGCAGCGGAATGGCGACTTCGGAGACCTCGCTGCCGATGTTGATGATCGCGCCGCCGCGGTGTTTCAGGCAGCGGACCGCGGTCCGGCAGCCGTTCACGACGCCCCAGAAATTGATGTCGAACAGCCGCCGCTTGTCCGCGAGCGGAATGTCGGTGAGCTTGCCGTAGATAGACAGGCCGGCGTTGTTGACCCACGTGTCGATGGCGCCGAACTCGCGCAGGGCGGATTCCGCCAGTCGATCCATCGCGCGCTCGTCCGCCACGTCGCCGGCTACCGCGATCGCGCGGCCGCCGTTGTTACGGATCTCGTCGGTGACCTGGTGAAGGTCGGCGTCGTTGCGCGCATTCAGCACCACGCGCGCGCCGCGCTTGGCGGCCAGCCGCGCGGTGGCGAGTCCGATGCCGCTCGACGCACCGGTAATGACAATGACCTGCTCTTCAACTCGTTTCAGTCGTGGTTTCGCCATGCCGCGGACGCTAGCAACACGCGCGCCGCTTCAGCGGCGTACCGCGACGAGCACATCGCGTCCTTCGGCAGCCCAGCTGAGCGTGCGACCGTCGAGCGCAAGTGCGGCGCCGCTCTCGAGGTCCACCCACGAACCCGCGGCCAGCGCCGAGGAGAGCACGAGCGACACGCGCCGGCCATCGTCGCCGTGATTGATCGCGATAATCAGCGGCGCGGAGCCCGCGTCGAGCACGCGCGCATCGACCACGCCGTCGCTGCCGGCGATCTCGACCTCAGGCACGATGCCCCCGTCTTCCGTGAGCGCCTGCAGCAGCGCGCCGGCGTTCCGGTTCTTCGTCGGGTCCTGCTCGAATGCCGCGGCGGGAAAGCTGCCGACCAGGATGGCTCGACCGCGGCCGTATGGCGCATCGGTGATCGCTGCGTCACCGTTCAGAAACGTTGCGACAACACGCACGTCTGTCCGGAGAGGCTGCAGGTGCTCCTCGAAGGTGAGACCGGGAACGGACGCGTCCGCCAGCCGCGACAGCGGTCCGGCTGATTGCGGCAGAACCGTGAGCGCGATCGTTTCCGGCGAGCGCAGCGCGCGCTCGCGCGCGCCGAACACCTCATCGAGCCCGGCGCCCGGAATCGTCCGGTTCGCGAACCCGCGATCGTCGTTCCACGCGGGCCGCGCCTCGCTGATGAGCACGCCGCCCTCGTGCACGTAGGTGCGGAGCGCCTCCGCGGCGGCGCGCGGCAGCATCAGCGGCGTCCCGAGAAAGATCGCGCGATACCGCGACGCGGCGCCCGCCGCGACTTCGTCGGCGTGAATGAAGTCGACGGGCACGTTGCGCTCGAACATCGCACGGTAGAAGCCAATCATGGAGTTCCGCACCGTCGTGCCCGGTCCCACCGTGTTGCCGCCAACCATGTACGAGAGACGGTTGTAGAGCACTGCGACGGCCGCGGGACGAGGACGCGCCTTCGACAGGAGCGCGCTCTCGCGCGTCACCGTCGCGGCGAATGCGCCCGCCGCTTTCGCCCGGTCGGTGATGGTGCCATCGAGCTCGATCAGCCCGTAGCCGTTCGACTCGTAGCCGGCGCTCATCGGGTAGTACGCGTAGTAGCTGATCGCGCTCGCCCCGCGCGACAGCACGGCCCAGCCCCAGAGCCGCACGTCGGCAGCGGTGACCGGCATGCCGACACGAACGCCGGTCGCACCCTGCCCCGCCTGCAGCTCGCCGATCCACCATCCCTTGTCCCGCGCCGCCGAGCGAATGCCGTCGAGCGCAGACATCAAGCGAATCGGCGACCATGGCGTCGTCGCCGACGCGTGCCGCGGATAGATCGACGTGCCGTAGTGATCCACGGACTCGGCCATCCACCAGTCATCGGGATTCCCGAATCCCGAGAGCGGGCTGAGGAGCACCGCGGGCGCATCGGAGTGGCTGCTGACCGGGACCTGTCCTCGCGCGTTGGTCGCGTCCGCCTTCGTCTTCAGATCGTCGCGCAGCTTGTCGGCGACGAACGTCTTCCAGTCCATGAAATCCGCGTACGACAGAATCGTCCCGTATCGCGGCGCTTCGACCTCCTCCCAACGCCTGAACGTGCGATACCAGGCGGCATTCAGCGCCTCCAGTGATCCGTACTTCCGCCGCAGCCACTCGCGGAAGCGTCCCTGCGTGTAGGGGCAATAGCAGAACTCCGCGGGCGTGTTGAACCACACCCAGTTGACGATGTGCGGTTCGCTCCAGACGTCGAACCCATATAAAGAAGGATGGCTGCGGGCGCGCCGTGACGCCTGTCTCTTATACACA
>JBKPRU010000164.1:0-6647 GCA_046734675.1 Acidobacteriota bacterium
GGATTGAAGAGCGGCGCAATCGTCCGGGTGGCCGGCGTCGAGGTGGGCAAGGTGACCGAGGTCGACTTCTCGGGCGCAGCCGTGCAGGTCACCCTCTCGGTCAAGCGGGACATGCAGCAGCGCATCACGACGGACTCGCGCGCCTCGATTGGTTCGCTCAGCCTGCTCGGTGAACCGATCATCGATATTTCGCCCGCGTCGACCGGGACGCCGCTGAAGAATGGCGACTTCATCCAAGTCGGCCGCGGCCAGGCGGCGATTTCAGACGTCGCCGCCAGCGCGAGCGCGGGGCTCGATCAGGCGACGCTCTTGTTGAGGGACGTTCGGCAGGGCAAGGGCACGGTGGGCAAGCTGTTCACCGACGAACAGCTCTATCGCGACATCAACAGCTTCGTGGATTCGGCGCAGGTGGTGGCCGGATACCTGTCCAGGGGACAGGGAACGCTCGGCATGCTGATCAGGGATCCGGCAAGCTACCGCCAGCTGAATGCCGCGTTGGCGAACCTGCAGGACATGACGCGCCGCATCAACGCGGGCGAGGGCAGCCTCGGACAGCTCCTGAAGGACGACAAGCTCGCCAAATCACTGAGCTCGGCGAGCGGCAACTTCGATCAGATCACCGCGAAGTTGAATCGCGGCGAGGGGACGGCGGGGAAGCTGCTGACCGAGAAGGAGCTCTACGACCGGATCAACAGCACGGCGAACCGGCTCGATCAGTTGACGGCAAGCCTGAATCAGGGACAGGGGACCGCCGGCCAGCTGCTGCACGACAAGCAGTTGTATGACAATATGAATGCCGCCGCGACCGAGCTGCGCGGGCTCATCGAGGCGATCAAAAAAGATCCGAAAAAGTACCTCAACGTGCGAGTCAGTATCTTCTAACGGAGTACAGCGATGGCGCGCGACAGCGGTGCAGAAGCAGGTACGGTCATTGTGGCGTTCGTGCTTGGCGCAATCACGGGCGCGGCGGTGGCGTTATTGATGGCCCCGGCGACCGGCGAGGACACGCGGCGGCGGCTCGCCGAGCGGGCACGCGAAGGCGCGGACCGCGCGCGCGAGGTGGCCGGGCAGGGGCGCGAGATGTGGAACCGTCAGCGCGACACGTTTGCGACGGCGGTCGAACGCGGGCGCGAGGCGTATCAGCAGGCGCGCGGAGCGCAGACGCCGGACACCCCGTCCGGGGAGCCCCTGTGACGGATTGGAACGCGGTCTTCCTCGGCATCATCGCGGTCGCGACGCTCGTGATGGCGCTGATTCAGGTTGGCGCGATCGTGTTCGCGGCGCGCCTGGGCGCCCAGGTGCAGCAGCTCGCCACGACGGTGCAGCAGGACATCCGGCCGCTGATCGCGCGGGCCAACGCGATTGCCGAAGAGGCGTCCCGGACCGCCACCATCGCGACCGCGCAGGCCCAGAAGATCGATCGGCTGATGACGGATTTGACCCGGCGTGTGGACGATACGTCGCTGGTGATCCAGGAGGCGATCGTCACGCCGGCACGCGAAGGATTGGCGATCGTGGCGGCCCTGAAGGCCGGTCTGAGCGCCCTCCGCGGGTTCCGCGACGTCCGGGGCCGGCCGGCGCGAGTCGAGGATGAGGACGCGCTGTTTATAGGGTAAACTGCAGAGCACCACTTCCAGGTTCCAGATCCCGGCTTCAGGCTTCAGGGGAGTCACCATGGTGAAGACCTGCGTCGCCCTTCTTGCTGCCGTCATGCTTGCCGCGCCCGGTACCGCCGCCGCTCAGGAGGCCAAATCACCGGAGCTGGTCAAGCAGCTCACGCAATTACTCGATCAGAAAAAACTGGACAGCATCGCGACCGCCGACCCGCAGAATCTCGGCACGTATGTCGCCGCGCTCTATTTCGCCGGCTCGCAACTCCTCGTCGTGAGCGGCAAGTACGCGGCGCCGCCGCTTCTCAACGAGAAGATCGGCAAGAAAGACTATCGCGACGTCTACATCGATCTCAGCTCGGCGTCGGTTGCGGGATCGAAGGTGTTCGTGATGGACATGAATGCCGACGGTCTGGTCGCGCGCCCCGGCGAGAACCAGGGCATGGACACGTACGAGAACGGCTCGAAGCAGTTCACGTTCGACGGCGACTGGAAGAAGGCGAAGTTGTCGGAGGCGGAATACACGAAGGCGTTCGGCGACGCCGACAGCGCGTATGCGCACGCGCTCGAACTGCTGCTCGCGCAGTTGAAGGCCTCGGGCACGTACTGAGGAAGCGGGACACTCACACTTATCGAAATGTTCGCTGCGCTAAGTGTGAGTGTCCACTTCCTGTCGCGTTGCCGCCGCCCTCTCGTCTGAGGTAGACTGATCGTCTCTCGGCCACGAGCTTCACGGACACGACAGCAGCATACTCGGTGTCCATCCGTGTGAATCCGTGGTGAGGAATTGGGCGCTTGGCTCAGCGGTAGAGCATCGCCTTCACACGGCGGGGGTCAGTGGTTCGAATCCACTAGCGCCCACCAATTCACACCCCGAAGCGGGCAAGCAATTACAGGAACCAGGCGCCGGCCGATGCGGCGCCTGTTTTTTTGTCGTCGTGCATTCGTCGTGCTGCATCGATCGCGCCGCGCGTCGCTCGCGCCACCTTTCTCCAGCGATATCAGTCGATCCGCAGCGCAGCGATCGGGTTGATCCGGCTGGCACGCAATGCCGGCACGCCGCAGGCCACCAGCGCGACCGCGCACAGCAGCACGGTGGCAGCGGCGAACGACGTCGCGTCGTGCGCGGTGACGTCGAACAGCAGGCTGGTGAGCAGCCGCGTCGTCGCGAACGCCGCCGGCAGGCCGATGAGCAGCCCTGCCGCGACGAGCGTCATGCCCTGGCGGACGACCATCCGCAGGACGCTGCCGCGCGACGCGCCCACCGCGAGACGAATGCCGATCTCCGCCGTGCGCCGCGATACCGAAATCGCCAGCACGCCGCCGATGCCGACCGCGGCGAGCAGCAGCGCTGCTCCGGCAAACGCGCCGAGCAGCGCCGCGTTCAGACGCTGCGGCATCGCCGAGACGCCGACGATCTCGTCGAGCGTCTGCACGCCGGTGACGGGCAGCGCCGGGTCGAGACGGCGCACCTCCTCGCGAATCGCGCCGACGACCGAGAGCGGGGGGACGTCCGTCCGCACCATCAACTTGATTCCGCGGAACGAGCTGAGGACGCTGCTCGCGAGCACCGAGTCGGCAAGCTGCGTCCATGGCTGCCACGTCTGCGGGTCGGTTTGCGCCGCCAGTCCGGACTGCTTGAGATCGCCGACGACGCCAACGACGCGCATCCACGGTCCGTGCGTACGCGGGTTGCCCCAGGCAATGCGCCGTCCGACCGGATCGTCACCCGGCCAGTAGCGTGCCGCCATCGTCTCGTTGATGACGACCACCGGCTCGGACGTGGCCGTGTCGGTCGGTCCCACTGGACGGCCGCGGACGATGCGCACGCCAAGCGCCTCGAAATAGCGTCCCATCACCCAGTCGTTCGCGACCGTGTGCGACAGCGACGCTGTCGCCGGTGATGGATTCTCGATGGTGAACACGCGCCGTTCGCGCACGGTCAACGGCAGATCGGTGGAGCCGCCGACGTCGGCGATGCCGGGCAGCGCCGCCACCCGATCGAGCAGCGTGCCATAGAACCGGCGCACGCTGGGCGCGTCCGGATACCCGCTCAAGGGCAGACTCGTCGCTACTGAGACGACGCGATCGCCGCGGAACCCCGGGTCGACGGAGATCACTTTGACGAAGCTGCGCACGAGCAGCAGTCCCGCCGCGAGCAGAATCACCGCGCACGCGAACTGCAGCGTGACCAGCGTCGCCAGCGTACGGCGCTGCCGCACGCTGGCGCTGGCGTTGCGCGCTCCCTCCTTCAGCGTCCCGGCCGTGTCGTGACGTGCCGTCTCGAGCGCCGGGAGCAGACCGCACACGAGCGTCGCGGCCACCGCCGCGAACGCAGTGAACGCGAGCACGCGTCCATCGAGCGCGATCTCGCCCGCCCGCGGTAATTCACGAGCGACGGACGTGACGGCCAGGCGCTGGGCACCCCAGGCCAGTGCCAGCCCGCACAGCGCACCTGCCCCCGCGAGCAGGCCGCTTTCGACGAGCACCAGACGGATGACACGTGCGCGTCCGGCGCCGAGCGCGGTGCGGATTGCGATCTCGCGCGTTCGCGCGGCCGCGCGCGTCAGCATCAGGCACGCGATGTCGGCGCAGGCGATGAGCAGCAGCACGCCGACCGCGGCGAGCAGCACGACCAGCATCCGCCGCACGCCCCGCACCACGTCGTCACGCATCGGCGCAGCCCTGGTGGTGATGGGGATGTCGCGCAGATCCGACGGGTAGAGATCCGCGATCAGCTGTTTCGTAACCGCCACCGCCTCGGTCGCGGCCTGCTGCGGTGTCGCGCCCGGCGCGAGCCGCCCGACGACCGTGTTGTTGTACATCGAGCCGAAGGCTCCGAGCTCGCCCCTCGTGAATGAGATCGGCACGTAGATCTCTGCCGGCACATTGTTGATGTGCGGACCGCGGTGCGGGAACGTGAAAGCGGCCGGCATCACCCCGACGATCGTGTACGGACGGCGGTCGAGCGACACCGCACGGCCGACGACGCCCGGATCGGCGCCGAACACGCGACGCCACAAGCGATCCGAGAGCAGCGCGACGGGTTGCCGCCCGGTGTCCTCGGCCGCGGTGAAGTTGCGTCCGAGCGCGGGCGCAACTCCCAGCACGTCGAGCAGCGACGCGGAGATTCGCGCCGCCGGGATTCGCTCCGGCTGTTGAACCCCTGACAGCTCGAACTCCGCCGTCCTGAACGCGCCGAGCTTTTCGTAGGCGTGGGTGCGCTCGGCGAAGGCGGCGATGTCGGGCGGTGAGAAGCCGAACGGCGTCGGCTGCGACGCGATGCCCTCGTAAAGCACCATCAGGCGATCGGCCTGCGGGTAGGGCAGCGGCCGCAGCACCAGCGCGTTGACGACGCTGAAGATCGCGGTGTTGGCGCCGATCGCCAGCGCCAGGGTGGCGACGACCAGCGCGGCGAAGAGTGGCGCGCGCCTGAGCAGACGCGCGGCGTGGCGGACGTCGTACAGGATCGACTGCATCGGCGGATCTCCTGGAGGGGGGTGAGGACTGACATCGCGCCGCACCAGCGTTGCGGCCGACACGGCGTCGAGCGCGATGCGGACTGCCGTTGCCGCTGCGCCTGCGCCGCGGCGGCGCTCGCGATCGGCGCACGCGATCATCGCGGCGGCAATCTCGTCGCCGTAACGCTCGCGGTACGAACGGGGGTAAAGCCGCACCAGCGCCGCGATCCACCAGGGCTGACGCATGGCTTACGCCTTGAGCAGCTTCTTGCGGCGCGCGGTCTCGACGAACGACGCCAGCCGTGCCGCTTCGGCGGCGCAGGCGCGCTTGCCCGCCGCCGTGATGTGATAGAAGCGCGGACGGCCACCGCCACTCTCCGCGCCCGTCGGCGCGTCCACCTCGATCAGCAGTCCTGCCTCGGCAAGCTTCGCCAGGTTGCGGTACAGCATGCCCGGCCACAGCTTCATCTGGCCGCCGGTGCGCTCGAGGACGTCGTTCATGATGCCCAGGCCGTGCCGATCCTCGTCGGCGAGCGAGAGCAGAATCTGAAACCAATGCGGCGGGAGCGTCTCGACCATGGTGGTATATCTCTACCTGTTTATACCTCCAGAGTCAAACAAGACACGTCGCGGGTGCTACCGACAAGGTCCAGCAAGACGGTCCAACCCTGACAATCGATTGCGACGGCGCAGGCATGACAGGCAACGCGAACCGGCGTATAACAACAAGCCATGGCCGCCACGCGAGGTCGCGACGGCGCTTCACCGGTGCGCGACGGCCATCTCGTGACGACGCGTGACGGCGCGGCCGAGGAGGAGGATCGTAACGTTCGGGCACACCAGCACCAGGATAAGCACGGTGGTTGTGAGGGACAGCGCGACGAGCAGGGGCATCGTGCGAGCCGTGTCGGGTTCGTGAATGATGGCGCCAGCTGCGCATGGATTTGCACGAAAGTGTCAGGGTCGCGGACGGAGACGTCCGCTCTCGCACTATGCGCGGCCGTCGGAAGTGCCGCGCTCGCGTACTACGTGCCGCAGTACGTCGCGCAGCAATTGACGGATTTCCCGCTCCTGAACGGATTCACGCCGGATTGGCGGGTCTTCGCGTTCACGCTCGGCCTGGCGCTGCTGGCCGGGTGCATCGCCGGTCTCTCGCCGGGCTTCTACTCGCGCGACGCGGCCTTCGGGCGTTCTCGCGCCCAGCGCAAGACCATTACACGACCGCACTCATCGCACCGGTACACAGGGCCGGCGGTGAGGTGTTCAACAAATGTCAGCTGGGAAGAGCCACACTGCGGGCATACGGCCGCCGGGGAGTCGGGCGCCATGACGGCCGGCCGGGTGCAGGCCCTGTGCCGTCGCTCGACGGCTGTGAATACGCGCGATCGCGCGTCGTGTGCGTGGGATGTGCGGCGCGAGTGTCTGGCAACTGGACATGCGCCGCCAAAATCGTGCGCAGGAGTGCCGGATGATCAGCGGCGCTTTTCCGGCAGCCGCCGCTGCCCCGCGCCGTCGTACATGTGATCCTTGGGATCGATCTGCCGCATCGGCTTTTCGCGCTGACGCTCTTCCTGCG
>JBKPRU010000165.1:0-11570 GCA_046734675.1 Acidobacteriota bacterium
GCCGTCAGGCCTGCGCGAGGAGCTACTGTGCAGCGTGTCGTATCTGCGGCCCGTCGAGGAGTGCCCGACCTACACGGAGTACTTCAAGGAGGGCGACGATATCCCGACCCGCCTGTGTCCGATCCACCGCGGCACCGTGAAGCAGCAGATCAAGCGCGCGGTGCAGGGTTTCTTCGGCGGGTTGGGCCGCAAGTTGAAGGGGATCTTCAAGTGATGCTTGTCGATGCCGGCTGGCGCGATGTCAATGCCAAATGCCGGTTGACGCCCGTCAATGCCGAAAAATGCCAGATCAGGTCTTGCATTTGGCATTGACAAGGGCCCAGCGGCATTTGGCATTGACGCGCGTGAGTTCGCGGTATTGACGCGTGTCAGGCGTCAGCGCTGAATTCGTGCTGACCCTCCTTTGGCAAACGTTTTCACCTGCTCCAGGCTCGCCATCGTGGTGTCGCCCGGAAACGTCGTGATGAGCGCGCCGTGCGCCCATCCGAGCCGCACGGCCTGCTCCGGCGACTCGCCGGACATCAATCCATAGAAGAAGCCCGACGCGAAGCCGTCGCCGCCACCGACGCGGTCGTAGACGTCCAGCTCGCATGTGGGCGACACGAAGGTCTCGCCGCCCACCCACGCGACCGCGCCCCAGGTGTGACGGTTCGTCGAATGCACCTCACGCAGCGTCGTCGCGACGACCTTCATGTTCTTGTGCTTCGCGAGCACGTCTTCCATCATCCCGAAGAACGCGCTCGGATCGAGCTTCGATTGGGCGGCAACCTGCGGTCCGCGGATCCCGAGCCCCTTCTGCAGGTCCTCTTCGTTGCCGACCAGCACGTCGACCTGTTCGACGATGCGGCCCAGCACGGTTTGCGCGCGCGCCAGGCCGCCGGATGCAGACCAGAGCTTCTCGCGGTAGTTGAGATCGAAGGAGGTGACCGCGCCGTGGCGCTTCGCGGCCTGCATCGCTTCGATGATCAGTTCGGCGGTGGTTTCCGACAGCGCGGCGAAGATGCCGCCGCTGTGGAACCAGCGCACGCCCGCCTTGAAGATTCCGTCCCAGTCGAAGTCGCCGGGCTTCAGCTGCGCGGCGGCCTCGTTGCTGCGGTTGTAGAACACGACCGGCGCGCGGACGCCGAAGCCGCGGTCGCTGTAGACCGCCGCCATGTTCGGCCCGCGGACGCCGTCGTGCTCGAACACTCTGTAGTACGGCGTCACGCCCATCGCGCGCACCTGCCCGGCCACCAGCTCGCCGATCGGGTACTTCACCATCGCGGTCGCGATCGCGGTGCGCATGCCGAAGGCATCGGCCAGGTTCGCCGCGCAGTTGAACTCGCCGCCGCTGACGTGCACCGTGCAGGTCTGCGCCTTCCGGAACGGGACGACGCCGGGATCGAGCCGATGAATGAGCGCGCCAAGCGCGAGGAAATCGAGGGAGCCGGTCTGCGGGATCTTCAATTCGTTTGCCATCGTTACCAGGCGAACACGGCCGCGCGGCCGTTCTTCTTGACGAGCGCGTCAATGGTGGAGGCCATCTTATCGCGGCGCGCGAGCATCGATCTGATTTGCGATGGTTTCAGCCACGTCCCGAGCGCGCTGGTCAGCGTCGCTTCGTCGAACGCTTCCATGCGCGCCCAGAGCGCGGAGTCGACGTGGTCGATCTGCTGCGGCAGGGCGCGGTCGTCGAGAAACGCGCGCGAGTGATCGATGAGATACAGGTTCCACGCGCCGTCGACGAGCAGGTTGCCCTTGTTGCGATCGGGATTGCCAATCAGGTCGTCGAACATTTTCATGCGGGCCAGCTGTCGCGGCCACGAGGCCGGCTTCGGCAGCGGCTGCACCTCCGCCCACGTGCGGACCCCTTCGAGCCACAGGATGACTGCGCCGGTCTTGCCTTCGATCTTTCGCTCGACCACGACCGGCACCATCGCGAGATCGAGCAGCTTGTCCAGCTCGTAGGCGGCAATCTCGGACTTGTAGCTCTCCCAGTAGCCGCCGCGGAATCCCGGCGCGAGCGGCTTCCATGCCGCCGATTCCACGAGTCCTCCCGGGCTGAAGAACGCGCGCTTCGGCCGTGTCACGCCGAGATCGAGGGCGCGCATCTGCACGACCTGCGCGCTCCGCAGGTACGCCTCGAACTCGGCGTTGCGGCCGGTCCACACCCGCGCCGTCGCGGGCGTCTGCTGCAGCAGGAAGAGCAGCGCGAGGATCAGCATGTGGCCGCGACTTTAGCACGACTGCGCGGTCGTGCCGCCACGCATCGCTCAACGATCGAGCGTCAAGGCGAGCCGGAGAAACGCGAGGATGTCCGCATCCTCCTCAATGAGCTTCGCGACCGGTTTCCCGGCGCCGTGGCCAGCGCGGGTCTCGACGCGAATCAGGTACGGACCTCCCGATCCGGCGTCCTGGAGGCGCGCGGCAAACTTCTTCGCCATCCCGGGGTCGACGCGGTCGTCGGTGTCGGCCGTCATCACCAGCGTGGGCGGATACGGCACACCGTCGCGGAGGTTGTGATACGGCGAATACGCAACCAGATAGCGGAACTGTTCGGGATCGTCGGCCGATCCGTATTCGGGAATCCAGAAGCGGCCGACGGTGAAGAGGTGATAGCGAAGCATGTCCGCGACAGGCACCCGGCAGACGACGGCGCCAAACAGGTCCGGCCGCTGCGCCATGACGGCGCCCACCAGCAGGCCGCCGTTGCTGCCCCCTTCGATGGCCAGGCGCGCGGGCCGCGTATACCCCTCTGCGATCAAGTACTCGGCCGCCGCGATGAAATCGTCGAACACGTTCTGCTTGCGTTCCCGCATCCCCGCCTGGTGCCAGACTTCGCCGTACTCGCCACCGCCGCGGAGGTTTGCGAGCGCGAAGATCCCGCCGCCGTCGAGCCACTCGAAGACGGCCGGGTCGTACGCCGGCGTACGGCTGATGTTGAACCCGCCATAGCCGCTGAGGAGCACCGGGCGATCGCGGTCGCGCGGAGTCTCTGCGCGATGCACGAGGAACATCGACACGTGTGTCCCGTCGCGCGAGGAGTACCAGACTTGGCGGGTCACGTAATCTTCCGGCTGAAGCCGGAAGCTATGGGATTCATCGTCTTCCGCCTGAGGCCGGACGCCACTGGACTGATTGCCGTAGCTTCCGCCTTCAGGCGGAAGATCCAGGTGCGGAAGCTCGGGAAACCGGTCGACGCCCCCGTCCACGTATCGGTACCCCGTCGCGGGCGACGTGAACGACACAAACGTGAACAGCACGTCGTCGGCATCTGCGTCGGCGTCGAGCGTGGGAACCGATCCGATCCCCGGCAGCGGAATCGCTTCACGCGGCGCGCCGTCGATCGTGAACGTGCGCAGCCGATCGCTGGCGTGGTGGAGGTAGCTGGCGGCGATGCGATCGCGCGTCATCACGGCGCCCGAGAGCCGATCGGTCGATTCGGGCACGACCTCGCACGCCACGACCTCCGTCCGATCCATGTCGACGCTGACGATGCGGCCGAGTGGCGCGCTTTTGGTCGTCCTGAAATACAGCAACGATCCTTTCGCGCCGACGAATGCATACGCCGCGTCGAATCCCGTGAAGATTGGACGGACCGCGGCGTCGGTCGCGGTGCGATCGATGACGTGTACTTCGCTGTCGTCGTTCGCCCCGCGCTGCGCCGTTATCACGACGAAGCGTCCGTCGGCGCTGACATCGACGAGCGGCACGACTTCCTTCGCGTCCGGCCGCTCGAACACGACCTGGTCGCGTGTCTGCGGGTCACGCAGGCAATGAAAGTAGATGCGCCCGAAGTACTGCTCGTCCCCGGGCGGGACCGTTCCGGGTGCGGGAAACCGCAGGTAGTAGAAGCCGCTGCTGTCCGGCAGCCACGCCAGGCTTGCGAACTTCACCCATTCGAGGCGATCCGGGCGATCGACGCCCGTCGCCGCGTCGCGGATGTGCACGGTCTGGCGATCGCTGCCGCCGCCGGACAGCGCGTAGGCGACGAGCGATCCGTCGCACGAGGGAAACCACGCCGTGAGCGCAACCGTGCCGTCGTCGCTGAGCGCGTTGGGATCGAGGAGCACGCGCGGCACGGTGCCCGGCTGGTCCGCGGTGAAGAGCACCGCCTGGTTCTGGACGCCGCTGTTGTGCGTGAAGAAGTAGCGCGGACCGCGCCGCTTCACCCCGAGTGTCCGCGCATAGTGGAAGCGTGCGGTGAGCCGCCGGACGAGCGCGTCACGATCGGGATCGTCGAGCGTGGCGCGCGTGAGCACGTTCTGCGCCTCGACCCAGGCGCGCGTCTCGCGGCTGTCCGCCTCTTCGAGCCATCGATAGGGATCGGGGACGGAGACGCCGTGCAGCACATCGACGATCGGCCCGGCCGGACTCGCCGGATAGGAAAACGCCACGCGGGTATCCTTCTTCATATAATCGCGAAATGTCATGTGATGTCGCGTTCGCTGCGGCGGCGCCGGCGACCGTGCGCCGGCGCGGTGGAGCACGGTAGCGCGGCGTGCGGCGTCATCCGCTGCTGCTGTTCCTCGCGGCGGTCTTCGCCGTGAAGCTGATCGTCGTCCTGCAACTGCGGGACCATCCGCTGCTGCAGGCGAACGCCGGCCTCGACACCACCATCTATACCAACCTCGCGTCCAAGGTCCTCGCCGGCAATCGTACCCTCGCGCCCGGCCTCTATTACGTCTCGCCGCTCTACATCTACGTGCTCGCGGCGATTTTCTCGTTCTCGGGCTCGCTGCTCGCCGCGCGCCTCGTGCAGATCGCGCTCGGGACCGCGGCGGTCTGGTTGATCTTCGTCGGCGCGCGCGCCTGGTATGGTGAGCGCGCCGCATGGATCGCCGCGGTGCTGGCCGCGTTCACCGGCCTCTTCACGTTTCACGAAGTTCTGATTCTTCAAGCGGCGCTCGATCCGTTGCTGACCGCGGCGGCGCTGACCGCGCTCGCGTTGGGATTCCGCGGACGCCATCCACTGGTCTGGTTCGCGCTCTCCGGCGTCGTGTTCGGCACTCAGACCCTCAATCGCCCGAACGTGCTCGCGCCGTGCCTCGCCGTCCTGCTGCTGCTCGCGATCGCGCGGCGCTGGCGGCCCGCAATCGTGATGGCCGCGGGCCTTGCGCTGGCGCTGTCACCGGTCATCGTGCGCAACGTCGTCGTGGCCGGCGACTGGTCGCCGGCCTCGTCGCACGGCGGATTGAACTTCTACATCGGCAACAACGCCGAGGCCAACGGCATGTATCGGCCGGTGCCCGGCATTACACCCAACATCGCCGGCCAGCAGCAGGATGCGCGCCGCGTCGCCGAAGCGTCGGTCGGCAGGTCGTTGAGCGACGCCGACGTATCTGCGTACTTCTACGGCCTGGGCTGGACGTGGGTTCGCCTGAATCCGGGAAACGCGCTGGCGCTCTTCGCGCGGAAACTCGGCTACGTCTTCAACGGCGCGTTCATCACGTTGAACTACAGCTACCCGTTCTACGCGTACGACCAACGCACGCTGCTCGCGCTGCTGTTGGTCGGACCGTGGCTGCTCATTCCCCTCGGGCTGGTGGGACTCGCGATCGGCGCCCCTGAGAATCGCCGGTTCGATTACCTCGTGTGGGCGTCCTTCGTGCCGGTGTATGCGATCGCGGTGGCGATGTTCTTCGTCACCGAGCGCTATCGCCTGCCGATGCTCGTGCCGCTCTGCATGGGCGCCGGGAAAGCGGGTGAGGCGATCTGGTGGAGCTTCCGCGTGAGGGCGGACGCCATGGGGTCGCAGAAAAAATCGCGTAGCTTCCGCCGTCAGGCGGAAGGCTCGGGCCTTCCGCCGGAAGTCTACGCGCTCGTCGCGATCGTTCCGTTGGCGGTCCTCGTCAACTGGCCCATGAAGGTCGACAACGGGCGGGCCGAGGAGCGGACGCGCATGGCGGAGGCGATGGTCGCCGACGGCCGCTACGATCAGGCAGACGACTGGGTGCGGACAGCGGAGCCGGACCATCCGTCGCCGGCGCTGCTGCACTTCCGTGTCGGGCGCGCGCTCGTCATCTATCACCAGCCGCAGCGCGCGATCGAGCACTTGAAGCATGCGCAACAGCTCGATCCGAACCGCCCTGAGATCGATTACGCGTACGGCCAGGCGCTGGTCGACGCGGGGCAGGCCGCGGAGGCGATTCCACATCTCCGCAACGCGCTGAAGGCCGGCGTGCGGGTCGATCTCGCCGGCTTCGACCTGGCGCGCGCGCTCGCGGCCACCGGCAACCGCGCCGGTGCGCTCCAGATTCTGCAGACGGTCAAGCCGGAGAATCCGCGCGATGCGGACAGCTGGGACGCGCTCGGGCAGCTCGCGTTGCAGCTCGAATCGCCGTCACTCGCGGCGTCGTTCTTCCACCAGGCGATCATGGCGACGCCCGATGCGGCAAAGCCGCTCATCGACATGGGCCTCGCGCTCGCGATGATGGGACGCTATCCCGAGGCGATCTCCAACTTCGAGCGCGGGCTGCAGCTCGATCCCAACAACCCCGCCGCCGAGCTCAATCTCGCGGTCTCGTATGCGGAGACCGGCCGGGTCGCCGACGCGCGCGCCCACGCGCAGGAAGCGCTGCGCCTGAAACCCGACTACGTGAAGGCGCGGCAGTTCCTGAGCGCCTTGCCGAAAAAGTGAGCGCGGGCGCCTTCGACCCCTTCGTCCTCCTTCGACCCTTCGATTAGAAATCCACCACGAAGGTCAAAAAGAATCGCCGCGCCGGCGCCCAGGTGTTCGCCGTGCCGAACAGCGCATTCGGGATCGTCGTCGGCTGCTTGGACGTGAAGTACTCGGTCGCGCACGCGTATTCGGTGCCGCAGAAGGCGAACTCGGATGCGGGCGGACGGACGCGGCCGTCGTTGAACTTGGTCGTGTCGACCGACAGCGCCGTCTGCGTATCGAACAGGTTCAGCACGCGCGCCTCGATCCGCGCGCTTCTGGAACCGAAGGGCACGCGGTAGGACGCGAGGAGATCGACGTTCGTCCAGAAGTCATTGCGGTTCGCGCCCGCCGGCTCGAGATAGCGGCGGAAGCCGTTGTCCCAGTCGCGGCCGCGCGCCGACCATGGCGTGCCACTCTGCGCGCGCAGATACCCACCGAGCGTCAGGTGCTCCACCGCTTCGTAGGATCCGAACAGCTTGAAGACGTGCGGCCGGTCCTGGCTGAGCGGACCGTCGCGGAAGGGATCCTGGATGAACTCACCCGGACCGTCCTGTATGGCAGAGGATGTGTTGAAGACGGCCGCGGAAACGCCGGCAAGCGTCGAGTAGTCGAGATCGAAATTGCCTTCGAGCCGGCTCCACGAATAGCTGGCGGTCATGCTCCAGTGGTGCGCGAGTCGGCGATTGAGCTCGAGCGTCAATGCCTTGTAGACGCGGTCAGCGCCCACCAGCTGCGCGGCGTGGAACGGCCCCGTCGCCGGCAGCGACGCCGGGATGTCTTCGATGAAGTTGTTCGAGTTGCGGTAATCGAAGAAGGCATCGATGCTCCAGTCGGTGATGATCGGCGTGGAGTAGCCGACGAGCAGTTCGTCCATGTAGGTCGGCTTGATTCCGGGATCGATCGTCTTGCCGGTCGTGCTTGCGTTCGGCACATCGGAGAGGAGCGCACCCGTCGTGCGGTCGAACAGCGCGATGTTGGTGAAGAGCCGCGCCGGAGCCAGCGAGCGGGCGCTGCTCTTTTGATCCATCGCGTAGTAGCGGCCATAGTTCGCGTAGATCTTGTCGCCGCCGCCTTTCCGCAGGTTGTAGTTCACGCCGATGCGCGGCTGCACTTCGTCGCCGAAGCCGAAGGTCAGGAAGGTGTTTTCGTTGGCCAGTCTCTGCGAGAACTCGTCGCGGTTGAAGAGCACGCCCGCGTTCAGCACCAGACGCGTGCCGATCGTGAGATCGTCCTGCAGGAAGAGACTGTAGGTGCGTCCCGGCGAGATCTGCGACGGCTGCAGCGGGTAGTAGACGGCCTGCACCTGCGTGCCGTTCTGCACGAAGCTGAGCGTGCCCCACCCGTTCGCATTGCGCGTCAGGTTCTCCTCGCCGATCTCGTAGCCGAATCCCGCCTTGAACTGGTGGCCGACGCGGCCCGTTTCCAGGAACCGCGTGTAGGTGCCGCGGATTTCGTCGCGTCGGTAGTTCGCGATGTTGTCCTTGAGGCTCGCGCCGCCCCGGTTCACGGTGACGGACCCGGAGTTATCGGCAAAGAAGCCCATCGCGGCGAGATTGTTGACGTCGAACGTCGGGCGGAAGTCGAACACAGTGCGCGCGCCCGTGTTCCCGTTCTCCTCGCTATGCAGGTACTTGATATCGACGACCGTGCCGGACGTGGGGAACCAGTTCCAGACCGCCGTGGCAATCTTCGTGTCGCCCGTCGTGTCGGTCGCCGTTTCAGGCGTGTCGTTCGGGCCGACGCCGCACAGCGTGCACTTCGACGGCCGGTAACGATAGCTCGCGTTCAAGAACATCTGCGTGTTCGGCTGGAGCGTCGCCTTGCCGAAGAGTTCGCGCTGCGTCTCCTTCTGATCGGGCACCGGCCCGACGTTGTTCACGCGATCGGTGGTGGTCTGATTGATGAACATGCCCGAGGCATACCAGAACGCCCGGTCCTTCAGGATCGGGCCGCCGAGGCTGAAGGCGCCGAGGTAGCGGTCGATGGTGTTCGGCAGTTTCGTCGCCGCATTGTTGACGAGCGTCGTCTGCTTGGTGACGAAAGAGCGCGGCCGCAGTTCGATGCGTCCGATGCCGCGGATGTCGTTGGTGCCTGACTTGGTCACCGCGTTGGTGACGAAGCCGACGGCGCGGCCGAACTCGGCGGTCACGGCGCCGCGCTTCACGTTGAACTCCGCGATGTCGAGCTCGTTGATCTCGGTGCTGAGATAACCGAAGCCGGGATTCGTGACGTCGACGCCGTCCACCAGGTACTTGTTGTCCTGACGGCTGCCGCCGCCGTTGGGCGCGAAGCTGTTGTTCTCGGCGACGCCCGGAATCAGTTGGAAGAGTCCCGCGTAGCTGCGCTGGAGCGGAAGGTTCGCGATCTGCTCGGCGGCGTAGTTGAAGTTCACCTCGGTGGACTTCAAGTCGACGGCGGGGGTTGCCGCGCTGATCGTGATCTCTTCCTTCACCTGAACGCCGAGCACCAGTTCGACCTGGGTGTCCTTGTCGACCTGCACTTCGACCGGTCGCGAGCTCTTGCCGACGCCGGGCTTTTCGACCTCGACGGTGTACTTGCCCGGCAACAGCAGCGGAATGTTGTAGACGCCGCTGTTGTCCGTCCTGACCGCGCGACCCGCCGGCATCCGCTCGCCGGCGATGCGCACGATCGCATCAGCGACGGGATTGCCGTTTTGGTCGAAGACCGCGCCGGACACCGATCCGGTGTCCGCCGCCAGCACGCGCGCGGCGAGCCCGACACACAGGGCCAACGCCATCACAAGCGGCCGCTTGAACGCACCCATCAAGTCCTCTTTTCTCAATGCGCGTGGGGCCCCACCCCCACGCGCTTCACGAGCTCCGCGCGACGCCCGTCGGGCTTGCCGCCGCTTCGCGGCGGCCTTCTGAATTTACCTCGCCCACTCGCCTTGCGTCCGTCGCTCCTCCCGCTACGCCGACTCGTTGGCGTGGACCGCCGCGCCGAGCAGGCCGGCTTCGCCGTTGAGGATCACCGCGACAGGAACCGTGGCGACGAAGTCCGCGAGCGGTTCCTTCGCGCGGAACGCCTCGAGGAACGCGCCGCGCTCGATCACCGGAAGAATCTTTGGCGCGATGCCGCCGCCGACGTACACGCCGGCGGTCGCCACGGCGCGCAGCGCGAGGTTGCCGGCCTCGGCACCGTAGGCCACGACGAACATGTCGAGCGCCTCGACGCACATCGGGCAGCGCTTCTCCATGGCTGATTGACTGATGGCCTTGGGGAGATCGGCGGGATCGTCGACGTCACGGACGCCGACGCACAACCGGCGCGGCGTGCGGGCGGCGGGGGAGATCACGTCGGTGCCGCCGAACGAGTCGTGCGTGAACTGATAGACGTTGACGAGACCCGGCCCGGAGAGGATGTGCTCGACGCTGACCCGCCCGTATTCGCGGGTGAGGACTTTCAACATCTCGATCTCGCGCAGGGTGCGTGCGCCCCAGTCGGCGTGGCCGCCTTCCGAAGCGCCGGGGGTGAAGCGGCCGTCAACGTTCAGCAGGAGCGCCTCGCCGAGGCCCGTGCCCGCGGCGATCACCGCCGCGTTGCCGGTGGGCTGCGCGACTCCTTGCTGCAGCACCGCCAGCTCGTCGCCTTCGAGCACCGGCACCGAGGTCGCCATCGCCTCGAGATCGTTGAGCACGTGCACGTGGCGAAGACCTGCGCCCTCGGCGATCTCGGCGCCGTCCACGCACCACGGCACGTTGGTCATGCGCGCGACGTGGCCGGTCACCGCGCCCGCGACGCCGAAGGACGCCGCTTCGATCCGCTTCGCATCGACGTTGTTCGCTTTGAGGAACTCGCGAATCATCGGCACCAGACCGTTGTAATCGAGCGTGGTGAATTCGCCGATCTCGAGCGAGGCCGGACGCTCCGGCGCGCGATTGAACAATCCGAGCAGCGTCTTGGTTCCGCCGATGTCTCCCGCGAGCAACATGCGCCCTATTATCTTGACAATCGCCGCGCCGTGTCTCATCTTTGCCGGGGATGGCGTCGACAACGGCCGATGACGCGCTGCGCCGTCAGTTCTACGGCGCCCGCGACATTCGAGGCCTCTACCCGCGAATCACGGAGAACCATCTCCGGTATCTCGAGAAGTGGGCCCTCATCAGACCTGCGGCGCACACTTCGACCGAACGCTTCTACAGCTTCGCCGACCTCACCACCATCAAGCAGCTCTCGTCCGAGCTCGAACGCGACGTGCCGTTGCGGACGGCGCTGCGCGCCCTCGCGGCGGAGCGGCAGGGTCAGCTGCAGCTCGATTTCCACGCGTCGGGAAGCGCGCCGGCCAAGGTCGTCGAGCTGACGTCGCGTGCGTCGACGCGCCCGCCCGGCCGCGCCGGCTTCGCGAACGCGACCGCACCGCCGTACCTCGATCCGCAGGCGACGCTCGCCGCCAAGTACTTCGTCGAAGGCTCGCGCATGGACGATGGCGACGTGACGAACATGGCGCGGGCGGCCGCCGCCTATCGCAAGGCGCTCGTGATCGATCCGGATCTGGTGCCGGCGATCGTCAACCTCGCCAACATCCACTACGCCGGCGACGAGCTGATCGAGGCGCAGGCTCTCTATGAACGCGCCGCCTCACTCGATCCGGAATGCTTCGAGGCGCACTTCAACCTGGGCAACATCCACCACGATCTCGGCCGCTATGAGGACGCGCTGATCTGTTATCGAGAAGCTGTGGCGCTCAACCCGGATTACGCGGACGCGCATTTCTATCTGGCGGTCACGCTCGAAAAGACTGGACACTCACCGGAAGCCAAGCCGCACTGGCGGACGTATCAGGAGCTCGCGCCTGACGGCGAGTGGATCGAGCTGGCGCGCGAATTCAGTGAATGAAAATGCCGGACCCTAATAGTTGCCGCGGTCCGACCAGTCCCGTTTCTTCGGGGTCCGGCGGAGCTTGTAG
>JBKPRU010000166.1:0-3879 GCA_046734675.1 Acidobacteriota bacterium
CGTCGGCAGCGTCAGATGTGTATAAGAGACAGGCCGAGGACGTGCTCGAGCAGTGGAGCCGCGCGCGCTACAGCACGCGATACGCGCAACTCGACGCGCCGCTCCGCGCCGCGCTGCGGCAGGAGCTCGAAGATTCCTTCCGTGCCAACACCTATGACGCGTCCCGGCGTGCGCTGATCGTCTCACCGGAGCGCGCGGCGGCGTTCGAGCGCAACGTGCAGTACTACGCCGATGTGTTCTCGAACGGGCGCAAGGAATTCGCCATTCCAGCGGGAACGCTGACCGACGCGACGCGGCAGCGCGCGGTCACCGCATTCTTCTTCTGGTCGGCGTGGGCGGCCTCCGCGAACCGTCCGGGCGATCACGTCACGTATACGAGCAACTGGCCGCACGAACCGCTCGTCGGCAACCGGCCGACCGGTGAAGCGGTCGTGTGGACCGGCGTCAGCATCATCCTGCTTCTCGGCGGCGTCGGCTTCATGGGCTTCTGGCACGCGAGACAGGAACCGGAGGAACTGACGCCGGCGCCCGCGTCCGATCCGCTCCTTGGATCGATGAACACACCGTCGCAGCTCGCCGTCGTGAAGTACTTCTGGACCGTGATGGCGCTCGCCGTGCTGCAGATCGTCATGGGCGTGATCACGGCGCACTACGGCGTCGAAGGAAACGCCTTCTTCGGCGTTCCTATCGATCAAATCCTTCCTTACACCGTCACGCGCACATGGCACACGCAGCTGGGGATCTTCTGGATTGCGACGGCGTGGCTCGCCGCGGGCCTGTATATCGCCCCGGCGGTCGGCGGCGTCGAACCGAAAGGGCAGCGCCTTGGCGTGAACGTCCTGTTCGTCGCGCTCGTCGTCGTCGTCCTCGGCTCGATGGCCGGCGAGTGGCTCAGCGTGAAGCAGATGCTTGCCGGTGAGCTGTGGTACTGGTTCGGCCACAGCGGCTACGAGTACATCGATCCGGGAAAGATCTGGCAGATCGCGCTGCTCATGGGACTGTTCCTCTGGCTCTTCCTGATGGCGCGCGCGATTCTCCCGGCACTGCGGCGCCGCGACGAGCAGCGTCCGATCCTGACGCTGTTCCTCGTCGCCTCGATCGCGATTGCCGGCTTCTACGGCGCGGCGCTCGGCGCCGGGCGCCACACGAGCCTGACGATGGCCGAGTACTGGCGGTGGTGGGTGGTGCACCTCTGGGTCGAAGGCTTCTTCGAGGTCTTCGCGACCGTGGTGATCGCGTTCCTGTTCGCACGTCTCGGGTTGGTCGGATTGAAATCCGCGGGACGCGCGAGCACGCTGAGCGCCACGATCTTCCTGGGCGGCGGCATCATCGGCACGCTGCATCATCTGTACTTCTCGGGCACACCTGCCGTCGTGATGGCGCTCGGGTCCGTGTTCAGCGCGCTCGAAGTGGTGCCGCTGCTGTTTGTCGGCTTCGACGCGTGGCAGAACCTGAAGCTCTCCGAGCAGCGTCCGTGGCTGCAGCAGTACAAGTGGCCGGTGTATTTCTTCGTCGCCGTCGCGTTCTGGAACCTGGTCGGCGCGGGCCTGTTCGGCTTCATGATCAACCCGCCGATCGCGCTCTACTACATGCAGGGCCTGAACACGACGCCGGTGCACGGGCACGCGGCGCTGTTCGGCGTCTACGGCACGCTGGGCTTCGGGCTGATGCTGTTCACGCTGCGCGCGATGAACCCCGCCGGCGTATGGCGCGAGAGCGTGATCAAGTTCGCGTTCTGGTCGATGAACGTCGGCTTGATGGTGATGGCGGGCCTGAGCCTGCTGCCGATCGGCCTTGCGCAGACCTGGGCGTCGGTCGAGAACGGCTACTGGTACGCGCGGAGCCCGGAGTTCATCCAGCTGCCCGTGCTGCAGACGTTCCGTTGGCTGCGCGCGCCGGGGGACGTCCTCTTCACGCTCGGCATCCTCGCGCTCGCGGTGTTCGTTGCCGGCCTCGCGCTCGGCTTCTCGTATGAGAAGGAACCGAAGCGGGCGGCCGAGCTCGAACCCGCGCGCGTGCGCTAGGCGAAACGGCTTATGACACCCGTCATAGGCCCTTTCTTCCCTCACCGGTACGCTGGGTGCAGGTGGCTCCCATGCGATCCGTATCCAACTCCCCAAAGCCGCTCATTTTCTGCAAGCCCGGGCAGCTGGCATCCGGCCTCGCCGGATTGTCGGCCGCTCCGGTAAGACGCACCAGGAAGCCGTTCACGCGGCGGCGCGGCGATCTCTCCCAGCAGGTGCGCCTCGCGGTGCAGATGCTCTTCGCGCTGATCACGATCACGGTCGGCGTGCAGTTTTACCTGTGGGTCCGCTATTACGAGACGGCCGGCCACTCGATCAAAGTCGCGCGTCCGGCGGGCGTCGAGGCGTGGCTGCCGATTGCGTCGTTGATGAACCTGAAGGTGCTGCTGGTCACGCAGCGCGTGCCGGACGTGTATCCCGCCGGCATGTTCATGTTGATCGCCTTCCTCGCGATCTCGTTCACGTTCCGCAAAGCGTTCTGCAGCTGGATGTGCCCGATCGGGACCATTTCCGAGTGGCTATGGCAGGGCGGCCAGGCGATCTTCGGCCGGACGCTGCGCGTGCCGCGGTGGCTCGACGTGCCGCTGCGCGCGCTGAAATACATCCTCCTCGGCCTCTTCATCTACGTCGTCGTCACGATGTCGGTGCCTGCGATTCGCGAGTTCCTCGGGAGTCCCTACGGCAGGGTCGCTGACGTGAAGATGCTCGACTTCTTCCGCCGCATGGGACAGACGACGGCAATCGTGCTCATGACTCTGGTCACGCTGTCCGTCGTCGTGAAGAACGTGTGGTGCAGATATCTCTGTCCTTACGGCGCCATGATGGGACTCGTCGCGCTGGTCAGCCCGACACGCATCCGCCGCAACCCCGACGCGTGCATCGACTGCGCGAAATGCGCGAAGGCCTGCCCGGCGGGGTTGCCCGTCGATACGGCGCTCTCGATCCAGTCCGCGGAGTGCACGGCGTGCATGTCGTGCGTGGCGATCTGCCCGGCGGCCGGCGCGCTCGATCTGAAGATCGGGCTGAAGCGCCGACACGCCGTCGTGCCGCCATGGGCGCTCGCGGCGGCCATCGCGATCCTCTTCTTCGGCATCGTCGGCTTCGCGCGGTGGAACGGCTACTGGCACACCACCGTCCCGGACGCCGTCTCCTTCGATCTGATTCCCCGCGCCTCTCAATTCGCCCATCCGCGCTAGGTCCGGGGGCTCCGCCCCCGGACCCCCTACGGCGTCGCTCGCGGGGGCCCCATGATCCCCGCTCCGCTCCGCCGGGCGCGCCGGTGGCGCGCCTCGGCGATGGGTGGCCGCACAAACATGTCAACGTTCGTGTGTCGCACCGACAACGTGAAACGCTTGTCCGGTCCATCAGTGTCCATCCGCGTGCATCCGTGGTGGATCGATCGCACCGCCGCCGTGGTTGCCGGGATCCCGGCGCGGCGTCGCGCCGTCCAACCGCCACTCGACGAATTGCTCGGGAATCCCCCGAATCTCCCGCTGGACCGCCGGTTGCACAACGCCTCGAGCGTAAGCGGAGGGGTCTATGAAATGGAGATCCGCAGTTGCCGTCGCGGCCCTGCTCGCCGCGTGTTCGTCGATTCGGCCGGCGCCGGTGCAGGTTGGCGACCGGTGCTTCCGCTGCCGCGCAACGATCAGCGAGACGAAGCTCGCCGCCGAGATCCTCACGAAGGAAGGGACGCCCTTCCCGTTCCGCACCTCGGGATGCCTCGCGAAATACCTTAAGGCCCACTCCGAGGAGACCGGCACGCCGTTCGTGACCGACTACAGCACCGGCCGCATGCTCCCGGCGAGCGAGGCGTGGTTCGTCCCGACCACGCTGTCGCAGGGAACCCTGCAGC
>JBKPRU010000167.1:0-10680 GCA_046734675.1 Acidobacteriota bacterium
GCACGCGGGAAGGCAGGCTCGCCGTTGGCCACGCGTAAGCCGCGGGTTGCCGTGATACTCGTGACGGCGTGCCTTGCGTCGGCTTGCGGCGCACACGTGCCACCCGAGCTGCCGGGGCGCGCGCTCACGCTCAACGCGCACGCCCTGACACTGCATTTTGCCAACGGCGCCACGGCGTCGGAGGCCACGCTCAAGCCGCTCATCGTGTTCGCGACCGGCGACGGTGGAATGCATCGCAAGGATCTCGCGACGTATCACCATCTCGTCTCCTGGGGCTACCCCATCGTCGCGTTCGACGCTCACGATTACGTCAAACATCTCGGCTCCGCCTCGGACACGACGACCCCGGAGCGGCTTGCGTCAGATTACGCGCAGATCATCGCGACGGCCCGCCAGGTGCTGGCTCTTGGCGTCGCGCATCCGGTCGTCTTGGTAGGCGTCTCACGAGGCGCGGGCCTGTCGGTGGTCGCGGCAGGCGAGGGAGGGTTGCGCGGCGGCGTCGCGGGAGTCGTCGCGGTCGCGCTGACTCAGGAAGAGGAGTACGTGCAGTGGTATCGGCGCCTGGCGCACGAAGGTGACGCGCACCGCGTCATGGTCGACGTCTACGAGTACCTGCCACTGCTCGAAGACCTGCCGCTGGCGGTCATTCAGTCCACGCGGGACCACTACCTGCCGGCCGAGACCGCGCGCATGCTGTTCGGCGTCGACACGCCGCGCCGGCGGCTGATCGCCATCGAGGCGCGCAATCACAGCTTCGGCGGCGCGCGCGACCAGCTGTATGCCGCACTCCAGTCGGCGCTCGTGTGGGTGACGGGATCGGTCGCAACCATCTCTTACTGCGCGGGGGGCCACACCCCCGCGCGCTGCGGGCCGTCTCGCGAACGTCGCTCGCGGCGATCGCAGGCGCTCTCCGGAGATAGTCCCGGCCAAAAATTGGCCACGCGGCCGACTCCCCGCCCTCTGGAATCGAGGTCGGCGCCGCGCTTCGGCCAATCGGTTGTCCTTGGCGTCGGGGTACGAAATCGCGACTCTCGCGGTTTTCCTCAGCAAATCGCCTTGGCGGAAGCCTTGCTATGTCGTCGCGCACCTATGACCTTCGACGAACGGAGAAAAGAACAACGACGCGCCGTGTCGCGCGGAGGCCGGAGGCTCGAGGACTGGGTCCCGGTGCGCCGGTGCGCGTGCGAGGCAGGCGACACCCGCGTCGGTGAAGGGATCCACTTCGAGTGGCGGCAGTGCAAAGCGTGTGGTGCGGTCTGGCCTACGCTTTGCGCTCCCGCCTTTGCCGACTACCTCGAGGTCTGAGCGCAGACCAGCTGGTCGCAGTCTTTGCCAACATCACGTAGGGCGGGTCTTCAGCCCCGCCTCGCAAGGTGGCGGCGGCACCTGACGACGCCGGGAGACCCGGCCTACGTGGAACCCAATGGAGCCAACGCGGCGACGTTCGAACTTTCAGTGCGCTTCCTCCGTCCAGTAGCGGATGGAGGCGGGCATGAAATTCGCGATGCTGGCGCTTGCGGCGGCGGTCCTCGTAGCGGTTCCCTCCAGTGCTCGGTCCACGCAATCAGCGGATCGGACGTTTTCCAAAGGCGGAACGGTGCGGCTGAATCTTGCGGCCGCGGCCTACCGCATCCGTGGACGCGCCGACGACCGCATCCAGGTGCGGTGGTCCACCACCAAGACCTACCTGCAGGATCGGATTCACGCGGACATCGAGGTGAAGGGCTCTCGAGCCACCATCTGGACGATTGCGCCGCACAACAGCGGCGCCCGCTTCGAGATCGATCTGCCGATGCGTTCCGACCTGGACGTCGATCTGAACGCGGGCGATCTCGAGGTCCGGGACGTGGAAGGCAACAAGAACCTGTCGATGTGGGCCGGCGACGTGACGATCGACGTCGGCGACGCGCAGCAATATCGCGCGGTCGACGCGACGGTCCGCTTCGGCGAGATTTCCGCGCCGCCGTTCCATCGCTCCACCGGCGGCATCTTCCGATCGCTCTCGTGGTCGGGGCCGGGCAAGTACCGCGTCCGCGCGAAGCTCTTCGCCGGTGACTTGAAGCTGCGCTGAGCGCGCCTAGGTCGATGCCGTGTCGCGCGCCTGGTCCCGCTGGCCGGGCGCCGGCTCCGTGCCCGCCGGGGGCACCGGCAACAGCACCCGGAACGTCGAACCCTGTCCTTCGCCCGCGCTTTCCGCCGTCACGGTCCCGCCGTGCAGCTCGACGAGATGCCGCACGATCGCCAGGCCGAGGCCGAGCCCGCCGTAGCGCCGCCGCAGGCCGGCGTCCGCCTGGCGGAAACGTTCGAACACATAGGGCAAAAACTCCGCGGGGATGCCCGTGCCGCTGTCGCGGATCGCGATCTCGACCTGGCGTCCGACGCGCGACACGCTGAGATCGACGGTGCCGCGCTCCGGCGTGAACTTGATGGCGTTCGACAGCAGGTTCCATACGATCTGCTGCAGACGATCCGGGTCGCCGGCGATTGGCTCGAGGTCCGGCGCGACGCGCGTGGTGAAGGCGATCGACTTGGCGGAGATTGCCGACTGAAGCGTCTCGACGGCGCGATGAATGACGCCCGAGAGATCGACCGCACGCGACTCGATGCGCAGCTTTCCGCTGATCGCGCGTGAGACGTCCAGCAGGTCGTCGATGAGCCGCGTCTGCGCCAGGGCGTTGCGCTCGACCGCCGCCAACGCCCGGAGCTGCTGCTCGCGGGTCATGTCCTTGCCGGCGAGGACGCGCACCCACCCGTAGATCGCCGTCAAGGGCGTCCGCAGTTCGTGCGACACGGTCATCAGGAATTCGTCTTTGAGATAGCCGGCCGCTTCCGTCTCGCGGCGGGCGCGCTGTTCCTTCTCCAGCGCGTCCTCCAGTCGTTCATTCGCCGCGCGCAGCCGGTCCGACTCGATACGCTGCACGTCCAGCAGGTCCTGTTCGGCCTTGCCCCGCGCGTTCATCTCGCGGAACACGACGCCAACCATGCCGGCCACGAGGAACGCGAGCGCGCCAAGCGCGATCGCGGACGATCGCACCTGACGATCCCAGTCGGCGAGCACCTCGTCGCGGCTGATCGACACGCCGACGACGAGTGGCGGCGAGTCAATCGTGCGGTAGGCGGTGATGAACTCCGGACCCCCTTCCTGCAGCGGACGCGCGATCACGCCCCGCGGATTCGATTGCGCCGCCTGCAGGATCGGATTGTCGGTGGCCGCCTCGTTGATCGGGTTCGTGTCCGACGGCTCGCGAAAGAGCACGACACCATCGGGATGGAGGACCCACGTCAGGCCCTGGCGTCCGACGTCGACGGTGCGGAAGAATTCGCGGTAGCGCTCCGGCAGGAGCACCGCCACGACCGCGCCGTCGAAGGCACCGTCCGCCCTGGTCAGGCGGCGGCCAATCGGCAGGATGTACGACTTCGGCTCGACGACGGTCTGAAAGGGTCGATCGACGACCAGCACGTCGCGATCGAGCGTCGAGAGCTGCTTGAAGATGTAGTTGTCCCGGCGTGAGGCGCCGATGATGGCGGACTGGGTCGAGTGCAGGATCGTGCCGGCGGCGTCCGTCACGGTAATCGATCCGCCGCCCGGCAGCGCCGCTTTCGCGGCGGCCAGGATCGGATCCCACGCCTCGGCTCCGGCGCCCGGGCCGCCCACGCGCCGGGCGTGCACGATCAGTTGCCGGAGCGACTGGTCGGCGAGCGCGAACGAGCCGCGCACATACTCCGACAGCACGAACGCGAGATTCTCGGCGCGCGCCTGGGCGCCGTTGAGCGCCCGGCGCCGCGCGACATTCAGGTGGTTCGCCTGCATCGCGACGACCAACACGAACACGGTCGCGGTGAAGGCGACGACAAGGAATTTCGGGCGGCGCTGCAGCGCCGCGAAGGGGCCCGTCGAGCGCAAGGTCGAGGAGGATTGTACTCCGCCCGTCAGTCGGTCCCCCCGCCGCCGTGCCGCACCACCCACACATACACGGGCAGCCCGCCCAGGAGGAGGACGAACCCCCAGTAGACCACCTCCGCGCCGGCACCGATGATCGCGTAGAGCGCGTACGCGAAGGCGAGCGCGGCGATGCCCGCGGCGGCGCGGGTCATACGCACCGCGCGCGCCTCGTGCCCGAGCATGAAGCCCGCGAGCGAGCAGAACGCATACGGCACGAGCGTGCTGAGCGTCGAGAGCAGGATGATGAACGTGAAGAGCTGGACGAGCGTCCGGCTGAAGTTCATCGCGATGAGGCCGCTTGCCAGGATCGCCGCGATGATCATCGCGCGGGCGGGCGTGCCGGTCGGCGAGCGCGCCCCGAACACGCCCGGGAACAGCCCGTCCTCGGCGACCGCCAGCGGCAGCTGGCCGGCCATCAGGATCCACCCGTTCAGCGCGCCGAAGCACGAGATCGCGGCACCCACGGCGACGAACGCGGCCGCCTGAGGTCCGATGAGCACGCGCGCCGCGTCGGCGTACGGCGCGGTCGAGGCGCCAAGCGCGGCGGGGGCGAGGACCCCCATCACGCCGACGGTACTAATAATGTAGATAGCAGCGGTGACGACCGTGCCCGTGACGGTCGCGCGCGGGATCGTCTTCTCGGGCGTCTCGATGCTGTCGGCCGGCACGGTCGCGCACTCGAGTCCGAGAAACGCCCACAGCGTCAAGGTTGCGGTTGCCGAGATCGCCGCCGCGACGCTCTGTCCGTTCGTCGTCGCCAACGCGAAGTGCGAGGGATCGATCGCGAAGAGTCCGCCGAGGCCGACGAGCGCGAGCGGCAGCACTTTGAGAATCGTCGTGGCGAGCTGGAGGCGGCCGGCGGCGCGAACGCCGATCGCGTTGAGCGCGGTGAGAAGACAGACGAAGCCAATGGCCAGCAGCGCCGCCGACGAGGGAACACGCACGATCGACGGGAGGAAGGGATCGAGGTAACCCACGAGCGCGACGGCGAGCGCCGCCTCGGAGGACCAAATCGAGATCCAGTAGCCCCATGCGACGAGGAAGCCGGCCAGATCGCCGAACGCCTGTCGCGTGTAGGCATAGGGGCCCCCCGCTTTCGGATTCAATCGCGCGAGGCGCGCGAACACGAGCGCGAGCAGGACGGAGCCCGTCGCCGACACGCACCAGCCGATCAGGCTGATGCCGCCATACGGCGCGAGCGATGCGGGCAGCAGGAAGACGCCGGACCCGATCATGTTCCCCATGACGAGCGCGACGGCGGTCCAGAAGCCAAGCACGCGGCGCGTGGGTGGGGAGGTCACCGACGGGAGGGTCATTGTCGCGGGATGGTACCACGCGACGGCGGAGCGCCTGCGGCCTCGGCGAGCGAGCGAAGCGAGACGAGCCCGCAGCGCGCGGGGGTGGGGCCCCGCGCGCCCTGAGTAAAGTTGACGGAAGACGGAAGAGCAAGACGGAGAAACGCATGGCGGAGCAGCACGGAATCGCGCCGGCAGGCTTTCGGCTCACAGGTGACGTGCGTCTTGGTCCCGTGCGCCTGCAGGTGCGCGACCTGGAGCGGTCGCTCGCCTACTACCGCGACACGCTCGGCCTGCGCGTCGCCTCGCGCCAGGGGAACACCGCGACGTTGACGCCGCACGATGACGACCACGTGCTGATCGAGCTGTGCGAGAAGGCGGGCGTGAAGCCGGTGCCGCACGGCGGCGTGCTCGGGTTGTACCACTTCGCGATCCTGCTGCCGGATCGCGCGGCGCTGGGACGCTTCATCGCACACCTCGCGTCCCAGGGGCTGCGCGCCGGGATGGCGGATCACGCCGTCAGCGAAGCGATCTACCTCACCGATCCGGATGGCCTCGGGATCGAGGTCTACGCCGATCGCCCGCGCAGCACGTGGCGGTACGATGGCCCGCAGCTATACATGACGACGAAGCCGCTCGATGTGCGCAGTCTCGTGAGTGCGGGAGGCGATCAGGCGTGGACCGGGATGCCGCGCGGGACGGTGATCGGCCACGTCCACCTGCACGTCGGCGACCTCGATGAAGCGGCGACCTTCTATCACTCCGCGCTCGGGTTCGACAAGGTCGTATGGAACTATCCCGGCGCGTTGTTCCTTTCGGCCGACGGCTATCACCATCATCTCGGCACGAACACGTGGTCGTCGGGCCCTCCGGCTGCGGACGATCACGCGCGTCTGCTCTCGTGGGACATCACCGTCGCGGACCGTGAACAGGCGCGCGGGGCGGCGGAAAGTCTGAAAGGCGCCGGGTATGCCGTCACGGAAGAACCGGACGCATGGCGCGTGGCCGACCCATGGGGCACCGTCGTGAGACTTCGAACCCGATGAGCGTGTCGCTCACTCAGGCCCTCGCGTCTGACGTGCCGGGCGGAAGCCGCGCCAAGGGACGCCTGTATTTTCTCGAAGGAGCCGTCACGCGGATCGAGGGCACGGCGTGGTCTGCCGACGCCACGGTGCGCGGATCGCATGATTATCACGTCACGATCCGCCGCGACGGCGAGGCGTTCTCGGCCTCGTGCGAATGTCCGTACTTCATCGATCGACTGACGATTTGCAAACACATCTGGGCGGCGCTCCTGGCCGCGGAACGCAATCAGCTGCTGCTCGGTGACGGCACCATGCCCGCCGACCCCGTGCTCGAACCGGTCGATGAAGAAGACCTGTCGGATCCCGAGCTGCGGACGAGACCGTTCCGGCAGGTCGCCGAGCCGGGCGAGAGACGCGCCCATGCCGCGTGGGAGCGCTTCCTCGAAGAGTTCTCGCGGAGCCTCTCGGAAGCCGACGCGCAACGTCCGGTCGGGAAGTTCGCGGGCGCGCAGATCGTCTACGTCATCGATCGCGCATCGACGCTCGCGGGCCAAGGGCTCGCGCTCGAAGTGCACACCCGGACGCGCAAGAAGAACGGCGACTGGGGGAAGCCCAAATCGACCTCCATCTCGTTGAGCGAGGCGAGCGCGCTGCCGGAGCCGGTCGATCGCGAAATCATCACGCTGCTCCTGGGCGCGCCGGATCCCTACAGCACGGCGTACGTCGGCCTCTACGGACGCGCCACGTTCAGGTTGACCGGTCCGCTGGTCGATCGCGTGCTGCCGCTCGTCGTGCAGTCCGGGCGCGCGCTGCTCCGCATCAGGCCCCAGCCCGGCGAAGAGATCGTCCCGATCGCGTGGGACGAAGGGGAGTCGTGGACGTTTCATCTCGAAATCGTGCACGGCTCGGGCGACAAGTCGTTCTCCATCGATGGGGCGCTGGTGCGCGGCAGCGATCGTCTGGCCGTCCGCGAGCCGTGGATGGTGATCGACGGCTACGTCTTCCACGGACGCACAGTGGGGCGGCTCGATGCGCGCGGCGCGTTCGCGTGGCTGATGCAGCTGCGCCGCTCCGGTCCCGCGGTCATCCCGTCCGACGCGACCGGGCGCCTCGTCGACGTGCTCGCGCGCTCCGGCATCGACCCGCACGATCTCCCCGAGGAGCTGCGCTTCGATATCGCCAGCGAGTCGCCGAAACCGTGCATCAGCGTCAAGCCGCTGTCGCGCCAAGGCCCGATTCCGATGCTCGACGGAGACGTGACGTTCGAGTACGGAGGGCTGCGCGTGCCGCCCGGGCAGGCGACCACCGCGTTCGATCCGGACCGCCGCGTCTTGATTCGCCGCGACCCGGCGTTCGAGCAGGCGGCGCTCAATCGCCTCACCCAGCTCGGGTTCGCGCGGCATTGGGATTACATGCTCGCGCGTCAGCACCTTGGCATCGGCGCCGATCAGTTCTCGCGCGTGATGTCGATCCTCATTCGCGAAGGATGGCGCGTCGAAGCGGAAGGGCGGACGTTCCGCACCGCGCACGCGATGCGGTCGGAGGTGCGCTCGGGCGTGGACTGGTTCGAGCTGCACGGTGACATCGACTTCGGCGACGGCCGCATCGTGCCGCTGCCGCGGCTGCTGGCCGGCCGCGGGCTGGCCGGCGACGCCACCGTCACGCTCGACGACGGTACCGTCGGCATCGTGCCGGAGGAATGGCTGCGCCGCTGGAGCGGCATCGCGCGGATGGGGGAAGTGTCGGGTGATCACGTCCGCTTCAAGATGTCGCAGGTGGCGCTGCTCGACGCGGCGCTCGCTTCGCAGCCGACCATCCATGTCGACGAGCAGTTCATTCGCGCGCGCGAGCGGCTGGCCAACTTCAACGGCGTCGGCCCGCTCGACGTGGCGCCATCGTTCAACGGCCAGCTGCGCGACTACCAGCGCGACGCGCTGGGATGGCTGGCGTTCCTGCGCCAGATCGGCGTCGGCGGATGCCTCGCCGACGACATGGGGCTCGGCAAGACCGTCATGGTGCTGGCGTGGCTCGATCGGCTGCGCCACGAACAGCGCAAGCTGCCTCCCTCGATCGTCGTTGTTCCGCGGTCCGTGGTGTTCAACTGGAAGGAAGAGACCGCGCGCTTCGCGCCGAAACTGCGGCTGCTCGACTTCAGCGGCGCCGCGCGGTCGACCGAGGATCTCCGGAAGTACGATCTGGTGATTACCACCTACGGGGCGCTGCGCCGCGACGCCATCCGCCTGAAGGACGTCCGCTTCGAATACGCGATCCTCGACGAGGCGCAGGCGATCAAGAACGCGTCGACCGCCAGCGCCAAGGCGGCGCGGCTGCTGCAGGCCTCACATCGCCTCGTCCTCAGCGGCACGCCCGTCGAGAATCATCTGGGCGAGCTGTGGAGCCTCTTCGAGTTCCTGAACCCGGGACTGCTGGGCACTTCGTCGATGTTCGTGAAGCACAGCGCGGCGGCGGCGCGCCGCGATCCGCACGCGATGGAGCTGCTGGCGCGCGGGCTGCGGCCGTTCATCCTGCGCCGCACCAAGGCGCAGGTCGCCCCGGAGCTCCCGGACCGCACCGAGCTCACGCTGCACTGCGAGCTGCAGGGCATCCAGCGCGAGCTGTACGACGAGCTGCGCGACCACTACCGCGCAACGCTGTTGCACCGCATCGAGCGCGATGGGCTTGCGCGATCGAAAATGCACATCCTCGAAGCGCTGCTGCGGCTGCGTCAGGCGGCCTGTCATACGGCCCTGGTCGACAAGCGCCGCGCGGGCGCCCCCTCGGCGAAGTTCGAGGCGCTGTTGCCGCTCCTCGGCGAGGTGCGCGAGGAAGGCCACAAGATCCTCGTGTTCTCGCAGTTCACCAGCCTCCTGGCGCTGCTCCGCGCACGACTGGACGAAGAGGGCACGTCGTACGAATATCTCGACGGTCAGACGCGCGACCGCGAGGAGCGCGTGACACGATTTCAGAACGATCCGGACTGCCGCCTGTTCCTGATCAGTCTCAAGGCGGGCGGCCTCGGGCTCAACCTGACCGCCGCCGAGTACGTCTTCCTGCTGGATCCCTGGTGGAATCCCGCCGTGGAAGCACAAGCGATCGATCGCGCGCACCGCCTCGGCCAGACGCGGCACGTGTTTGCGTATCGACTGATCGCCACCAACACGGTCGAGGAGAAGATCATGCAGCTGCAGGCGAGCAAGCGCGATCTCGCCGATGCGATCCTGCGCGCCGACGCCGGCCTGCTGCGCGAGTTGAAGAAGGAAGACGTCGAAGCGTTACTCAGCTGACGGCGGCTCTAACCTCAAGACCCGCCCTACAGGTGACAGGTGTAGGCCGGGTCTTTAGACCCGGCAAATCAGACCACGCCAATCAAACGCAAGGCGGCCACCGCGGCGAACGCCAGCGAGAGGATCTCGAACGCGCGCTGGGGAATCCGATAGAGCAGCCACCGGCCGCCGAAGACGCCGACGAGCACGAACGGGACGAGCAGCAGGTTGACGAGCAGCGTGTTCGGTCGGATCAGGCCAAGCGCCACGCTGAAGGGAATCTTGAACGCGTTCACGATCGCGAAGAACCACGCGCTCGTACCCACCATCTCGAACTTCGGCAACGAAATCGCCAGGCAGTAGATCAGGATCACCGGGCCCGCCGCATTCGCCATCATCGTGGTCACGCCGGCGACCAGGCCGATCGTCCAGACGAACCACCACGCGTGCGGCACGTCCCCGAGCCAGTCGGGCCACCGCATGCGCGCGATCTGCAGCACGGTCAGCGCGAGGATGATCCAGCCAATCGTCGGCTTGAAAGCGTCGTTGCTGATCCGGTTCATCAGCCCCGCGCCGAGCGCGACGCCGAGGCACGCCGGCGGCAGCATGCGCCACACGTACTTCCAGTTCGCGTGCGCGTGGTACGCGGTGACGGCGAACGCGTCGCCGACCACGAGCAGCGGTAGAGCGACGCCGGTCGAGGTCTTCGCGCCGAAGAGGAACGCGAAGATGACGACGTACACGAGGCCCATGCCGGCGAGGCCCGCCTTCGCGAGCCCGAGCGAGAGCGCGCCGACCGACGCAAGGATCCAGTGAAACGCGCTGAAGTTCATGCCATGATGCGGGTGTGGCCGACATCTTATCGCTGGAGCAGCAGGCGATCGACCTGGCGCGGCGCGGCGACTTCGGCATCGACGCGAAGCGCGTCAACGAGCAGCTGACGAAACAGGCGCCGCACAATCAGGGCGCGTGGACGCGGCTCGCGCGCTGCTGCGTGGAGCTCGGGCTGCTCGACGAAGCGACGGTGGCGATCGACGCGGTCCTGCAGCTCAATCCGCAGAACACGATCGCGCGGAATCTGCAGGGAGATGTGGCGCGGCGCCGCATGCCGCCGCCGGCGCGGCCGGTGCGCGCGCCGAGGACCCGCAGCGAGC
>JBKPRU010000168.1:0-14094 GCA_046734675.1 Acidobacteriota bacterium
ATCGCAAACTGCGTGTTCATCAGACCGACGACGTTCAGCGCGCGCGCGATACGGCGCGTGAAGTCGCGGATCTGATCGAGATGGCGCTCCGCGACGCGGTACGGCGGCACGACACAGGAGCTGTCGCCGGAGTGGATGCCGGCCTCCTCGATGTGCTCCATGATGCCGCCGATGACGACCGCGCCGGTCGCGTCGGCGACGGCATCGACGTCGAGCTCCACCGCGTCCTCGAGAAACTTGTCGATGAGCACGGGCCGCTCGGGCGAGGCCTGCACGGCGGTCGTCATGTAGCGATCGAGCGCCGCCATGTCGTACACGATCGCCATCGCGCGTCCGCCGAGCACGTACGACGGCCGCACGACCACCGGAAAGCCGATCTTCATCGCCGCCTCGCGCGCTTCCTCGCGCGACGTCGCGGTGCCGCTCGGCGCCTGCGGGATCCCCAGATCCCAGAGCAGCTGCGCGAAGCGCTCGCGATCTTCCGCGAGATCGATCGAATCGGGTGAGGTGCCGAGGATCTTGATGCCGGCGCGCTGCAGCGGCAGCGCCAGCTTCAGCGGCGTCTGCCCGCCGTACTGGACCACGCAGGCGACCTCGCCCCCTGCTTCCTGCTCGCGCGCGATGATCGCCGAGACGTCCTCGAACGTGAGCGGCTCGAAGTACAACCGATCGACCGTGTCGTAATCGGTCGACACCGTCTCCGGGTTGCAGTTGATCATCACGGTCTCGAAGCCGTCCTCGCGCAGCGCGAACGCGGCGTGCACGCAGCAGTAGTCGAACTCGATCCCCTGCCCGATGCGGTTCGGACCGCTGCCGAGGATGACGACCTTCTGCCGGCCGGTCGGCTCCGCCTCGCATTCCTTCTCGTAGGTGCCGTAGAGATACGGCGTGAACGACTCGAACTCCGCCGCGCAGGTGTCGATACGCTTGTAGGCGGGCTTGAGCCCCTGCTCGACCCGCGCGGCGCGCACCGCGTCTTCGTCGGCGGCGAGGATGCTGCCGAGCTGCCAGTCACCGAAACCCGCGCGCTTCAACGTGCGCATCATCTCTTTGGAGATGCCGCGCAGGCCGACCATGCTCGCCTGCTGCTGCAGCTCGACGAGCTGCTGGAACTGGGTCAGGAACCAGCGGTCGATCTTCGTCAGGCGGTGGATGTCGTCGAGCGACCAGCCGCGGTCGAGCGCGGTGAAGAGCGCCCACATGCGGCGATCGTTCGGGACCGCCAGCGACCGCTGCAGCGCCCCGTCGTCGTCCTCCGGTTCGAGCGCGGCGGTGGCGTTGATCCGCCCGCCGCTCCGCGCAAACAGCATGTTGCCGCGTCCGAGCTCGAGCGACCGGAAGGCCTTCATGAAGGCTTCCTTGAACGTCCGCCCGATCGCCATCACCTCCCCGACCGATTTCATTTGCGTGGTCAGGGTGCGATCGGCGCGCGGAAACTTCTCGAACGCCCAGCGCGGCACCTTGACGACGATGTAGTCGATGGTCGGCTCGAACGACGCCGGGGTCAGGCGCGTGATGTCGTTCGGGATCTCGTCGAGCGTGTAGCCGAGCGCGAGCTTCGCGGCAATCTTCGCGATCGGGAACCCGGTCGCCTTGGACGCGAGCGCCGACGAGCGCGAGACGCGCGGGTTCATCTCGATCACCACGATCCGCCCGTCGGCGGGATTGATCGCGAACTGGATGTTCGATCCGCCGGTCTCGACGCCGACGCGGCGGATGATGCGCCGGCCGATGTCGCGCATCCGCTGGTATTCCTTGTCGGTGAGCGTGAGCGCCGGCGCGACCGTGATGCTGTCGCCGGTGTGGACGCCCATCGGATCGACGTTCTCGATCGAGCAGATGACGACGAAGTTGTCGGCGCGGTCGCGCATCACCTCCAGCTCGAATTCCTTCCAGCCGATCACCGACTCTTCGAGCAGGACTTCGTGGACCGGGCTGAGACTGAGGCCGCGCTGCGCGATCTCGCGGAACTCTTCGACGTTGTAGGCGATACCGCCGCCGACACCGCCGAGCGTGAACGAGGGACGGATGATGATCGGGTAGCCGATCGCCTCGACCGCCTCGAACGCCTCTCTGAGCGACCGGATATAGCGGCTATTGGGCACCTCGATGCCGATCTCTTTCATCGCATCGCGGAACAGCAGCCGGTCCTCGGCGACCTTGATCGCGTCGATCGAGGCGCCAATCAGCTCGACGTTGTACTTCTGCAGCACGCCCTGCTCGGCGAGCTGCACGGCGAGGTTGAGCGCAGTCTGACCGCCGACGGTCGGGAGCAGCGCATCGGGGCGCTCCCGCTCGATCACGGCCGCGACCATCTCGGCGGTCAGCGGCTCGACGTAGGTGCGGTCGGCGATCTCCGGGTCGGTCATGATCGTCGCCGGGTTGCTGTTGACGAGAATGACTTCGAGGCCTTCGCTGCGGAGCGCCTTGCAGGCCTGCGTGCCCGAGTAGTCGAACTCGCACGCCTGCCCGATGACGATTGGACCGGAGCCGATGACGAGGACGCGCTTGATGTCGGTGCGTTTGGGCATAAAAACAGCTACCAGCTACCAGCTACCAGCCCCCCGCTGCCAGCTGATCGCTGCTGGTGGCTGGCGGCTGGTGTCTGACTACGCGCGTTTCTCCATCTCCTCGACGAACTGGCGGAACAGGTAATCGGCATCGTGCGGCCCCGGCGACGCTTCCGGATGGTACTGGACGCAGAACACCGGCTTCGTCTTGTGGCGCAGCCCTTCGACGGTGCCGTCATAGAGATTCACGTGCGTGACCGCGACGTCGGACGGCAGCGTCTCCGGGTCGACCGCGAAGCCGTGGTTCTGCGACGTGATCTCGACCTTGCCGGAGTCGAGCTCTTTCACCGGATGGTTGGCGCCGCGATGCCCGAACTTCAGCTTGTAGGTCTGGCCGCCCATCGCCAGCGACAGGATCTGGTGGCCCAGGCAGATGCCGAAGGTCGGCACATCGGCCTCGACGAGCTGCTTCGCGTGCCCGATTGCGTACGAGAGCACCGCCGGATCGCCGGGACCGTTGCTCAGGAAGATGCCGTCCGGTTTGCTGGCGAGCAGATCCGACGCCGGCGCGGTCGCGGGGAACACCGTGACGTCGCAGTTGTAGGCCGTGAAGCGGCGCAGGATGTTCCACTTCATCCCGAAGTCGTAGGCGGCCACGCGCAGGTTGCGCCGCGGATGACGCTGCGGCGGCGGCGCGAACTCGTCGTCGACGCCGACCGGCGTCCACTCGAACGGCCGCGCGCACGTGACGCCGAGCACGAGGTCTGAGCCTTCCATCAGCGGCAGCTTCTGCGCGCGCTCGATCAGCTCGCGCGGGTCCGCCTCGCCGGTGGCGATGACGCCCCGCATTACGCCCGCCGAGCGCAGCACGCGCGTCAGCGCGCGCGTGTCGATGTCCGAGATCGCGACGATGCCGTGGGCGACGAGATAATCGCGCAGCGTCGCGTCGGCGCGCCAGTTGCTCGCGATCGGTGACTCGTCGCGAATGATGAACCCGGCCACCTGCGGCGCGCGCGACTCCTGGTCGTCGGGCGCGACGCCGTAGTTCCCCATCTCGGGCGCCGTCATCGCGACGATCTGGCCCGCGTACGAGGGATCGGTGAGCACTTCCTGATAGCCGGTCATGCTGGTGTTGAACACGACTTCGCCGCCGGTCTGCCCGGTGGCACCGGCCGCTTCCCCTTCGTACCAGATGCCGTTTTCGAGCGCGAGAATAGCTTTCATTGATCCTGGAATCGTTCGAGCGAGCCGGTCACCTTGCTGACCTCGCCGGCGGTGACCCGCGTGGTCGAGAACCACGGCTTGTGTTCCGCGAGCTCGAGCCGCACGACGTGCGATCCAATCGCAACAGCGGGGAGCCGCAGCGGCGTCTTGCCGACGACCTTGCCGTCGAGCAGGACGCTCGCGCCCTGCGGACGCGAGTCGACGAAGAGTTCGCCCGTGTAAGTCTCGGGCGCGGACGGCGCGACGGCCGGTGGGCGCGGCGACGTCGCGGGACGCTGGCGAGCGGCCGGGGCGGGCGCCGCTGCGGTCGGACGAGCCGAGCGCTGCAGCCGCAGGTCAACGGTGTGCTGCGCGGACTTCGCGGTCAACGGCACGTCTTCGCGCGCCACGTCATAGCCTTCCTGCACCACCCGCACGACGTAGTTGCCGAGCGGCAGATCGTCGAGCGTGAGCGGCGTGCGACCGCGCCAGCGTCCGTTGATCGTGACGTTGGCGCGCGATGGCGTCGATCGCACGACGATCTGTCCGCGCGTCACCGCCGGTTCGGGACGCGGTGCCGGTGCGCTCGCGCGCGGCGCCGCGGCGCCGCCGCCTTCGTCCGGCACGGTCGGTGGTTCTGTGGGCGGCGCGGCCGTTGCTGCCGGCGGCTTTCGTCCGGTGACCGCTTGCTCGCTCCACTGCCGTGCGCCTGCGGTCGGCGCGGCTCCCGACGGCGCGCCCGCGTCCGTGGTCGACTCGGTCAGGGTCTCGTCGGGCGACACGCGATCGCGGCTGCCGACGAAGTAGCCGGCCGCGAAGCCCGCGAGCAAGCCGAGCACGAGCGTGACGGCAATCGGGAGGACCGCGGGCCGCGAGCGTTCCGGCACGTCGACGGCGTCGGCCGGGTACACCGACCCGGTCGTCGCATACGCGGGCTCCGCCGGCGTGTAGGTCGGGGCGGTGTCGGCGTCCGTCTCAGACGACGCTTCGAGCGGCCGCCGCGCGTCAGCCTGCGCCTGCTGCGCTGCGACGAAATCGTCAGCGAACCGTTCGCGATCGTCGCCGCGGGCCAGCGGCATGTCGGCGACCGGAGCGGTCGGCGGCTCGTCGAACTCGAGCCGCCGCGGTTCGGCGATCGATTCGTCCTCGATCGCGGCGTGCAGCGGATCGAGCCGCTCTTCGATCTCGAATTCCCCTGGCGTCGGGACCGGACGGGTCGGCCGCGTCGCGTCAGAAACGGCGCCGTACGCCGCGCCCATCAGGAATGCGTCACGTCCTGCCTCCGTCCGCGCGCTATCCGCGTCGCGAGCCTCATCGCGCGCACCCAGCGACTCGGGAGTAACCACTCGCGACTCGGGACTGGAGACTCGCGACTCGCGACTCGAGACTCGCGACTGTGGACTCGGGACTCCGGACTCGGGACCAGGGACTTGGGACTCGGGACCAAGGACTAGGGACTCGGGATCCGCGGTCGCGATCGCATTGACCGTCGCGACCGCATCCGTGATCGACTGCCCGCGCCCCGCGGACTCCAACGCGCTCGCAAACGCGAGAGCGCTCGGATATCGCCGCGCCGGATCGTCGTCCATGGCGCGCGCGAGCACGGCCTGGATCGCGTCCACGTGATCGCCGTCGCGCCCGAGCGATCCAATCTGCGCGCCCGTGCCCGACGGGCGGCGCGCGGTCAGCAACTCGAACGCAATCGCCGCGAGTGCGAAGACGTCGGCCGGTGTACTCCAGTCGGCGCCGGCAATGCGCTCGGGCGCGCTGTACGGCCGGCGCACCGGCGCGCGGATCCCGATGCGCTCGAGCGCTTCGACGACGCCAAAGCCGGTGGCGCGAGCTTCGTCAGGGGTGACGAAAATATCGCGCGGATGCAGCGCGCCGTGTCCGACCCCGGCAGCGCGCGCGAAGTCGATGGCGCCGGCGAGCTGCGTGATGAACGGCAGGGCCTTGTCGAGCGGGGCCGGCGCGTAATGACGCATCGCGACGTCGAGCGACTCGGCCGCGACATACTCTTCCGCGCGATACGCGAGCGTGCCTTCGACGCCCGCGGCGATCGGCTCGACGATCGACGGGTGGAACAGTCCGGCTTCGGTCGGGCGGCTCAATTCATCCGCGAGCGCCTGAGCCTGTTCGGGAACGATGTCGAGACGGAAGGCCTTGACGGCGACCAGGCGGTCGCGGGTGGGCTCGTAGGTGCGAAAAACGGGACCAAGCGCGCCCACGCCAATCTGGTGCAGCACCCGGAAGGGGCCGAACGCAGGCGGCGGGGAGAAGGCGTTGGAATCCTCTCTGGTCAGCGAACGATCTCCTCGGCGTCGTCAGTTCGATCAACAAAATGTAACACGGAACGTCAGCCAGTCACAGTTCGCCAGAGCAGGGGCGGGAAGCGGGACACTCACACTTCTGCAGGTATGTGCGTAGAAGTGTGAGTGTCCCATTTTCCGTAGGCGCAGACGGGATCCTCAGCCGCGGCGCGCGCGTCACAGGCCGATGAGATGCCGCGCCTTGACAGCTTTCCAAACCCTCTGAGAGAGTACGGCACCGTGTCAGCGGAACCCGCCGCTCCCCTTGCCGCTGCCGAGTCTGCCGGTCGCTTGCGTGCCTCGGCGGTTGACGTGCGCCGAGTGCCGTGGGTGCGTCCGCTCGCGGGCGAGTACGCCTACAACTATCCGCGGGTCGACGGACTCTACGCGGGAAGTCCCGCTGACCCTGCGGCGTGGAGCGCGGCCATCGCGCGCACGCAGGCGCACGAGCGCAAGCGTGCGGACGTCGCCGCTCTGTTGCGCGCACAACAGCAGCAGCGCGGCGCCCCGGCGGCGGCGCGCGACGCCGCCGCGCGACTCGCGGATCGATCCACCGTCGCCGTCGTCACCGGTCAGCAGGCGGGCGTCTTCGGCGGCCCGATGTTCACGCTGCTGAAGGCCGTGACCGCGCTGCAGCTCGCGCGGCGCACCGAACAGACGCACGGCGTGCCCGCCGTCGCCATCTTCTGGGTGGACGCCGAAGATCACGATTGGGAAGAAGTACGAAGCTGTACGGTGCTCGATGCGGAGTTCCAGCCGCGCACCGTCACGCTCGCGTCCGTCGAAGGGGCGGGCGAACGTCCGGTGGCGCGACTGACGCTGGACGAGCGCGTCGAGCAGACCATCGAGGAGCTCCACGCGGCGCTGCCGCAGACCGAGTTCACCCCCGACACCATCGAACAAGTCCGCCACGCGTGGCGCGCGGGCGCCGGCATGGGACGCGCCTTCGCGACGTGGCTCGAGCAGCTGCTCGGCGCGCACGGGCTCGTCGTCTACGAGTCCGCGGACCCCGCGGCGAAGCCGCTCGTCGCGGAGGTCTTCGGACGCGAGCTCTCATCGCCCGGACGCACGGCAGCACTGGCCGCCGAAGCGGGCCAGGCGCTCGCCGCTCGCGGCCACGCACCGCAGGTCGTGCCACAGCCCGACAGCGTGTCGCTCTTCCATCTCAATCACGGCAGGAAATCCATTCGCCGCCAGGGCGACGGCTTCGTCGTCGGCGACGAGACCTACTCGGCCGACGCGGTGCGGCGCGAAGCGGCGGCGCATCCCGAGCGATTCAGCCCGAACGTGCTGCTCCGGCCGATTGTGCAGGACACGCTCTTCCCCACGATCTGTTACGTCGCCGGCCCGAGCGAGCTCGCATATCTCGGACAGCTGCGCGGGGTCTACGAGCACTTCGGCCTGCCGATGCCGCTCATGTATCCGCGCGCGACGGCGACGCTGCTCGACTCGGGCACCGCGCGGTTCCTCTCGAAGTACGCGCTGCCGCTCGAGGATCTGCAGCCGCAGGACGAATCGGCGCTGAATCGTCTGCTCGAGTCGCAGCTGCCGGCGGAGGTCGAGCAGGCGCTGCGCGACGCCGACGGACAGATTCAGCAGGCGATGCAGCGCATCATCGAGGTCTTGCCGGCGCTCGATCCCACGCTCGCCGGCGCGGCCAGGACCACGCACGGTAAGATGCAGCACGAGCTGAAGTCGCTGCACGGCAAGGTGATTCACGCAGCCAAGCGCCGTGACGAGACGCTGCGCCGCCAGTACACGCGTGCGCAGGCGCAGGCCTTTCCGGAGGGTCACCCGCAGGAACGCACGCTTGGCGTTGTCTACTTCCTCGCCAGGTACGGACCGGGGCTGGTCGATCTGCTGCTGACGGAGCTGCCCGTCGACATGGGCAAGCACTGGGTGCTGACGCTGTAGTCGGCTGCTGAAGAAGTGCGGTAGGGCGCATCTTCAGGTGCGCCAACGTGATGGCGCTTCTGGGTAGGGCGCACCTTCAGGTGCGCCGGCCTGATGGCGCTTCTAAAGAAGCGCCCTACCGTCAGTACACCTCGCCCGGCGTCAGAGCTCCCCACTCACCTTGTTTAATAACGCCGACGCGCGGGCGAGGCGCTCGCGCGTGTCCCTCATCCATCGATCGTCGACCCGAAGCGCCTCCTCGGAGGCCTCGATCGCGCGGAGCGTTTCCGATGGCGCGGGACCGCCGTGGGTCTTGCGCACGTCGACGAAGTGTCGCGGGCTGAGAATCTCGTTCAGCGCCGCTTCGTCGTAGCCAAGCTCGAGTCCGGCCACGTCCTTCGCGATGTCGCCGAGCGCGATCGACAGCGGACGTTCGGGGTTGGTGCGCGCGCTCTGAATCAGGCGCGCGGCAATCGTGTGCCCCGCCCTGAACGGCACCCCGTGCTCGCGCGCGAGCGTGTCGGCGAGCTCCGTGACGGTGATCCACCCCTGCTCGGCGCGCGCTTCGAGCTTCGCGACGTCGAACTCGGCGTGCGCCATCGCCGCCGCGACCAGCATCACGGCGCGCGCCGCATCCGTGAACATCTGCGTGACGAGCGGCTGCAGATCGTCCTCGGTGTCGACGATGTCGCCGAAGGGCGTGTTGTGGACGGCGAGCACGATCGCCGAGGCCTGTCCGAGCGCCTTGCTGCCAATCGCGCGCGCGTGCTCGAGCGCGACCGGGTTACGCTTCTGCGGCATGATGCTGCTGCACTGGACGAACGCGTCGGAGAGCCGCAGGTAGCCGAACTCGCTCGTGCACCAGAGCAGCAAGTCCTGCAGCACCCGTCCGAGTCCGGCGAGCATCACGGCCGCGGCGCTGACGCTCTCGAGCAGGTAGTCGACCGTCGCAATGCTGCCGTAGGTGTTGCCGGTGCTGCCGTCGAAGCCAAGCAGTTCGGCGGTGCGCGCGCGATCGATCGGAAATCCCGTGCCCGTGATCGCGCAGGCGCCGAGCGGATTCCGGTTGGTCGACGCGTAGGCGGCGCCGAGCCGCACGGTGTCGCGCTCCAGCTGCTCGATCACGGCCAGCAGGTAATGCGCGATGGTCGTCGGCTGGGCCGGCTGCGTGTGCGTGTGCGCCGCGAACACGTGCTCGCGATGCCTGGTCGCGAGCGCCAGCAGCACGCGCCGCAGCGACAGGACCCCGTCGACGATCGCCAGGATCATCTCCCGCTGCTGCATGCGATACATCGTCATGTCGATGTCGTTGCGCGAGCGGGCGGTGTGGAGGCGGCCGGCGATGTCGTCGCCCGACCGCTGCACGATCAGCCGTTCGAGATAGAAGAAGAGGTCCTCGTAGGTTCCGTCGTACTGGACCTTGCGCACCTCATCGATCGAAATCGCGTCGAGGGCGGCGCGAATCGCATGCGCCTCGTCAGCCTTGACGATCCCCTGTTCGGTCAGCATGACGAGATGCGCGTAGTGAATCGCCATCAGCGGCGCGAGGAACTGCGCCTTCGCGTCTTCGAAATTTTCGTTGAGGACGAGGCGGACGTACTCGGGTGAGAACCGCACGGCTACTGCTTCCCCGATGACAGCAGGTTCGCGAGCAGGCGATACGCACCGTCGACTCCCGCCGGCAGCTGACGCCACAGGCCGAGGCCGACGTAGTACCAGCGTCCCTTGCCGACGTGCGCTTCGACGAGCGCGCCCGTCTTGTCGCCGGCATTGTACGGGAACGGATCGCGCGAGCGCACGAGATCGACGTAGCGCGGATCCTTCTGCCCGAGGAAATAGGTGCCGCGTTCCTGCACCCAGCCGGTCCACGACTCCGGCCCAATCGCATTCGGGCGGGTGAACACCGGATCGGCCGGCACCAGCACCTCGATGGGCGCGTTCTCGTCGGTGACGCGATCGGAGGTCGTCTTTGCCGGGAACGGCCCATACTGCGCGTCGTTGAACTCGTTGCGCTGATACTGCACGACCACAGTGCCGCCGTTCTCCGCGTACTGCAGCAGCCGTTGATTGTTGGCCCGCAGATCCTGGCGGCGTTCGTAGGCGCGCACGCCCACGATGATGGCGTCGAACGACGACAGGTTGCCGGCGGCGAGCAGGTCGGCGTCGATCATCGTGACGTCCGCGCCAAGCTGCCGGATCGCATCGGGCACGCGATCGCCAACCCCCATGATGTAGCCGACGCGCAGGCCGGACCCGATCTTGACGTCCATCACCTTCACGCGCGTCGATGCCGGTTCGACGACGTGCCGGCGGTGGATGTGCGGGTACTCGACCACTTCGTAGCCGAGATCCGACTGCGCGTTCCCGGCCGTCGCCACCGCCTTGACCGCGACATCGCCCGGGCGCACGTCGGCGGGCGGCTGCAGCTGGAACGTCACCGTGACCTCTTCGTCCTCGCGGACGAAGTGCACCGGCGCGGACGCCGGTTCGACGTGCCACCCGTCGGGCGCCTGCAGCGCGACGGTTGCGTCGGTGCCGCCCTTCAGATTGTTCCCAACCGTCACGCGGATCGTCTTCCGCCTGAAGGCGGAAGCTACAGGGTCAGAACTCACACCCGCGTTCGCGCCGTTCCCAGCGTTTGCCCCGTAGCTTCCACCTTTCGGTGGAAGATCGCCAAGCGCGACCACCGCGATATCCGGATCGGTGCGGACGTTGAAGCGCGGCGACACCTGCAGCTCCGTCCGCTTCTCGCCGGCCATCACGTCCGAGTAGCGGAACGCGACCACGCGCTCCACCTCGACGCGCTCACCGCCGATCACGAGATGAAAGGTGGCGCGGAACGGCGACGGGCGGAACGGGAGGCCGAAGGGGACGTCGCCGTCGAAGTCGTAGCGCGCGGCATCGCTGCGCGGCGTCCAGTACGGCGTGGAGAGGTGCGTCGACGGCGGAATCGTCACCACCGCTTTGCAGCTCACGCTCTTGCCGCCGGCGAGCTGGCCCGCGCACCCCGTCGGCGGGGCGCCGCCGAAACCGGCAAACGTGACCGATTCCACGCGCGGTTCGAGCGACGGGTTCGCCGCCGCGTAGGCTGACACCGTCACCTGCTGTCCCGGGATCACCACGCCGTCGTCGGCCAGCGCATCGACGCGGACGGACGCGGCAACCAGCACCGCGTCCTGGAACTGCCGTTCCTTCTGCGCGAGCCGCTGATCGAGCTCATAGCGTGCATCGGGCGTGATGGAGGCCGGCACGTTCGCGCGAAGCTGGCGGACGGCGCGCAGCCCTGCGGCGAGTGGCGAGATCGCCGCGCCGGGGCCGCTGGTCGCAAGCGCCCGCTTCGCCGCGTTCACTTGATTCGCGATCTCCTGGAGCGGCGTCAGGAGCTCAGGCGGCCGCGTGCCGGTGAAGCGCACGAGTCCGATGAGCGACGTGTCGATGCCGTCGAAGAGGTGCGCGGGCGCCTTCCCGTTGTCGCCCAGCGTTGACTCCTGGAGCTTGTAGACGCGGTTCTGCGCCTGTCCGGGCAGGAGCAGCAGCTGCGACGTACCTTGGCATTTGTGCATCGATCGCGCTTCGAGCCCTACTTCCGCGTAGGTGCGGCCGAGCACCGGATCGAATCCTGACACGTCGACCTTCAGCAGGTCCGGCGTCGGCGGCGGCGGGTTCGGCGCGAACGCGGTGATGTCCGTGCAGAACAATCGCGACGCCTGCCACGGGTGCAGGCCCTCTTTGATTTGCTCCGGGTACTTCGATGGATCCGCGGCGGCGCGATACGCCTCGACGGTGAGCTGTGCGGACGCCTGATGGTGCTGGCCGCCGCCGGTCCCGCCGCAGAGGAAGCCGACAATGACGTCGGGACGGACGGTGCGGATGTGGCGCACGTAATCGCCGACGATCGCGTCGCGCCCCCACTTCTCGATCGACTCCTCGACGCTGAACGAGAAGCCGAAGTCGATCGCGCGCGTGAAGTACTGCTCGGCGCCGTCGAAGCGATGCACGGCCAGCAGTTCCTCGGTGCGCAGCACGCCGAGCGCCTGCGATAGCTCCGGCCCGATCTCGTTCTGGCCGCCGTCGCCGCGCGTGGCCGTGACCAGCGCCGCGCGCATGCCCTGTCCCTCGCCGAGCATCGCGAGCAGCGCGTTGTCCTCGTCGTCGGGATGGGCGTCGGTCTGCATGAACGTGCCGCTCGATGCGAGCTTGCGCAGCGCCAGTTCGAGCGCCGCAACGCCGGGACGTTCGGCGACCGGGGCGACGCGAAGCTGGGCGTCGGGCGCCGCGGAGAATGCGAGCGCGCCGCTGATGATGGTGATGAAGAGTGCTGTGCGGTATGGCAATGGGTCGATGAACATCAACGAACGCGGCGCGGCGTCAGGCTTCAGGCTTCAGGCCGGAGGCCCGAAGCCCGAAGCCCGAAGCCCGTTGTCAGGCCAGAAGCCTGAGGCCCGTAGCCCGAAGCCGGGCCTTAGAACGCGAATTTCAACCCGAGCTGCATCACCCGCTGATCGTAGCCGCTCTTGCCGGCGGTCGGATACTCCGAGCCTTCGAGCGGGATGCTGCCGGTGACGTTGCCGAGCGCATCCGTGGTGATCACACGGTTGACGCCCGCGATGTTCTCCGTGTTGAACAGGTTTTTCGCCTCGAAGAACAGCTCGATGCGCTGTCCGCTGCGGACCGGCACGAAGCGCGAGTAGCGGAGGTCGAGGTTGAGCACGCGACCGAGCCGGCCGGCATTGCGATCCAGTCCGTTCGGCCGATCGTTGAGCACGCCGTCGCCATTCAGATCGACGTTCGAGCGGACGTTGAACGGCAGCCCGCTGTTCGCCTGCAGGATGACGCCGACCTGGTTGTTGTTGAGGAACGCCGCGCCGGTGGTCGACGCTGAAAACTCCGGCGCGATCACCGTCGAGAACGAAAAGGTGTGCGTCTGATTGAACGGGGTCACGCCTTTGTCGCGATCGAGGTTCGACGGATCCGACACGCGATCGTCACCGCTGCCGACGACGTAGGTGCCGGTGAGCGGCGCGTTGTCGACGCCTCTCGCGAGCGTGTAGGTCCCCTGCGCCTGCCAGCCGTGCGTCATGCGCTTGGTCAGCGTCGCGGTGAACGCGTTGTAGGTCGACTCACCGATCGAGCGGAACACGTTGATGTGATCGAACGTCGGATCGACGCGGGTCGCGCCATTGACCTGCGTCGAGTACTTCGGGCGGCCGTCCGGCAGCGTATCCCCCGTCGGAATCAGGTTCACGTCCATCATCACCGGCAGGTTGCGGCCGATGGAATTCACGTAGCCCAGCGAGACCGACATGTCGGTCCGCAACGCCCGCTCGACCTGCACGTTGCTCAGCCAGGCCGATTGCGTGCGGAAGTCCGGATCCACGCCGTTCACGCTCTGACGCGGCAGCACGAACGTTGCCGGCACGTTGGCGAGGCTGGTCGGAAACGGCGGCGCGCCCGTGCTCGTGCCGGACACCGACACGGAGAAGCTCGCGGGGTCGCCGTTGTTCAGGATTGCGTTGTCGTAGAAGTCGAGGAGCGGCGGCTCGTACATCAAGCCGACCGACGCGCGAACGACCGTCCGTGCCGAATCATCGACCGCCCACGACAGACCGGCGCGCGGAGCGAAGTTGTTCTTGTCGATCGTGAAGTCCTGCGAGAGGGCGTTACTGGCAAACGGGCGCGCCGACGGCACGTCGAAGAGGTCGTAGCGGATGCCGTACAGCACCTTCAACTGCGGCGTGAGCTGCCAGTCGTCCTGCACGAAGACACCGTAGAACGCCGAATCGTAGGCGGCTTCACGGTTGCCAAAGAGCTGCTGCAAGGTGGAGTAGCCGAACGGGTTGGTGCCGTTCTCGGCCGCGAGATACGCGGCGTTGTTCGGGAAGGTGTAGAGGAACTGCTCGCCGCGGACACGCTTGTCGCCGATGAACTGCGCGTCGACGCCCCCCTTGAACGCGTGCTTGCCGCGAATCCAGCTCACGTTGTCGATGACCTGCGTGATGCCCTGATTGAAGTCGAAGCCGACCGAGTTGGTATCCCCCAGTCGCGCGCCGCCGAACTGCGCGATGCCCGAGACGGTGACGGCCGGGCCGTCGACCGACAGGCCCTGGGTGCGGAACTGATGGCGCCGCGCGTACTGCACGCGGAGCTCGTTGAGCGTGCCCTGACCGATCGTCGACACC